>NZ_JASTTJ010000006.1:0-381691 GCF_032248645.1 Streptomyces zaehneri
CGCCCGGCGGGGACACCGGCGACGTTTGGCGGCTCCTGCCAGGGGGACGCGGAAACCTTCGTACGACAACCGTCCGAACCCCTTCGGAGGCCCACCGTGAGGCGTCCCCGCATCGTGATCGTCGGAGCCGGCTTCGCCGGGTACCGGACGGCCCGGACCCTGGCGCGGGCGACCAGGGGCCGGGCCGACATCACGCTGCTCAACCCGACCGACTACTTCCTGTACCTGCCCCTGCTGCCCCAGGTGGCGGCGGGCGTCCTCGAGCCGCGCCGGGTCACCGTCTCCCTGTCGGGGACCCTGCGCGAGGTGCGGCCGGTGCTGGGCGAGGCCGAGCACGTGGACCTCGACGCGCGCACCGTCCACTACACCGATCCCGAAGGGGACGAGGGCACGCTCGGTTACGACCGGCTCGTGCTGGCCGCCGGCAGCGTCAACAAGCTGCTGCCCATCCCCGGGGTCGCCGAGCACGCGCACGGGTTCCGCGGTCTGCCCGAAGCCCTCTACCTGCGCGATCACCTCACCCGGCAGGTGGAGTTGGCGGCCTGTGGCGTGAACGCCGACGAATGCACGGCGCGTTGCACGTTCGTCGTGGTCGGCGCGGGCTACACCGGTACCGAAGTCGCCGCGCAGGGCCAGCTGTTCACCGACGCCCTGGTCCGCGCCCACCCCCTGCGGCGGGGCATACGGCCGCGCTGGCTGCTGCTCGACCTCGCGTCGCGTGTCCTGCCCGAACTGGACGAACGGCTCTCCCGCACCGCCGACCGGGTGCTGCGAGAACGGGGCGTCGAGGTGCGCATGGGCACCTCCGTCAAGGAGGCCACCCGCGACGGGGTCCTGCTGACCGACGGCGAGTTCGTCGACACCCGCACCCTGGCGTGGTGCGTGGGCGTACGGCCCGATCCCCTCGCGGAGTCGCTCGGGCTGCCCATGGAACGCGGGCGGTTGCTCGTCGAGCCTACGCTCCAGGTGCCGGGCAGGCCCGAGGTGTTCGCGTGCGGTGACGCGGCCGCGGTACCGGATCTGGAGAGGCCCGGGGAGTACACGCCGATGACCGCGCAGCACGCCTGGCGGCAGGGCAAGGCGGCCGGGCGGAACGTCGCCGCCTCGCTCGTCGAGGGCGGCGGTGCGGCCGGTCTGCGGCCCTACCGGCACAAGGACCTGGGATTCGTCGTGGACCTGGGCGGGGCGCAGGCCGCCGCCAATCCGCTCGGCGTCCACCTGTCCGGCCCCGCGGCCGGTGCCGTCGCCCGTGGCTACCATCTCGCCGCCATGCCCGGCAACCGGGTGCGCGTCGCGGCCGACTGGCTGCTGGATGCCGTACTCCCGCGTCAGGAAGTCCAGTTGGGCCTGGTCCGGTCCTGGTCGGTACCACTGGACACCGCGTCGCCGGAACTGGCGCGGGTACCCGGCGGCCACCGTCACGGGCCCGCGGCCTCCGGTCCCGGCGCGGCCACCGAGGAGGACGTGAACACCGGGAACACCGGGAACACCGGGACCGCCGGGACCGCCGGGACCGCCGGGACCGCCGGGACCGCCGGGAACACCGGGAACGCAGGGAACACCGGGAACACCGGGAACACCGGGAACGCAGGGAACACCGGGAACACCGGGAACACCGGGAACGCAGGGAACGCAGGGAACGAAGCCGACGGCCCGGACGGCAAGAACCCGTACGACAGGAACACGCAGGAACACGGACGACAGGAATGAGGGGAACGACGTGAACGACGTGAACGACGTGAACGACGTGAACAAGGCGACCGACGGGTCCGGCGAGCAGCACCCCTCCCCGGAGGACGGCTCCCAGTCGATCACCTCGCCGACACCCGAGGTGGGACGGCATTCGGGCGGTGAGAGCGGCTCCCGTGCGGGCCAGGCGTCGCCCGAGGAGGGCTCCCAGTCGATCGACTCGCCGACGCCCGAGGTGGGGCGGCACAGTTCGAAGCAGCCCGGTCGGGGGACGGCCGACCCCGGCCCCGGCCCCGGCCCCGTCGAGCGCGACGACGCCCGCGACGCGAAGGGAGACCGGTAGCCAGATGGACACCGCCGAACTCACCGAACTCGGACAGCAGTTGCGGGTCGACAGTGTGCGTGCCTCCGCCGCCGCGGGGTCCGGGCATCCGACGTCCTCGATGTCGGCCGCGGACCTGATGGCCGTACTCCTCGCCAACCACTTCCGCTACGACTTCGACCGCCCGGCGCACCCGGGCAACGACCGCTTCGTCCTCTCGAAGGGCCATGCCTCCCCCCTGCTGTACTCGGCCTACAAGGCCGCCGGGGCCATCGACGACGAGGAGCTGCTGACCTTCCGCGAACTCGGCAGCCGGCTCGAGGGACACCCGACCCCGCAGCGGCTGCCGTGGGTCGAGACGGCCACCGGCTCGCTCGGCCAGGGGCTGCCGGTGGGCGTCGGCATCGCGCTGGCCGGGAAGCGGCTGGACCGCCTCGGCTACCGCGTGTGGGTGGTGTGCGGGGACAGCGAGCTCGCCGAGGGCTCGGTGTGGGAGGCCGCCGAGCACGCGGGCCACGAGCACCTCGACAACCTCACGGTGATCGTCGACGTCAACCGGCTGGGCCAGCGCGGCCCCACCCGGCACGGCCACGACCTCGGCGCCTACGCCCGCCGCTTCCAGGCCTTCGGCTGGCACACGATCGAGATCGACGGACACGACGTGGACGCCGTCGACCGCGCCTACGGCGAGGCGGCTTCCACCTCGGGGCAGCCCACCGCGATCCTCGCCCGCACCCTCAAGGGCAAGGGCGTCCGGTCCGTCGAGGACCGCGAGGGCCTGCACGGCAAGCCGCTGCCCGACGCCGACGAGGCGATCGAGGAGCTGGGCGGCATCCGTGACCTGCGGGTCCGCGTACGCGAGCCGGCCGACGCCCGCATGCTGCACTCGGTCCCGACCGGGCCCCTCGTACTGCCCCGCTGGGAGGGGGAGGACCGGGAGAAGGGCGTGGCGACCCGTGACGCCTACGGCAAGGCCCTGGCCGCGCTCGGCGCCGCCCGCGAGGACATCGTCGCCCTCGACGGCGAGGTGAGCGACTCCACCCGCGCCGAGACCTTCGCCAAGGAGTACCCGGACCGCTTCTTCGAGTGCTACATCGCCGAACAGCAGCTCGTCGCCGCCGCGGTCGGCCTCGCGACGCGCGGCTGGGTCCCTTACGCCTCGACGTTCGCGGCCTTCCTGACCCGGGCCCACGACTTCGTCCGGATGGCCGCGGTCAGTGGGGCCGGCATCAACCTCGTCGGCTCGCACGCGGGGGTCGCCATCGGACAGGACGGGCCCTCGCAGATGGGCCTGGAGGACCTGGCGATGTTCCGGGCCGTGCACGGCTCGACCGTGCTGTACCCGTGCGACCCCCACCAGACGGCCCGGCTGGTCGCCGCCATGGCGGGCCTGGACGGCGTCCGCTATCTGCGCACCTCGCGCGGCGCCTACCCGGTCCTCTACGGGCCGGACGAGGAGTTCCCCGTCGGCGGCAGCAAGGTGCTGCGCTCCTCCGACCGGGACCGGCTGACGATCGTCGCGGCCGGCGTCACCGTGCACGAGGCGCTGAGGGCGGCCGAGGCGCTGGACGGCGAGGGCATCGCCGCCCGGGTGATCGACCTGTACTCGGTCAAGCCCGTCGACCGGGCCACGCTGCGCCGGGCCGCCGAGGAGACCGGCCTGCTGCTGAGCGTGGAGGACCACCACGAGCAGGGCGGCCTCGGGGACGCGGTCCTCGACGCCTTCCTCGACGGGCGGCCGGTGCCCCGGCTGGTGCGGCTGGCCGTCCGGACGATGCCCGGCTCGGCGAGCCCGGCCGAGCAGCTGCACGCCGCGGGCATCGACGCCGAGTCGATCGCCGCGTCCGCCCGGCTGCTGGTGGAGCAGGCGATCGCGCCGTGAGCGGTGACGCCGTGCGGTAGGTGCGGGCGGCCGCCGCGGCGTCGAGGGCCACCGGCCGGAGAAGGTGCTCTTCCCGGGCGGCGCGCAGGCGAAGCGGTACACGAAGGGCGACCTGGTCGCGTACCACCGGTCGGTCGCCGCGTTCATGGTCGCGCGGCTGCGCTGCCGTCCGTCGATGCTGGAACGGCCCCCGGCACGGGATCGACGGGCCCCGACCGCCGTCGCCCCCCTTCACGGTGCGCGCGCCGCCCGGGGCCCCGTCGCCACGCCCCTCACCCGGGAGCAGCCGCACGATCCGGAGCTCGGCCCGCGCCGCTGGACCATCGCCGACGCCGCCCGAGCAGGCCCACGCCCTTCCCTGGTCCGTGCTGACCGGCCCAGGGCGCGCCCTGGGGCCGGCCCGGCGCCGGTTCGACGCACTCCGTGCCACGTGAAGGTTTGGCCAAGAGCCTTTGGGCCACCCGGAAGAAGAGGTGGCCATGGTGAACACGAAAAGCACAGAGCAGCCACATGCTTCACGCAATGCACGTAAAGCGCATGAATCACCTGAATCACACAATTCACAAAGTTCACGGACTCCGGAGGCTTCGGGGACTTCACGAACCCCGCAGAGTTCGAGACCGCAGAGATCACAGAGATCACAGAGATCACAGAGACCTCGCAGATCAGAGGGGTCGCAGCGTCCCGAGAGTGCGCGGACCTCGACGAGCAGGGAAGGGAAGGACGACGTGGCGGACGACCGGCCGAGCCCCATGGAGGTGCTGCGCCACGCCTGCGCCCAGCTCGGAGAGCTGACCGGTATGGCGGTCGAGGGCGCCTCGTCCTTCGCGCAGACGGAGGGCGGCTGGCAGCTGGAGGTCGAGGTCATGGAGCTCGCGAGGGTGCCCGACACGATGAGCCTGATGGCGACCTACCAGGTGGAGCTCGACGCGGAGGGCCAGCTCACCGGCTACCGGCGCGTTCGTCGCTACGAGCGCGGACGGGCCGATTCGCAAAGGGCCGGCGGCCGGTAGGCCGCTCGGCGAAGGAACGTCCCGACAACATTCACGAGGCAAGGAGGTGCGGTCGGCATGACCGTAGTCCCGGCACAGCAGTCCGGTGGCGGAGGCGGCTCGAGCGGTCTTTACGACGTGCTGGAGCTCGTCCTCGACAGGGGTCTGGTCATCGACGCGTTCATACGGGTCTCCCTGGTCGGTATCGAGATCCTCAAGATCGACGTACGGGTCGTGGTGGCCAGCGTCGACACCTACCTGCGCTTCGCCGAGGCGTGCAACCGGCTGGACCTGGAGGCGGGGCCGCGCAAGGACCCGGGCCTGCCCGACCTGGTCGGCGAGATCACCGAGTCCGGCGCGCGCGGCAAGTCCAAGGGCGCGCTGTCCGGCGCCGCGGAGACCATCTCCGGCGCCTTCAAGCAGGCCCGTGACGAGGGCTCCGAGCAGGAGGAGCGGACCTCCAGGCCGCGAGCCCGCAAGAGCACGACCGCGCGCAGGAAGGAGGAGCAGGAGTGAGCACCTACGTGTACGGCATCGTCGCCGCCTCGCACCCCGACCTTCCGGACGGCCTGGCCGGTGTCGGCGACCCGGCTCTGCCGGTGCGCGTCCTGAAGGAGGGCACACTGGCGGCGGTCGTCAGCGACGCCCCCGAGGGGCTGCGGCCCAAACGCAGGGAGCTGCTCGCCCACCAGACCGTGCTCGCCGAGGCAGGTGCCGAGGGCTGCGTGCTGCCCATGCGGTTCGGCAGTGTCGCCCCCGACGACAGTTCCGTCACCGGGGTCCTCGCCGAACGCACCGAGCACTACGAGGAGCGCCTGCGGGCCCTCGAGGGCAGGGTCGAGTACAACATCAAGGCTTCGCACGTCGAGGAGGCCGTCCTGCACCAGGTGATGGCCGAGAGTCCCGAACTGCGGGGCCTCGCGGAGGCCAACCGGCAGTCGGGCGGCGGAAGTTACGACCAGAAGATCCAGCTCGGCGAGATGGTGGCCGCCGCGGTGAAGGCCAAGGAGGCCGAGGACGCGGCCGACGTGCAGCACAACCTCGAGCCGCTGGCCGCGGCCACGAGCGTGGGCCCCGAGTCCACCGGCTGGCTGGTCAACGTCTCGTTCCTGGTGGACCGCGACTCGGCGGCCCGGTTCCTGGAGGCCGCGGAGGAGCTCCGCAAGGGCCGTCCGCACCTCGAACTGCGCGTCAACGGGCCGCTGCCGCCGTACAGCTTCGTCGAACCCGGCCCGGCCGAACCGGCGGGCACCAGTACGGAGTAGGTGCGCCATGGGACTCATCTCGGAGGTGCTGCTGTTGCCGTTCGCCCCGGTGCGCGGCAGCGGCTGGGTGATCGAACAGGTGGTCAAGGAGGCCGAGCGGATCTACTACGACCCCGCCACGGTCCGGGCCGAACTCGCCCGCTTGGAAGAGCAGTTGGACGCCGACGAGATCACCGAGGAGGAGTTCGACCGGCAGGAGGACGAGCTCCTCGACCGGCTGGAGAGCGCGACGCGCAGAAGCGCGGGGACGGACGACGGGTGGACAGGATGAATCGAACGGCATTGGGTCTCGCGGTCGGGGCCGGGTATTTCCTCGGACGTACCAAGAAGCTGAAACTGGCCTTCGCCGTAGGCTCCTTGGTGGCCGGCAAGCGACTGAACCTGACCCCCAAGGGCATCGCGGACCTCGTCTCCCAGCAACTGCGGGACAACCCGCAGTTCAAGGAGATAGGGGACCAGCTGCGTCAGGACCTGCGCGGGGTCGGCAAGGCCGCCTCCGGCGCCATGGTCGAGCGGCAGATCGACGCGCTCGCGGACCGGCTGCACGGCCGCACCGCCGAGGTGCGCGACCAGCTCGAGGGCGTCGTGCCCGGGCAGGACGCGGACGACCGGGAGGACGAGGCGGACGAGGAGTACGACGAGCCTCAGGACGCCGAGGACGCCGAGGACGCCGAGGACGCCGAGGACGCCGAAGAGGACGAGGAGCCTCAGGACGCCTCCGAGGAGGACGACGAGGGCGAGGACGAGGAACCGCCGAGGAAGACGGCGAAGAAGGCGCCCGCGAAGAAGACGGCCAAGAAGGCCCCCGCGAAGAAGGCGCCGGCCAAGAAGGCTCCGGCCCGTGCCACGGCCGCGAAGAAGACCGCGTCGGCCGGCAGGACGGGCGCGAGGACCGCATCGAGGGCCGCCTCCGGTACCGGTTCCCGGGCCCGGCGGCCGAAGGGAGGCGGTGACCGATGACCGAGACCCTCGGATCCGCCAAGTCCGCGACCTCCGCGGCCGGCAAGGCGGCGGGCGGCAACCCGCTCTCCGGAGTGGCCCACAGCGAAGCCGCCGACCGGCTCAAGGAAGAGGTGCAGGAGTACCTCGCCGCGCAGGCCACACGCCTGCTGACCGGTGTCGGTCACAAGCTCGGGGAGACCACGGGCAAGCTCAACGACATCGCCGAGGGCAACAGTCCGGGCTTCGCCAAGCTCGCCCTCGAAGGCGGCCGCAAGGTCGCCGAGGGCAAGGGACCGCTGCGCACCGCGCTGGAGCTCGGCGCCTCGCGGGCGAAGGACAAGGTGACCGGCGCGTTCAAGAACCTCGGTGGCAAGGGCGGCAAGGGCAAGAAGAGCGCGGGCAAGAAGCCGACCGTGATCATGGAGACGATCGACGTCGGCGTGCCGCTGCGCACCGCCTACGACCAGTGGACGCAGTACCAGGACTTCAGCACCTTCGCCAAGGGCGTCAAGAGCGCGAACCGCGCCGACGACACCACCAGCGACTGGCAGGCGAAGGTCTTCTGGTCCAACCGCAGCTGGAAGGCGAAGACCACCGAACAGGTGCCGGACGACCGGATCGCCTGGACGTCGGAGGGTGCCAAGGGCACGACGAAGGGCGTCGTCTCCTTCCACGAACTCGCCGAGAACCTCACCCGGATCCTGCTGGTCATCGAGTACTACCCGACGGGTCTGTTCGAGAAGACCGGCAACATCTGGCGCGCCCAGGGCCGGCGTGCCCGTCTCGACCTGAAGAACTTCGCCCGCTTCATCACCATCAAGGGGGAGGCCGAGGACAGCTGGCGCGGTGAGATCCGCGACGGCGAGGTCGTCACCTCCCATGAGGACGCGGTCGCCCAGGAGGACCAGGAGAACGAGGACAACGAGGAGAACGGCGAGCCCGAGGAGGGTGCCGAGGCGCGGGATGCCGAGGACGCCGCCCCGCAGGACGATGAGGAGTACGAGGACGAGGACGAGGGCCCGTACGCCGAGGACGAGGAAGCGGAGCCCGAGGGCGAGTACGAGGAGGAGGACGAGGCCGAGGAGGGCGAGCCGGAGGCCGCCGAGGACGAGTACGAGGAGTACGACGAGGAGGAGCCGGAGGACGAGCCCGAGGACGAGCCCCGGGCCGAGGACACCCGTGAGAAGTCCAGGACCCGGCGATGAGCATGCCGAGCCGGATGCCGGAGCCGTACGGCCAGGGTGGCGGAGCCAACCTCGCGGACATCCTGGAACGCGTCCTCGACAAGGGCATCGTCATCGCGGGCGACATCCGGATCAACCTGCTCGACATCGAACTGCTCACCATCAAGCTCCGCCTCATCGTCGCCTCCGTGGACAAGGCCAAGGAGATGGGCATCGACTGGTGGGAGGACGACCCGGCCCTTTCCTCCGGTGCCCGCCGCAACGAACTGTCACGTGAGAACGCCGAGTTGCGGGAGCGACTGGCGCGGCTGGAGGAACTGGAGCTGAGCCGCGCCCCGAAGGAGGGCCGTGCCCTGAAAGAGGGCGGCGCCCCGCGAGAGCGCCGTGCCGCCCCGAAGGCCGGCCGTGCTCCGAGACAGGGCCGTGCTCCGAGGGAGAGCCGCGCACCTGAGGACGACCGAGAGGAGACACCATGACCGGACTGCGGTACGTGTACGCCGTCTGCCACCCCCTCGGCGCGCCCCTCCAGGCCGACCTGCCGGGGGTGGCGGGCGATCCGCCGCGGCTGCTCGCCCACCGCGGCCTGATCGCCGTGGTCAGCCATGTGCCGGAGCGGGACTTCGCCGAGGAGCCGCTCCGCCGCCGTCTGGAGGACCTGGACTGGCTCACGGCGACCGCCCGCGCCCATCAGCAGGTGATCGACTCCCTCACGGCCGTCACCACCCCGCTGCCGCTCCGGCTCGCCACGGTGTTCCGGGACGACAGCGGCGTCCGCGTGATGATGGAGGAGCGCGAGGAGGATTTCCGGCGCGTCCTGGACCGGCTCGCGGGGCGGGTCGAATGGGGGGTGAAGGTGTATGTCGAGCCCGAGGCGCAGGAGGCCGAGCAGGCCGTGACGAAGCCGGCTTCGGGCCGGGACTACCTGATGCAGCGGCGCTCGAAGGCCCGGGCCCACGACGACACCTGGCAGCGTGCCGAACGGTTCGCCGGAAGTCTCCACGAGACCCTGTCCGCGCACGCCGAGGACGCCCGCCTCCACCCGCCGCAGAACTCCGCCCTTTCCAAGGCGTCCGGACAGAATGTACTGAACGCCGCCTATCTCGTCCCGCGCGCGAAGTCCGAGGAATTCGTGGAAATGGTGGACCGCACCAAGGGGGAGGAATCCGGAATGCGTGTCGAACTCACGGGGCCGTGGGCGGCCTATTCCTTCGTGGAGTCCGCCGGTGAGCCGGGGGAGGGCGCATGACCGTGGTGGAGCGCCGTGAGGTCGCCCTCGTCGACCTGCTCGACCGGCTGCTGGCCGGTGGGGTGGTCATCACCGGGGACATCACGCTGCGCATCGCGGACGTCGACCTCGTCCGCATCGACCTCAACGCGCTGATCAGCTCCGTCAATGAGCAAGTACCTTCGCCATGGGGGGAGTCGCCGTGACCGAACGCCGCAACCATCTCGACCTCGAACCCGACACCGTCGAGCGCGATCTGGTGAAACTCGTGCTGACCGTCGTGGAGTTGCTGCGCCAGTTGATGGAACGTCAGGCGCTGCGCCGCTTCGACACGGGCGACCTGAACGAGGAGCAGGAGGAGCGGATCGGGCTCACCCTGATGCTGCTCGACGACCGCATGACCGAACTGCGCGAACGGTACGGACTGCGGCCCGAGGACCTCAACCTGGACCTCGGGCCGCTGGGACCGCTGCTTCCCCGGGAGTGAGTCGCTCACGCCCGGGGAAGCGGGTGTTGCCTGTTCTCCTGTTGCTTCGGCGCCTCGGTTCACCACCTGTACCAGCGACCCCTGCCCCCTGCGGAGGTGGTTCCGCGAGCCAGGAAGCCGAGCAGCCAGAGGACCAGGACCGCGAGTGCGATCCACCAGAGCAACTTCACCGCGAATCCGGCGCCGAAGAGAATCAGCACCAGCAGCAGAACCAGCAGAACGGGAACCATAGTGTCAACCTCCTGCACTGCGGGTTTCCCGGATTCCGGAAATCATTCGCGCGTCATTTACGAATGGTCCACGACTCGTCCGCCAGTGGTCCGCGGATCTTCCGCGATCCCTGCGCGAATCCGTGATGTCTGCGCGAATCCGTGATGCCTGCGCGAATCCATGATGCATACGCGAATCCGTGATGTCTGCGTGCCGTGTGCGGGATTCGTGTGTCGTTCGCGCGTGATTCTCGCGTGAATCCTTGTGCTCGCTCCGCGGGTCAGCGGGCCTTTCGGCCCAGGATCTCCGCGTGCAGGACGCTGAACCAGCCGTCCTCCCGCCGTCCCCACTCCCGCCAGGCCTCCGACACGGCGTGCAGTTCCTCCGCCGTGGCGTGTCCGCCCCGGATGGCGCGCTCGGCGTACGCCGAGGCCACGGTGCGGTCGGCCCACAGGCCGCTCCACCAGGCCCGCTCCTCGGCGGTGCTGAAGGTCCAGGTGGCGGAGGTGGCCGTGATGTCGGTGAACCCCGCGGCCAGCGCCCAGGACCTCAGCCGGCGCCCGGCGTCCGGTTCGCCGCCGTTGGCCCGGGCCACCCGGCGGTACAGGTCCAGCCAGTCGTCCATCCCGGACGAGGCGGGGTACCAGGTCATCGCCGCGTAGTCCGAGTCGCGGACGGCGACGTACCCGCCCGGCTTCGTCACCCGCAGCATCTCGCGCAGCGCCTGCACCGGGTCGCCCACGTGCTGGAGCACCTGGTGGGCGTGGACGACGCAGAAGGTGTCGTCCGGGTAGGCCAGGGCGTGCACGTCGGCGACCGCGAAGTCGATGTTGGCCAGGCCCCGCTCGGCGGCCGTGGCCCGCGCCTGCTCCAGGATCCCCGGCGCATGATCGACGCCGGTGACGTGCCCGTCGGGGACCAGGGTGGCCAGGTCGGCGGTGATGGTGCCGGGGCCGCAGCCGATGTCCAGGATCTTCATGTGGGGCTTCAGTGAACCGAGCAGGTAGGCCGCGGAGTTGGCGGCGGTCCGCCAGGTGTGCGAACGCAGCACCGACTCGTGGTGTCCGTGCGTGTAGACGGCCGTCTCCTGTGCTTTCGGCATGGCTCTACCCCTTCTCGACGAACCGGGTCCCCGGTTCCCTCACGGTACGCCGATGCTCGGATGGTGAGACCGATTGTCTTGCAATATGGGCTGACGGTTCGTCATTCCTCCTCGGTGTCCGGCTGACTTCGCCGACGGAGGCGCGCAGCGTGCCGGACGGCGAACGCGGCGCCGACGCCCAGCGCCGTGCCCGCGACCACGTCGCTCGGGAAGTGGACGCCGGTGTACACCCGGGACATCGCCACCGAGAACGCGACCGGCGCCACCAGCGCGCCCCAGAGCGGCGACTCCAGGGCGATCGAGGCCGCGAAGGCCGCCGCCGACGCGGAGTGACCGGACGGGAAGGAGGTGGTGATCGGCTGCCGCTTCAGCCGCCGCCCCAGCGGCACGGCGTCCAGTTCGGGCCGGGACCGGCGCACCGAGCGCTTGCCGAGGGTGTTGATGGCGAGGGACGCCAGGCCGAGGGAGGTCAGCCCGCGCGCGGCGGCGCGGCGGGCCCGGGGCGTGCCGGACACGGCGAGGGCCGCCGCCGTCGCGAACCAGATCACGCCGTGGTTCGCGCTGCGGCTCAGTCGCGGCAGGATCGGTTCGGCGGCCGGCCAGTGCCGCTCGGCGGCGAACGCGAACACCTGGTCGTCGAGGGCGAGAAACAGATCGCGCAGGCCGTGCCGGCCGGGCTTCAAGGCGGTGAGATCGACGTCGGGCATCATGCGCTGCGGGTACCCTGAAGTGGCCGTTTCTTGTGTGGAGGCGGCCTTCGGCATCGGAGGGTCACTGCATGCGACTGCTGCTCGTCCGCCACGGTCAGACCCCCACGAACGTGGACTACCTGCTCGACACCGCCGTCCCCGGCCCCGGCCTCACCGAACTCGGCGCGCGGCAGGCCGCCGCCCTGCCGCAGGCCCTCGCCGACGAGGACATCGAGTTCCTCTACGCCTCCACCCTCGTGCGCACCCGGCTGACCGCCGCCCCGCTGGCCGCCGCCCGCGGTCTCGGCGTCCTGGTCCGCGACGGCATCCGGGAGATCTCCGCGGGCGATCTGGAGATGGCGTCCGGCAACTCGGAGCACGGCGAGATCTACATGCGCACGGTGTTCGCCTGGGCGGCGGGCGACGTCGGGCTGCGCATGCCGGGCGGCGAGAGCGGCAGCGAGTTCCTGGCGCGGTACGACGCCGTGGTCGCCGAGGCCGCGGCGAGCGGCGCGGGCACCGTGGCGATGGTCAGCCACGGCGCCGCGATCCGCGCCTGGGCGGCCACCCGTGCCGACAACGTCGACGTTCCCTTCGCCGCGGCCAACCGGCTCGCCAACACCGGCACCGTCGTCCTCGAGGGCTCTCCGGGCGACGGCTGGAAGGCCCTGTCCTGGGCGGGGGCGACGGTCGCGCCCGCAGGCGAGGGCGGCCCGGCGGGGCAGCCGATGGCGGGCGCCGGCGGGTGACGGGCGGCGGCGCGCCCTCCCGGCCCGCCACGCATAACGGTTTGCCGCATCCCGTGGGCGGACCGCAGAATGCGCCCCATGGGACACCTGGAAGCCGCGCACCTCGAGTACTACCTCCCCGACGGGAGGGCGTTGCTCGGCGACGTGTCCTTCCGGGTGGGTGAAGGGGCCGTGGTGGCGCTGGTCGGACCCAACGGCGCCGGCAAGACGACCCTGCTGCGGCTGATCTCGGCCGAGCTGAAACCGCACGGCGGGACCGTCACCGTGTCCGGCGGCCTCGGCGTGATGCGCCAGTTCGTTGGCTCCGTGCGGGACGAGACGACCGTCCGCGACCTGCTGGTGTCCGTGGCCTCGCCCCGTATCCGTGAGGTCGCCCGCGCCGTCGACAAGGCCGAGCACGCGATCATGACCGTCGACGACGAGGCCGCGCAGCTCCAGTACGCGCAGGCCCTCTCCGACTGGGCCGAGGTGCGCGGGTACGAGGCCGAGACGCTCTGGGACATGTGCACCACGGCCGCGCTCGGCGTCCCCTACGACAAGGCCCAGTTCCGCCTCGTGCGCACGCTCTCCGGCGGCGAGCAGAAGCGGCTCGTGCTGGAGGCGCTGCTGCGCGGCACCGACGAGGTGCTGCTGCTCGACGAGCCGGACAACTACCTCGACGTGCCCGGCAAGCGGTGGCTGGAGGAACGGCTGAAGGAGACCCGCAAGACGGTCCTCTTCGTCTCCCACGACCGCGAACTCCTCTCCCGCGCCGCCGAGAAGATCGTCTCCGTCGAGCCCGGCCCGGCCGGCGCCGACGCCTGGGTGCACGGCGGCGGTTTCGCCACCTACCACGAGGCCCGCCGCGAACGCTTCGCCCGCTTCGAGGAGCTGCGCCGCCGCTGGGACGAGAAGCACGCCCAGCTGAAGAAGCTCGTCCTGAGTCTCCGTCAGGCCGCCTCCATCAGCCACGAGTTGGCCTCCCGCTACGCCGCGGCCCAGACCCGGCTGCGCAAGTTCGAGGAGGCCGGCCCGCCGCCGGAGCCGCCCCGCGAGCAGGACATCACGATGCGCCTCAAGGGCGGCCGCACCGGAGTCAGGGCGGTCACCTGCAAGGGACTCGAGCTCACCGGTCTGATGAAGCCCTTCGACCTGGAGGTCTTCTACGGCGAGCGGGTCGCCGTCCTCGGCTCCAACGGCTCGGGCAAGTCGCACTTCCTGCGGCTGCTGGCCGGCGACACCGTGACGCACACGGGGGAGTGGAAGCTCGGCGCGCGGGTGGTGCCCGGGCACTTCGCCCAGACCCACGCCCACCCCGAGCTCCTGGGTCGCACCCTCCTGGACATCCTGTGGAGCGAACACTCCCAGGACCGGGGCGCGGCCATGTCCCGGCTGCGCCGCTACGAGCTGACCCAGCAGGCCGAACAGAGCTTCGACCGGCTCTCCGGCGGCCAGCAGGCCCGCTTCCAGATCCTGCTGCTGGAACTGCAGGGCGTCACGGCCCTGCTCCTCGACGAGCCGACCGACAACCTCGACCTGGAGTCCGCCGAGGCCCTCCAGGAGGGCCTCGAGGCCTTCGACGGCACGGTCCTCGCCGTCACCCACGACCGTTGGTTCGCCCGTTCCTTCGACCGCTACCTGGTCTTCGGCAGCGACGGCCGGGTCCGGGAGACCCCGGAGCCGGTGTGGGACGAGCGGCGCGTGGAGCGGGCCAGGTAGGCAGCCGGCCCGCACGGAGGGCCCGGGGGCCCAAATGTTCGTACAGTGGAGGCGCAGACGTGCTCCCGGGTGGGGTACCCGAAGCGCATGACCGCATGACGAACACGACGAGCGGGGCATGACCATGACCGGAGTCGACCCGGACCGGCTGGACGACCAGCAGCTGATGAAAGAGCTGGAAACGATCCACCGCACGCGCCACGACACCCTGCTGTACGGCTCGAACGACGCTCTGCGCGCCCACAACGGCCGCATGGCCCAGCTGGAGGGCGAGTACCTGCGGCGCAACCCGCGCCGCTTCGTCTCCCCGGGCCGCACCCGGGACGGGGCGAGGGAACGGGCCGTCGGAGTCGACGAGGTCCGCTCGCGCCGGGCTCCGGCCGGGAGCCGGGCGTCCGGGGAGGGCCGCGGCCCGGCGGGCACCCCGGTCGGCAAGTGGGGTCCGGGAGGCCCGGGAACGACGGGCGGCCCCGGCGGGGCCTGAGCCCACCGGAGCCGCCCGACCGCTTGCGGTCTCTCGGGTCTTTCGCGGTTGCGTGGCCGGAGAACTGTGCGTGTCCGGTCGATCGCATACCGTATACAGTTTACCGCAGACCGCAGACCGCAGACCGCAGACCGCAGACCGCAGACCGCAGACCGCAGACCGCAGACGATCGGTCGTCGACTGTCGACCGTTGGTCGGTCAGCGCGCTTCCTGTGCGAACACGTCCAGGAACGTCTCGCAGAAGGCCTTCAGGTCGTCCGGCTTGCGGCTGGTGACGAGCTTGCCGGGGCCGTGGTCGCAGATCTTCACCTGCTCGTCGACCCAGGTGGCGCCCGCGTTGCGCAGATCCGTCGCGAGGCTCGGCCACGAGGTCAGGACCCGGCCCCGCACGACGTCCGCCTCGACGAGGATCCACGGGGCGTGGCAGATCGCGGCGACCGGGCGGCCCTGCTCGAAGAAGTCCTTGACGAAGGCCACGGCCTTGCCGTCGGTGCGCAGGAAGTCGGGGTTCGCGACGCCGCCCGGCAGGACCAGCCCGCCGAAGGACTCCGCGGACGCCTCACCGACGACCTCGTCCACCCGGAACGTGTCCGCCTTGTCGAGATGGTGGAACGCCTGGATCTCGCCGGATTCGGTCGACACCAGGACGGGCTCGTGGCCCGCGTCCACCGCCGCCTGCCAGGGATCGGTGAGCTCGACCTGCTCGACGCCTTCGGGTGCCGTCAGAAACGCGATGCGCATGAGGGTCAACGTCCTTTCCGTGTCCTTGCGGCCCTTACGTCCGTGGGCCCGGTCCCGCCGGCCGGGTGCCGCGCCGTCACCGGCCGCTCCCGACCAGCGCCTCGGCCAGCTCCTGGACATTGGTGTAACGGTCCTTGCCCGGCAGCTGCCGGACCGCGTCCACCAGCGCGTCCGGCGCGTTCTTGCGGCGCAGGCCCCCGGCCAGCGCGCCCGCGCCGGCCGGGAAGGAACTCCGTCCCAGGGTCCGTGCCAGCTCCAGCCGCACGGTCTCCAGCGTCGCCCGGGAGCTCCCGGGCACCACCGGCCCGCCCCAGATCTCGGGGTCGTCCTCGGCGGACGGTTCGGGGTCGTGCCACTCCTCCACCCGCGTGGGGTGTCCGGACCTCAGCAGACCCTGCAATTCGTGCTTCATCTCGTCGTCCCGGTGCACGCTCAGCCGGTCGCTGCCTCGCTGCATGTCTCTCCCTCCGGGTCTTCGTCGGTGTCGGTGGCCACCGCGTACCCGAGGACGGGGAGCCGACACGGGGTCGCCGTGCTACATCTCCTGCCGCCCCGGAAGGAACTCCTGCACCTTCGCCCTGAAACCCTGTTTGATCATGGATCCCCGGTCGGCGTCGCCCTTGAGGGCCGAGGCGACCGTGGCCTCGATCTGCTCCCAGGTGGCGTGCGGCGGGACCGCAGGCACGGCCGGGTCGGTGAGGAACTCGACGACCGCGGGACCGTCCGCCTCCAGGGCCGTCCGCCAGGCCGGCTCCACGTCCTGCGGCCTCTCCACCCGCACCCCGGTCAGCCCCAGGGACCGGGCGAACGCCGCGTACGGCACGTCCGGCAGCTCCTGTGAGGGCAGGAACGACGGGGCGCCGCCCATGGCGCGCATCTCCCACGTCACCTGGTTCAGGTCACGGTTGTTCCACACCGCGACGACCAGCCGCGGGTCCGGCCAGCGGTCCTGGTACTTGGCGGCCGTGATCAGCTCCGCGAGACCGTTCATCTGCATCGCCCCGTCCCCGACCAGCGCGATCACCGGCCGGTCCGGATGAGCGAACTTCGCGCCGATCGCGTACGGCACGCCGCAGCCCATGGTCGCCAGCGTGCCGGAGAGGGAGCCGCGCATGCCGGGGCGCAGCGTGAGATGGCGGGCGTACCAGTTCGCCACCGAGCCCGAGTCCGAGGTGACGATCGCGTCCGGCGGGAGCAGCGGGGACAGCGTGCGGGCCACGTACTCCGGGTTGATCGGGTCGGCCGACAGCCGCGCCCGCCGGTCCAGCACGTCGTCCCAGCGCCGTACGTTGTCACAGACGGTTTCGAACCACTCCCGGCCGCGTTCCTCGCCTCTGATCATCGGGATCAGCCGCAGCAGGGTCTCCCGCGCGTCGCCGACGAGGTTCACCTCGTACGGGTAGCGCATCCCGATCATGTGCGGATCGATGTCGATCTGCACCCCCCGCGCCTTGCCGAACTCCGGCAGGAACTGCGGGTACGGGAAGGACGAGCCGATCGTCAGCAGGGTGTCGCAGTCGCGCATCAGCTCGTAGGACGGCCGGGTCCCGAGCAGGCCGATCGAGCCGGTGACGTAGGGAAGTCCGTCGCTCAGCGCGTCCTTGCCGAGCAGCGCCTTCGCGACGCCGGCGCCGAGCAGTTCGGCGATCCGCTCGACCTCGGTCCGGGCCCCGGCGGCGCCCTGTCCGATCAGGATCGCCACCTTGTCACCGGAGTTGAGGATGTCGGCGGCCGCGCGCAGGGACTCCCGCGAGGGGATCGTCGTCCCACCGCTCAGGCCGAGACCGGACGGCACCATCCTGAACTCGTTGGTGGGCGCCTCGTAGGCCAGCTCCTGCACGTCGCCGGGGATGATCACCGCGGTCGGGCAGCGGCGGGCGCAGGCGGTACGGATCGCCCGGTCCAGGACGTTCGGCAACTGCTCGGGGACCGTCACCGTCTCCACGAACTCCGAGGCGACGTCCTTGAACAGTGTGTGCAGGTCCACCTCCTGCTGGTACGAGCCGCCCATCGCCGAGCGATGCGTCTGGCCGACGATCGCGAGCACCGGCACATGGTCGAGTTTCGCGTCGTACAGGCCGTTGAGCAGGTGGATCGCACCCGGCCCCGAGGTCGCCACGCACACCCCGAGGCGGCCGCTGAACTTGGCGTAGCCGACCGCCTCGAACGCGGACATCTCCTCGTGCCGCGACTGCACGAAACGCGGCTCGTCCCCGGCCCGGCCCCAGGCGGCGAGCAGGCCGTTGATGCCGTCGCCCGGATAGCCGAAGACCTGCTCCACCCCCCATTCCCGCAGCCGTTGAAGGACGTGGTCGGCGACCTTGACGCTCATGGAAGTGACCTCCTGGGCCGGGGACGTGGACACGAGGTGAAGGTCGCGTCCCGTTCCGTGTGACCCCTGGGGCCGCCGGAAAACCTGGGCGGGTGTTTGGCGGGGGTAGTCCGGGGCAGGCGCGCCACAGTGCTTCGGACCGGAGGCACGTCCGTGGGAGGCAGCGACTCCGCGCCCCGCGGCGGCCCGGTCGGGCCGCTGTCGCGCTTCCCCGGTGACCGGCCAACCCAGAGCACTTCCAAGGGAGTTGCCACACCCCATGCCGAACAGAGCGAACGCGAAGCGCCATCCGCACGACGACGCCCCCGACACCGCCGACGCCTTCCGCAGGCTCGCCGCCCTGCCTCCGGGGCCCCAGCGCGACACGCTCCGCTCCCAGATCGTCGAGGCCTGGCTGCCCATGGCGGACCGTCTCGCCGGGCGCTTCCGCAGCCGCGGCGAGGCCTTCGACGACCTGCGTCAGGTCGCCGCCCTCGGCCTGGTCAAGGCCGTCGACCGCTACGACCCCGAACTCGGAAACGCTTTCGAGAGCTACGCCGTCCCCACCGTCACCGGCGAGATCAAGCGGCACTTCCGCGACCACATGTGGACCCTGCACGTGCCGCGCCGGGTCCAGGAACTGCGCAACCGGGTGCGCTTCGCCGACCAGGAACTGGCCCAGACCGTCTCCGGGCGCCGGCCCACCGTCGCCGAGATCGCCGAGCGCGCACAGCTCAGCGAGGAGGACGTGCGCACCGGGATGGGGGCGCTGGAGAGCTTCACCGCGCTGTCGCTGGACGCGGAGCTGTCGGGCGGCGAGGACGGCTACTCGCTCGGTGACGTGCTGGGGGCGGCGGACCCGGCGCTGGGCACGGTCGTCGACCGGGAGTCGGTCAGGACACGGCTCGCCGCGCTTCCCGAGCGGGAGCGGGCGATCTTGTACATGCGGTTCTTCGAGGACATGACGCAGAGTCGGATCGCGGAGCGGCTGGGCATCTCGCAGATGCATGTGTCGCGGCTGATCAACCGGTGCTGCAACCGGTTGCGGGAACAGGTCCTGAACGACGCGGCGTAGCAGGAATCCGCGAGGTGCGGGGGCGTCGGCGGTCACCCGGTTGGTGGTCCGTGTCCCGCCAATGGCGTCCGGCCGCGCGCGGCCGGCGGCTCCTCGGGCTCTGATGGCTGTGGGGCGGCAACGCCCCGCCCGCAGCCGTCGGCCGAAGGAACCGTCCCATGCGTCGCACCGCTCACCTCCTGTCCACCCTCGCCGTGGCCGGCGCCGTCCTGGTGGCCGTCGGTCCGGCGGCGTTCGCGGACCCGGCGGCGGAGGTCAGCCCGGGCAGCGTCGCCCCGGGCGGCAGCGTCACCGTGTCCGTCTCCTGCGGCCCCCTCGGCGCCACCGCGCCCGAGAGCCTCGACGCCACCTCGCAGGCCTTCGCCGAGGGCACCGTCAAACTGAGCAAGGTCCCCGGCGCCGACGGCGCGCAGTCCGGGCCCGCCTACCGGGGCACCGCCCGCATCGCGCCCGCCGCCGATCTCGAGGTGAGCCCGCAGGCGGTCGGACCCGACGCCGCCTGGACCGTCGACGGCAGTTGTCCGGCGGCGCCCGGCGGACAGGGCAAGCCGTGGACCGCGACGCTGGACGTCGCCCGTGGCGCCCCGCAGCCGTGCGGGTCGGCGTCCGCCCCGTCCTGCGTCACCGGCCGGCCGTGTCCGCCGGCGCGGGACACCTCCCCGGGGGACACCGACACCTGTCGCACCGTGGAGCCGTGCGCCCCGCCCGAGCCCCAGCCCCGTGCCGCCGCGTCCCAGGAGGCCGACTGCGCCCCCGCCACCGTCGGGCACGGTGTGCAGGCCGGCGAGGGCGGCGCCTTCACCGACTCCGTCCCCGCGCTCGCCGCCGGTGGCCTGCTGATCGCCGGCGCGCTCGGCCTGGCCGTGCACCGGCTGCGCCGCCGGGACCCCGAGGGCGGCGTCTGACCCGCCGGGGAGCCGTCCCGGCCCGCGCTGTGACCGGCGCAACGTGCCCGGCGGCCATGGGATGCCGTCCCACGGGGTACTCAGAGCCCACGGGCACGACCGGCCCCGTACGGGCGCCCGGCCCCGCGGCACCGCCGGACCCCGCACGGGACGCGACGCCCCGCCCGGCCCGCGACGACGTCCGGTGGCCGGGTACGGCACAGCGCCACAGGCGCCACACCGGGCGCGGCACCACCGGCACGGCACCAGTACCAGGCAGGACACCAGTACCAGTACCAGGCAGGGCATCAGGGACCGACTGCGCGGAGGACGGCATGCGGCGGACGGCAGTGGAGGACCACGGGCCCGTCCGCTACGGCCCGCCACTGCCCGTGGACGGCCTGCCGGTGCTGCCGGAACTCGTCTCGGTGCTCGCCCGGGCCGCCGGCCGCGCCGACGCCGAGCCGGTCGGCGGCGGCCCCGCCCTGCTCGACGCCGCCCACGGCTACTGGGAGCGGCGCGGGACCCCCGCCGAGCCGGGCCGCATCGTGGCCGGGCCCGGCGCCCCGGCCCTGCTGCTCGCGCTGACCGCCGCCCTGGGCGGCGACGTCCTGGTGCCCCGGCCGTGTGCGGCCTGGTGGGCGCCGTACGCCCGCCTGCTGGGGAGACCCGTCTTCCATGTGGCGACACCGGCCGAGTGCGGCGGCGTCCCGGACCCCTACGCCCTGCTGGAGACCGTGCGCCGGGTGCGTGCCGAGGGCGGCGACCCGCGGCTGCTGGTGCTGTCCGTCGCCGACGACCCCACCGGGACCGTGGCGCCGCCCGAGGTGCTGCACGAGGCGGTGGAGGCCGCCGCGGGAGAGGGCCTGCACCTGGTCAGCGACGAGACCTGGCGCGACACACTGCACGCCCCGCACGACACCGTGCTGGTCAGCCCCGCCGAGATGCTGCCCGAGCAGGTCACCGTCGTCAGCGACCTCGCCGGTGCGCTGCTGCCCACCGGCTGGCCGGCGGCCGTCGCCCGGTTCCCCGCCTCGGCCGTCGGCGACGACCTGCACGCGCGGGTGCTCGACGTCCTCACCGCGCTCGGCGCGCGCGTGGCCGCTCCGGTCGCCGCCGCGGCCGCGTACGC
This sequence comes from Streptomyces zaehneri, assembly GCF_032248645.1. NCBI lineage: Bacteria > Bacillati > Actinomycetota > Actinomycetes > Kitasatosporales > Streptomycetaceae > Streptomyces > Streptomyces zaehneri. Next base: position 21,064 of record NZ_JASTTJ010000006.1, read on the forward strand.
CCTGGCCGAGCCCGAACCCGTCACCGCGCGCGTCGCCGCCGCCGTACACCTGCACGCGCGCGTGGCGGACGCCGTGCACACCACGGTGGTCGCCGCGGGCGGCCTCGCCCTCCCGCCCCGGGCCGGCCGTCACCTGTACGTCGATCTCGGCCCGCTGCGCACCGCGCTCGCCGCGCACGGCGTCGGCGACGCACAGGACCTGGAGGACTTCCTCGCCGCCCGGCTCGGGATGCCCGCGCCGGGCGGACACCGCTTCGGGGACGAGCTCGGCGCCCTGCGCGTCCGGCTGTCCACCGGCATGCTGCTGGACGGTACGCACGCGCAGCGCACGCGATCCCTCACGTCACCCGCACCGCTGGAACTGCCACACGTGCAACGCGCGTTGATGCTCTTGAGGTCGGTCTTCGACGATCTCCGTGACGACGCTCAGCGATGGGAGCCTCCTCGATGACGCAGCAGTCCGAGTCGACCACCACCGGCACGGTGACCACCGAGGACGCCGCCGCCCCGGCCCCCCTGGCCCCGCTCTCGCCCCCCGCCCCGCCGCTCGCCGAGCCCCGCCCCCCGGGAGAGCGGCGGGTGTGGCCGCGGACCTTCCACGACCGGCTGACCTCGCCCCTGCCCGACCTCAAGGCCTTCGCCCGGTTCGCCCGCGAGGGTTCCGTGCGGCCGGGCCGCGACGGCCTCGCCGACATTCCCCGGCTGCCCTTCGCACCCGCCCCGCTGCCCCGGGTGGACGCCCGTACGGTCGCCGTCTCCTGGGCCGGGCACGCCAGTTGGGTGGTGAGCGTCGGCGGCCTCACCGTCCTGACCGACCCGGTCTGGTCCCGCCGTATCCTCGGCACCCCGGCCCGGATCACTCCCGTCGGCGTCCCCTGGGAGACGCTCCCGCGCGTCGACGCCGTCGTCATCAGCCACAACCACTACGACCATCTCGACGCCCCCACGCTGCGCAGGCTCCCGCGCGGCACACCCGTGTTCGTGCCGGCCGGGCTCGGACGCTGGTTCCTGCGCCGTCGGTTCACCCGGGTCACCGAGCTGGACTGGTGGGAGGCGGCCGAACTCCGCGGCGTCCGCTTCGACTTCGTGCCGTCCCACCACTGGTCCAAGCGGTCCCTCACCGACACCTGCCACTCCCTCTGGGGCGGCTGGGTGCTCACCGCCCCCGACGGCCTGCGCGTCTACTTCGCCGGTGACACCGGCTACGGCCACTGGTTCTCGCGGATCGGGCAGCGCTACCCGGGCATCGACCTCGCCCTGATGCCCATCGGCGCCTACGACCCCCGATGGTGGCTCAGCGACGTCCACTGCGACCCGGAGGAGGCGGTCCGCGCCACCCTCGACCTGGGGGCGCGGCGGATGGCGCCGATGCACTGGGGCACGTTCGTGCTGTCCGCCGAGCCCGTCCTCGAGCCCCTCACGCGCGCGCGTGCGGCCTGGGAGAAGGCGGGGCTGGACCGGGACGACCTGTGGGACCTGCCGGTGGGAGGCGCACGGGTACTGGAGTGACACGGGTACCGGAGGCGCACGGGTACCGGGGTGGTGCGGGTACCGGAGTCGTGCGGGTACCAGAGGCGTACATGCGGGTATGCGGGTAGCGGAGCGGCACGGGTACCAGAGGCGTACGGGTACCCGGGTTGCTCGAGTGCCGAAGTCGTACGGGTGGCGGAGGGGCAGGTACTACGGGAGCGCCTCGGGTGCCGGAGGGGCACGCGTACGGGTGTGGCATTTGCGCACGGGCGTGACACCGGTCCGGCACATCGCGGCTGCCTGCCGGCACGGGCGTGACACCTCCGGCACGGCTCGCGGACTACGCGGCCCTGGTTCCCCGGGCCCGGCGCCACAGGCTCGGGGCCGCGCTGATCACCACGGTCAGCGCGACCGCCGCGACCACGCCCTCCCAGGGCTCGGGGAACAGCGAGCCGCCGAGGATCCCGATCAGCTGGTAGGTCACCGCCCAGGCCAGGCACGCCGGGAGATTGCCCCGCGCGAAGCGGCGCAGCGGCCACTGCGCCATCAGACAGGCCAGCATCACCGGTATCCGGCCCGCCGGCACCAGCCGGGACAGCACCAGTACGGTCGTACCGTGGTGGGCGAGCTTGTCCTGCGCCTGCTCGAGCCGCTCCTCGGGAGCCCGCGAGCGGATCGCCTCCAGCCAGCGCGAGCCGTTCTTCGACCGCATCCCGCGCCGCCCCAGCCAGTACAGCGCCGCGTCCCCGCAGAACGCCGCGAGCGACGCCGTCAGGAACACCATCGCCAGCGCGAACGGCACCGTCTGATGGACGGCGACCGCCGCCGCCGTGCTCACCAGCGCCCCCGTCGGCACCACCGGCACCAGCGCCCCGATCAGCACCAGCAGGAACAACGACGGATAGCCGAGGGCCTGCTGCGTGGCCTCCGTCGGCACGACCGTCACGGTCGCGGCGAGCCACCACTTCACCGGGAGACCTCCGGGCGCACGCTCTCGCCGTGTTCGAGCCGGTGCACCACCACCTCCGGCGCGCGTTGCGCCGCGAGCCGTACGAACTCCTCGCCGGGAGCATGGAATTCATGCGGGCGCACGGCGTCCATGCCGATCGGCCAGTACGTGCCGTAGTGCACCGGCACCGCGGTGCGCGGCGCCAGCCGGACCAGGGCCTCGGCCGCGCGCCCCGCGTCCAGGTGCCCCTCGCCGAGATGCGGCCCCCAGCCGCCCACCGGGAGCAGCGCCACGTCGACCGGCCCGACCTCCTCGGCCATGTCGTCGAAGAGGCCGGTGTCCCCGGCGAAGTACGTCCGGGCCTCGCCCTCGACGACGTACCCGAGCGCGGGGCAGTGGTGCCGTCCGACCGGCAGCCGCCGCCCGTCGTGGCGCGCGGGCACGGCCCGTATCCGCACGTCGCCGAGGGTGGTCTCGTCCCCCGGCGCCATCTCGCTCAGCCGCAGATGCCGCAGGCGGCGCAGCCCGGGGACGGCGCGCGGAGCGCCCCGGGGCACCAGCAGGCGCGTGCCCGGCGCAAGGCGCGCCAGCGAGGGCACATGCAGATGGTCGGCGTGCAGGTGGGAGACGAGCGCCACGTCCGCGCGCCAGGCGCCGGGCGGGGGCGGCGCGCCCCGGCGGCGGCGCAGATGCGCGAGGCGGCGCGCGAACAGGGGGTCGGTGAGCACACGTACGTCCGAATCCTCGACCGTGCAGGTGGCGTGCCCCCACCACGTGATCTCCACCGCCACCTCTTTGCCTCCTTCGCGCGACTCCCCCGAAGCCTACGGGCAGGAGTAGGGTCGGCGGCGAAACCCGGAGGTGAGGGGGACGCCATGGGACCGGTGCGGGTCACGGCGATCGCGAGTCTGACGCCGCTCGAGGAACTGGACGCCGATCCCTTCCTGGTGGACTCCCGCAGCCAGCACGCGATGTGCGCGCGGTGGGCCGCCGAGCGCGGCTACGTCGTCAGCCGGGAACTGCTGGTCCGCGGGCTGCGCGCCGACCACTGCGTGCTGTGGGACGGCATCCGGGCCGGCGTCGACCTGTTCGTCGCGCCCAGCCGCCGGGTGCTGGAGAGCGCGCTGTCGTCCGTGGAGGAGTTCTCCGCGGAGTGCGAGCGGCGCGGCGTGCGGGTGGAGACGGTCGGCAGCGCCGAGCCCGCCTACGACGCGCAGATGAAGGCGCGGGTGCACCGGCGGCTGTCGATGCCGACGGCCGGCTACGACGGGCGGTAGCCCCGGGGCCCCTGTCACCGCGATATGACAGGGTGGAGGCGGCCCCCGGGCGTCGGGGCCGGAACGTGAGGTGTACGGGGCGTGCGTGGGGTGCGGTGGCGGCGGGCCGTCAGTCAGGCCGGGCGGAGCATCGCGGTGTGGGGCGTCTCCACGCTCACGATGCTGGTGCTCGCGGGCATCCTGCCCGACTTCCGGCTCCAGTCCGCCGACGGCGACAGCGCCACCACCATCGCCATGACCGCAGCCGTCGGCGCCGGGGTGTTCGGTGTGCTGTCGGCCCTGGCCTGGCCCCTGCTGGTGCGCCTGCTGCTGCTCGTACCGGCGTTGGTCCTCGGCCTGCTGGTGTTCTTCCTCAACGGCTCGCTGCTGCTGCTCGCCCTGCGCCTGAACCCCTCCGGGCAGAGCGAGGCCGCCCCGGAGACCGCCGTGATCGTCGCCGCCGTGATGTCCGCCGTCGCCTCCGCGACGGGCGGCGCCCTGGCCGTACGCGACGACGACGCCTACCGCCGCCGCCTGTACCGGCTCGCCGACCGCCGCCGAAGAGGCGGCGCCGCCTGCCCCGCCACGCCCGGCACCGTCTTCCTGCAACTCGACGGCGTCGGCCACGACGTGCTGGCCGCGGCGGTGCGCAAGGGGCTGATGCCGACCGTCGCCGGATGGCTGGGCAGCGCCCCGCAACCGGGCCGTGGGCAGGGCGGCGCGGGCGGCGGCGCCTCCCGCCCCAGCCACCGGCTCACCCGGTGGCACACCGACTGGTCCAGCCAGACCGGCGCCAGCCAGCTGGGCATCCTGCACGGCAGCAACCACGACGTGCCCGCCTTCCGCTGGTACGAGAAGGACACCGGGGAGGTGATGGTCTGCAACCGTCCCACCAGCGCCGCCGAACTCCAGCGCCGCGCGGTCGAGCGCACCGGTGACGGCGGACTGCTGTCCGCGGACGGCGCGAGCCGCGGCAACCTCTTCAGCGGCGGCGCGGACGAGCAGGCCCTCGTGCTGTCCATCGCCGCCCGTCGGCGCAGCCGGGAGACGCGGTCCCGGTCCGGCTACTTCGCCTACTTCTCCGACCCGGCCAACGCCGTGCGCACCGCGCTGTCGTTCGTCGCCGAGGTCGGCCGCGAGAGCGGCCAGTCCCTCCGCGCCCGGCTGCGCAAGGAGCGCCCGCGCGTCGGACGCGGTGGTCTCTACCCGCTCGTCCGCGCCTTCGCGACCGTCGTCGAACGTGACGTCGTGGTGGCCGCCGTGACGGGCGACATGCTCGCCGGCCGCACCGCCGTCTACGCCGACCTGGTGGCGTACGACGAGGTCGCGCACCACTCCGGGCCGCTCGGCCGGGACACCGAGCAGGTCCTCGGCCGCCTCGACCGGGCGCTCGCGCTGCTCGAGAACGTCGCCGAACACGCACCGCGCCCCTATCGGATCGTCGTCCTGTCCGACCACGGCCAGAGCCCCGGCGAGACGTTCCGCGCCCGCTACGGCCTCACCCTCGGCGACCTGGTGCGGGCCGGCTGCGGGCTGCCCGTGCCGCGCAAGGCCGAACGCACCCACAGCGGCGCCGAGGCCCGGGCCGCCGTCCGCGCGGCGCTGCGCCGGCCCGTCGAGGAGAGCGGCGAACGCCACCGCCCGACCGGCCGCCGCTCGGAACCGATCGTGCTGGCCTCGGGCAACCTCGGCCTGATCTCGTTCCCGGACGTGCCGCACCGGATGAGCAAGGAGGAGATCGACGCCCGCCACCCCGCGCTGCTGACCACCCTCGCCAACCACCCCGGCATCGGCTTCCTCCTGGTGCGCAGCGAGGAGCACGGCGGGGTCGTCCTCGGCGCTCACGGCACGGAGATACCGCTGGACCGACTCGACCGGACGCCCGGCCCGCTGGCCGCCTTCGGGCCCGGCGCCGCCGACGCCGTGCGCCGCACACACTCCTTCCCGCACACCGCCGACATCATGGTCAACTCCTTCCACGACCCGGCCGACGGCGAGGTGCTCGCCTTCGAGGAGCAGATCGGCTCCCACGGCGGCCTCGGCGGCGCCCAGGCCAGGCCGTTCTTGCTGTCCCCGCTCGCGCTGTCCGCACCCGTCGAGGACGACGAGGAGCTGATCGGCGCGGAGCACCTGCACCGCGTCCTGCGCCGCTGGCTGCGCGAGTCCAACGGGCCCCAGGTACCGCTCGAGACGGCGCCGGAGGAGCGCGCCGCCTGAAATTGGGCTGCGCCCGAGGAGCCGTACGCACACACTGTCCGTACCGGTCCGGTCGTCCGGATCCCGCGCGCTCGCGCCCCTTCCGCATCCCTTGAGGAGCCTCTGCTTTGCAGGCTGCCGTCACTGTCACGCCTTCCCGTATCCCCGAACTGCTCCTCGGCCTCGCCACCGTGCGGCCGGTGTTCCTCTGGGGCGCCCCCGGTATCGGAAAGTCCTCCCTGGTCAGGGACTTCGCCGAGTCGCTGGGGCTGGAGTGCGTGAGCCTGCTCGGTACCCAGCTCGCGCCCGAGGACCTGATCGGCGTGCCCCAGATCCGGGACGGGCGGTCCGTGTTCTGCCCGCCGGAGGCCATCGCCCGCGACGAGCCCTACTGTCTGTTCCTGGACGAGCTGAACGCGGCGACGCCCGATGTACAGAAGGCGTTCTACTCCCTCATCCTCGACCGGCGGATCGGCAACTACGAGCTTCCCGGGGGCTCGATCGTCATCGGCGCCGGGAACCGGGCCACGGACAACGCGCTCGCCCGGCCGATCGCGTCCGCGCTCGTCAACCGCCTCACCCATGTCCACCTCGAGGCGTCCGCGAAGGACTGGCTGACGTGGGCCGCGAACCACGACATCCACCCGTGGGTCCTCGACCACCTCACCGACCGGCCCGACCACCTGTGGTCCAAGCCGCCGAAGACCGAGGAACCGTTTTCCACCCCCCGTTCCTGGCACATGCTCTCCGACGCGCTGCACTCCTTCGGGCCCGACCTCGACGAGGACACCCTCACGGTGCTGGCGCACGGCACGCTGACGCCCACGCACGCCACCGCCTTCCGCGGCTACGTCAAGATCGTGCGCAGCCGGTACGGCATCGAGGCCATCCTCAAGGGCGAGGCCCCCTGGCCGCGCCGGGTCGAGGACCGTGACCTGCTCTACTACCTCGCCGACTCGTTCCGCGGCCGGCTGGTCAAGGAACTCCCCGCCGTCCGGGAGCACATGTCGGCGAAGGGCCGGCAGACCGCGTACCGCGCCAAGTCGCTGCTCGTGCAGCTCGCCGAGATATCCGTCGAGGTCGCCCAGACCGTGATCGCCTCCGACGCCGACGGCAACCCGGTGCTGCCCGCCTGGTTCCTGGTCGAGGCGGCCCGGGACATGCCCCGCCTGGTGGAGGCACGCCGGTGAAGCGGGAGGACCGCGACAAGAAGAAGCGGGACCTCGCCGCGGAGGCGTTCGAGTCCGGGCGGCTGGCGCTGCGCGGCAACCCGGCGCTCGCCGCCGTGGACTTCGAGACCTGCCGCCGCGAGGAGTGCACCCTGGCTCCCCGCGACGGACTCGTCCGCGCCGACTCCAACGGCACTTTGCACGCCCACCCGACCCGGCTCGCCGAACCCGGCCTCTGGGCCTGGTCCCTCGCGCACGCCGCTCTCCACCTCGGCTTCGGACACCTCCCGGCGTCCCCGAGCGAACGGGTCCAGCCCGACCGGTACGACCTCGCCGCACGCTGCATGGTCGTCAACCGTTTTCTGCTGACGTTTCCGGTCGGCCGCGCGCCCGACGAACTGCCGCTGTCGTACCCGGGCGGTGACGAGGAGCAACTAGCCGCCCGCTGGCGGCACACCGGGCTGCCGGCCGCCTACGAGCACTGCGGCACCGCGGGGACGGCCGCCGACCAGGTGCTCGTGCGGTGGACCTGGTCCGGGCGCCGGATGCCTGACTGGCAGCGGGCCTTCGCCACCGCCCTGACCCGGACCGTGTCCGCCGCGATGGACATGGCGGGCGGCCGCCGCTCTTCCCTCCACGGCCAGGTGACCCCGCTGCGTCCGTGGGAGCGGGCGCTGAGCTGGTTCGTCTCGTCCTACCCGCTGCTCGGCGGTCTCGCGGCCGGCATCAGGCTCGTCGCCGACGCCGAACTCGCCCGCGCGCACGGCATCTCGGTCGCCGCCGTGAACGCGGAGGCGGGCGAGATCTACATCAACCCGCTGCGCCGCTACGAGGACGAGGAGTGGCGGTTCGTCCTCGCCCACGAGATGCTGCACGCCGCCCTGCGCCACGGCGACCGCTGCAGCACCCGCGACCCCTACCTCTTCAACGTCGCCTGTGACTACGTCGTCAACGGCTGGCTGCGCGAGATGCAGGTCGGCACCATGCCCGAAGGGCTGCTGTACGACGCCGAGTTGTCGGGCCTGTCCGCCGAGGAGGTCTACGACCGCATCACCGTGGACCTGCGCCGGCTGCGGCGGCTGGCCACCCTGCGGGGCAAGGGCCTCGGCGACATCCTCGGCGCCCCGATCGGCCCGCCCTGCGACCACGTCGACCTCGACGGCTTCTACCGGCGCGGCCTCGCCCAGGGCCTCGAGCTGCACCAGCGGCAGGAACGCGGCCTCCTGCCCGGCGGGTTGGTGGAGGAGATCCGCGCCCTCAGCCACCCGCCGCTGCCCTGGGACGCCCGACTGGCCCGCTGGTTCGACGAGTTCGTGCCGCGCCCCGAGCCGGTGCGGACCTACGCCCGTCCCGCGCGCCGGCAGGCCTCCACCCCCGACATTCCGCGCGCCGGCCGCTGGTTCCCGCCCGAGGAGATCGCCCGCTGCACCTTCGGCGTCGTCCTGGACACCTCCGGCTCCATGGACCGCACCCTGCTCGGCAAGGCGCTCGGCGCCATCGCCTCGTACGCCGAGGCCCGGGACGTCCCGGCCGCCCGGGTCGTGTTCTGCGACGCGGCCGCGCACGACGCGGGCTATCTGCCGGTCACGGAGATCGCCGGCCGGGTCCGGGTGCACGGCCGCGGCGGTACGGTCCTGCAGCCCGGCATCGACCTGCTGCACCGCGCCGACGACTTCCCGCCGGGCGCGCCGCTGCTCGTCATCACCGACGGCTGGTGCGACGTGCTGCGGGTACGGCGGGAACACGCGTACCTGATCCCGCAGGGCGGTCGACTGCCGTTCACCGCACGGGGGCCGGTGTTCCGGGTGCGGTGAACGACTCGCCGTGCCGGGCGCGTCAGTGGTGGGCCCAGTGTCCGGAGCGGACCCTCCCGAAGTCGTTCATCAGCTGGACCGCGGGGCCGCCGAAGCCGCCCCCCGGGGAGTCGGTGAAGGACACCACGGTGCCCAGGGAGTCGGTCAGCGACATGAACTTGCTGAGGGTGACCCGGTCGTCGCGGAACTCCTTGGCCGGATGGTGGGCGTGTGCCGCCTCCAGCGCCTTCAGGTGGCGTTCCAGACGGCGCTTGGCCGCTTCCTTGTCCCGCTCGTACAGGTCGTCCAGCGCGTGGAAGGTCACCTCGCTCGTCCACAGTCCGATGCCGTGCACCAAAACCGTCTCCGCCGAGAGGGAGGTGTCGCGCGCCAGGTCGAACTCGTGGCGACGGCTGTCGCGGGCCAGGGTGTCCACGTACTGCACGGTCGCCGTGCCCAGCGCGGACGGCTCCCGGCCGGTCGGCACCCGCACCTCCAGGACCACCCAGTAGGTCTCCTCGAAGGCGAGGTCGGGTGCGAAGATCCGCATGCCCTTCTCGGCGGTGATGATGTCGGGCAGGGCGTCGGTGCCGTAGTCGCTGCGGGCTCGCTCGGCGGCCTGCCTGGCCTGCTGGAACACCTCCGCCCGGGCTCTCGGGGCGGTGACCGGGTCGTGCCCGTACACGTGCCGGATCTCCACCGCCGGGTCGATGTCCAGCCGGAGCTGGATGTCGACCGCGGCCAGGTGGTCGCGTCGGCCGAGGTCCTCCAGCAGATCGGCCTTGACCTGCTCGGGCCGGGTGACGAAGGTCGAGTGTCCGCCGGCCACGCCGGCGAGCGCCGACAGTTCGGGCATGCGCGCGTCGGAGCCGAAGCCGAAGCACGACACCGTGAGGCCGCTGCGCACCCGGGCCCCGATGTTCCTGCGGATGTTGACCCAGTCCCGTTCGCCGGAGTTCGGGGAGCCGTCGGAGAGGAGATACAGGCAGTTGACGGTGCGCCCGCTCACGGCGTTACGGCTGATCTCGTCGATGCCGTACTGCACCCCGAGGTTGATGTCCGTGCCGCCGTCCGCCTCCAGCCCGGAGACGACCGACGCGAAGTTCCCCGACCGCTCCAGTTCCTCCTTGGTGGCCGCGGGCAGGACGGTGCGCACCCGGTGGTCGAACGTGATGATGCCCAGGCAGTCGGTCGGACGCAGTTGTCCGTAGATCGTGTGCAGCGACGATTTGACGGTGTCTAGCTTCTCGCCGTGCATCGAACCGCTGGTGTCCACGACGAAGACGAAGTTGACGGGCAGGGGTGCGGAGGCGAGAGCCGGGTCCGCGGGCGTCGGGCCGGCCTTGAGGGCGATCTCCACGAAGTGGGTCGTCGCCTCGTGCGCCTTGAACTCACCCGTCACCGCGGTGAGTCCATGACTCACGGCGATGGCCTCCCCGCTCCGCGGTCCGGGAACCTGCCCGTCCCGGGAGACCACGAAGTCGTCGAACCTGATGTGTTCCTGCCCGACGATCACACCCTGCTCGATGAGCTCCTTCACCCCGAGTGCGGAACGGGTGCCGAAGGCGTTGTTGCGGCGCACGTAGAGGCCGTCGTGGGGGAGGGGGCGGGAGGTGTCGCGGGAGGTGCGGGGCCGGCCGGGGGGACCGGCCTGCCGCCCGAGGGCAGCGGGCGCCGAGGCGGCCGGCAGCATGAAGTCGGCGTCCGGCCGGAGGAAGTCGGGGAGCGGCGCCGAGTCGTAGGAGGGCTGCGGGCTGGAGTAGCTGGGCGACGGCGCGGCCGGGGCCCCGTAGGAGCCGGAGTAGTAGGCCGGCCCGCTCTCGGCGTCGGGGGCGTCGTAGTCGTCCTCGGCGGACGCGGCGGACGCGGCGTGGGCCCCGTAGGAGTCGGAGTAGTAGCTGGGCGCGCTGTCGTCATCGAGGCGGACATGGAAGTCCTCGCCGTGCGCGAAGTGGGCGTCCTGGGCCGCTTGCCCGGACGGGCTCTGGGCGGCCCGGTGGTTCTCCGTCTCGTCCCCGCGCGGGGACCTCGTCAACCTTTCCGTGAGTCTCTGCCGCGGCGGCGACCCGCGTCGTCGTCCGGCGGCGAAAGGCCAGAAGCCTTCCGAGGCCGTGGGCAACGGCCGGATCACCAGCCCCTGCCGTAACCAGCGCCACAGGGGTTCGTCGGGACTTCCCGCGGGCGGAGTCGTGACGTCGGGATGGATCACGACGGTGAAGCCGTCCGGGTGCGTGTTCGATGAGTCGAACGTCGCCGTCAGGGCGGGGCCGGCCGACAGACCGCGGGCTTCCGCGAACGCCCGGCACTCCGCCTCCCGCGCGCGGTGACGGGGTAACCATCCGCGCCCCGGTGGCAGTGGCAACCGGGTGAGCAGCAGCGCCGGGTCCGGCAGCGGCGGCCCCGGCACGGGCCCGGTCCCTCCCGCGCCGCACATCACCAGCACGCCCTCGGCCCGCAGGAAGTTCCACAGGATCTCGCCGTCCGGCGGCGCCGGTACGGGGACGTCGTCGCCGGGATCGACCAGGACGACAGCGCCGGGCCGGTCCGCGACGAACGCGTCGACCTGCTCGGGCGTCCGCGCGATCACCGCGTCCGCAGTCCCGGATCGCCGAGACTGCCGCAGGATCCTCCTCTCCCGCGCCTCACCGGCGCCCTCACCGGCGAGCGGCCCCACATACAGGACCGCCTCCGCACCCGCCGCGGGACTCGGTTCAGTCGGCATGCACACCCTCCGTCGTTCTTGTGGGAAGCGGACAGCGCGACTCGAAACCGGTCCGCGTGCGCAGCCCGCCGTCGAACATGTTCTCGGCCCGCAACCGGCGCAGCCATGTGTCGAGTTGGGCGCTCAGCCCGGTACTGGCCTCGGCCAGCCGCACCGCCTGGTCCCGCTGCGCCGGATCGTTGCCGAGCAGCAGAAGCATGATCTTCAGGGCGAGCGCGTGCGGGCTGCGGGCGTCCAGGCCCAGTGCCTCGTCGGCATAGCGGGAGGCCCCTTGCTGGTTTCCGCGGGAGAGGGCGATCCGGGCCTTCCAGTACCAGAACTCCTCCGACTCCCGGTCCAGACGTGAGGCCTCCAGCGCACGCTCCGCCGGCTCCGGCTCGTCCCGCTCCACATGCCTGCGCACGGTGGTGAGCGACCGCTCGACACCGTTCGTCCCGGCGGCGCGAGGCGCCCGGCGGGAGCCGCCCGTGGCCACCCGGGCCGCGATGAACAGCACGGCCAGCAGGAACACCAGGAGCATGCCGACGAGCACGACGAACTGCTGGACGCCCTTGCTCTCGGCGAGCGTGGCGAAGATACCGAGGATCGCCACGGTGAAGGTGAGCACGATGACAGCGCCGAAGAGGGCGGTCGCCTGGGTCGCGGTGAGCGCACGGAACATCTTGTTGCGGATGATGTCGCGCACGAAGTCCCGGTAGAGCAGGTACAGCACACCGAGCGCGACGCCGCCAAATCCCGCTATGCCCCCGAGGACTTGGAAGAGTTCGAGCATGTATGGACTGTATGGCTTCACCAGGTCGCCCGTCAGGTCTTCCGAAGGCAGCGATGCCCGGCTGTGATATCCGGCCGAAACGGGCGAAGCCCCGGCGACGCGCCCGGCGGTGGCCGCCCTGTCCGGTGGGTGGATCGACGCCGGGTGTGATCGGATGGGTGCCAGGCATCCGTCACCGGAACCGCCCGCTGTTCTCCACAGTCACAGTTCGAAAGGATTCGTCGTGGCAACCACGCGCTCCGCACACACGGTCTGGGAAGGCAACCTGCTCGAGGGCAACGGGGTCGTGACCTTCGACTCCTCCGGCATCGGTCAGCAGCCGGTGTCGTGGCCCTCGCGCGCCGAGCAGGCGAACGGCAAGACCAGCCCGGAGGAGCTGATCGCCGCCGCCCACTCCAGCTGCTTCTCCATGGCGCTGTCGCACGGCCTGGCTGGCGCCGGTACCCCGCCCACCAAGCTCGTCACCTCCGCGGACGTCACCTTCCAGCCGGGAGAGGGCATCACCGGCATCCACCTGACGGTGGAGGGCACCGTCCCCGGCCTCGACGACGACGCGTTCGCCGCCGCCGCCGAGGACGCCAAGAAGAACTGCCCGGTCAGCCAGGCGCTCACCGGCACGACCATCACCCTGTCGGCCAAGCTCGCCTGAGCCGCCGCGTCGGGTCCGGGGCGCGGGAGCCGTACGAGGCCCCCGCGCCCCGTCGTGCCGTCCGGCCCTTCCTCGCCCTCACCGGGCAGGGTCGCCCGGCTCAGACGAGTCCCGTCAGCCCCCTGATCGCGGACTGCGCCCACTCCTGCGCCCCGACCGCCGTCCCGGCCGCGAGGCCGGTCGCGACGGGTGCCAGGGCTCCCTTGAGCATGGTCACCGAGCGGCGGAGCCTGCCCGGTTCGGGCGCCTGCGGGCCGGTGATCTCGGTGAGGACCTCCTGGGCCGCGGTCTCGGCGTCCGCACGCTCCTGGTCGCCGAGCCCGGCCGCGGGCAGCTGCCGGAGCAGCTCGGTCACCAGCGTCGCGAGCGCCTCGTGTCCCGGGGCGACCGTGTTGTTGAGCTGCTGGTTCTGGGTCGCCGTCTCGTTGTTCCAGGCGAACTGGGAGTTCGAAACACCCCCGTTGAACACCGGACCGTCGTAATGGTGCACCTGCTGCGGGTCGTTCATCGGCCGGCTCCGTCCTGATCGCTTTCGTCGCTCTGACTGGTCTGCTGCTGGGTGACGTTGGTGTTGTTCCACGCCAACTGGGCGCTGTGGACCGCCTCGACGAAGACCGGCCCGTGGTAGTGGTTGACGATGGTCGGCGGCGCGGGCGGCTCCGTGATCTCCGTGACCGGCAGCGACGTGCGGAGTCCGACCAGTTTGACGCGGCCGTTGTGCTGTACGGCCACTGCGGTCGCCCCGGTCACGGCGCAGCCGGCCAGCCGGCCGCCGCAGGCGTCGTCGCAGCGCACTCCGGTGGCCGCGCAGTCCTCGAAGCGGCTGTCGGCGACGTCCAGATACGCGGAGCCCGTGCCGCACAGGCCGTACGACTCCGCGCCCATGACGGTGAGGCTCCGCGCGACGAGCCGCGCCGTGCCGAACGCCAGGGCCCCACCGGTGCTCACGGCGAAGACCTCGCTGTCGTGCACGTGCAGCTGCGCCTCCTCGCCGGCGCCGAACCCCAGCAGCCCGCGCTCCGCAGACACCCTTCTCAGGGTCACCCGGGACTGGCCGACGGCGGCCACGGCGGCCATGTCGAAGTCGAGGATCCTCGCGTCGGCGAGCTCGGCCGTCGTACCGCCGTTGCCCCGCGTCTCCAGGCCGAACGGGCAGCGCTCGACGCGGACCTGCGTGAACTCGGCCTTGCTCTCGTCCCAGACCCGCAGCGCGACGCCGGTCAGGTCGCGCACGTCCACGCGGGTGAAGTGCCCTCTGGCCTTCTCGGTGACGGCGATGCCGACATTGCCCGCCGAGACCCGGCAACCGGTCACCCGCGGGGCGCCGCCGCGGGTCGACAACACCCCGACGTTTCCCGCCCCGGTGATCTCGCAGTCCTCGAACGTGCCACGGCCCGAGTCCTGGACGTGGATGCCGGTGTCGCGGCAGTCGGCGAACACACAGCCGCGCACCGTCGGGTCGGCGCCGCTCGCCACCAGGATCCCGTTCTCGGCGTCCGTGACGCGGGTGCCGCGCACGGAGCCCCGGGACTGCTCGATGAAGGCCAGGCCCGCCAGGTGCGTGGCGACGACCGTGCACCCCTCGACGGTCAGCTCCGCCCGGGTGTCCGCCATGACGGCCGCCTGCCCGGCGCCGGTGACCTCGCACCCGACGAGGTGGGCCCAGGCGTCGCTGACGCGTACGCCGTGGATCCGGCTGCCGTCGAACCGGCTGTCCCGGACCAGCACCCGGGCGTTCTCGATCACCGCGACCGCGTTGTCGGCGGCGTCGGTGAACCGGCACCGCTGGACCTGTCCGGTGGCACCGGCGAACACGGTCCGGCCGTAGCGGAACTCGCTGTCCGTCAGCGTCATGGAGGTGCCCGGCCGGGCGTGCGCGCAGACCCCGTCGTGCGCCCGGACCGCCACCCGGTCGAGGGTGAGGGTCCCCGCCTGGCAGTCGACGACGCCGGCGTCGGCGTCCCGGCCGGCCAGCGCCAGGCCGCGGACCACGACCGACCCCGACACGTCGAGCACGGTGCCCCGGGGAACGCTCACCACCACGGAGCCGGGGTCGCCGAGCGCGGCCAGCTCGATCTCGCCCCGGACGGAAAGCCGTTCCTCGTAGTGGCCGGGAGTGATCTCCACCCTCGCGGCCCGGCCCCGCGCGGTCGCGGCGCGCAGCGCGGACCCGATGTCGGGGTGGGTGCCACGGCCCCCGTGCGGCGCGACCACGTACCTCTTGACCATGCCCGCGTCCCCCGCAGCACCCGTCCGTGACGAATCGTCGACTCCCGGTCACCGATGCTACCGGAGGGGCCGGCGGCGCCGGGGGCGCGGGCGGTGGCCTTCACCCGGCCTCCTCCTCGCCGCGGACGCCCCGGTACCGGCTCAGGGCTTGCGGGCGACCCCCGCGTACACCGGCACGATCCCCTCCGCCTGGACCGCCACGTCCTCTGGCTCCGGACGCCAGCCGGACACCGGGATCACGCCCGGTCCGAGCAGTTCCAGGCCCTCGAAGAAGCGGGCGAACTCCGCCAGGGAACGCGGGTAGAAAGGGGTTCCACTGCGCCGGAAGTTCTCCGCGGCCTTCTCGATGGCCGCGGGGTTCAGGTCCCCGGTCACCTGGGAGAGGATCAGCCAGCTGCCCGGCGCGAGCGCGGCGACGTACTTCTCCAGCAGGCCGTACACGTCGTCACCCGCGGGGTCGTCGCTCAGGTAGTGGGTGAGCGCCACCAGCGACAGCGCGACCGGCCGCGTGAGGTCCAGGGTGTCGGCGGCCCGGTGCAGCAGCGTGTCGAGGTCGCGGACGTCGGCGTGCGCATACCGGGTGGAGCCCTCCGCCGAACCGTGCAGCAGGGCCTCCGCGTGCCGCAGCACGATCGGGTCGTTGTCCGCGTAGACGACCCTGGACTCCGGGGCCACGCCCTGCGCCACCTGGTGCAGGTTGGGCTGGGTGGGGATGCCGGTGCCGATGTCGAGGAACTGGCGTATCCCGGCCTCGGCTGCCGTGCGGACGGCCCGCTGCATGAACCGTCGGTTGGCCCGCGCCCCGCGCAGCACCGTGCCGTCCACGGCGAGGATCCTGCGGGCCAGTTCCTCGTCGACGGGGTAGTTGTCCTTGCCGCCAAGCCACCAGTCGTAGACGCGGGCCGGGTGCGGCCTGCTGGTGTCGATGCGGGCGGGTGCCTGCTCGGCGTCGGATCCGGTCATGCGGGTCTCGCCTCCAGGTGAGTCAGGAGCCAGGGGTCGGAAGTCGGTACGTGCTCAGAGGTTTTCGCGGGCGTCCCGCAGGATCTTCTTGGTGTGCTGCGCGGACGCGGCGTGCGTCGTCATGTGGTCGAGGACCTCCAGGTGCGCGGAGACCTCCTTGCGATCGTCGAGGTACAGCGCGCCGGTCAGGTACTCGGTGACGACCATGTCGGGCAGTTCGGGCTCGGCGAAACGGAACAGCGAGAAGGGCGCCGACGTCCCCGGATGCGGGCCGGCCGCGAACTCGGAGACCTGCAGGGTGACCCGGTCGCGCTCGGCGAACTCCACCAGCCTGTCGAGCTGTTCGGACATCACGGCGGCGTCCACGCTGACCGGACGGCGCAGCACCGTCTCGTCCATCACCACCCACAGATGGGGCGGATCGCCGCTGTCCAGCAGTCGCTGGCGGGCGAGGCGCAGCGACACATGCCGTTCGATCGACTCCGGGGTCGTCTGCCCGACGGTCCCGGCCTCCAGTACGGCGCGCGCGTAGGCCTCCGTCTGGAGCAGCCCGGGCACGAAGTGCGGCTCGTACGAGCGGATCAGCCGGGCCGCGCCCTCCAGGCTCACGTACAGGCTGAACCACTCCGGCAGCACGTCGTGGTAGCGCTGCCACCAGCCGGGCCGGTTCGCCTCCTCGGTGAGCGAGACGAAGGCCTCGGCCTCCTCGTCGCCCACGCCGTAGGCCTCCAGCAGCACCTGTACATAGGGGACCTTCAGGGCGACGTCGGCCGTCTCCATGCGGCGCACGGTCGCCGGGGCCACGCGCAGGGCGCGGGCCGCCTCCTCGCGGCCGAGGCCGGCCGCCTCACGCAACTCCTGGAGCCGCCTGCCCAGTACCACCTGGCCCACCGTGGGTGCGGGCCGTCGTTCACTCACCCCACGTCTCCCCTACGCCTCGAGGCACGCGGGCCAGTGTGCCACGTTCCGGCGTCACTCTCACGGGAACGGAGTCGAACATTCATCTGGACTCCGGTCTGCGCCGTCGTCAGTTGACGATCGATCGCAGGTACTTGACCGTGGCCGGATCCGCCGGGAGGAACGTCTCGACGGCCAGCTCGGCGACCGTCACGTCCATCGGGGTGTTGAAGGTGGCGACGGACGAGATGAAGGAGAGCACCCGCCCCTCGTGCTCGATCAGCATCGGCAACGCGAAGTACTGCACAGGATCGGCGGGTTCCCCCACGGGCCCGGCCGTCGTCGTCGGCCCGTCCTTCGCCACCGGGTACGCGGCGACCTCCTCGTACAACTCCCGCAGCGGGGCCGAGCGGTACAGGGCGATCTGCCGCTCCATCTGCGCCAGCAGGTGACCGCGCCACTCACGCAGGTTACGGATGCGCGGTGCGAGACCCCGCGGGTGGAGGGTGAGACGCATCGCGTTGAGCGGCGGCGCCAGCAACGACTCCGGGACGCCCTCCAGCAGCATCGTGATCCCGCGGTTGGCCGCCACCACGTCGTACCGCGCGTCCATCACCAGCGCCGGATACGGCTCGTAGCCCTGGAGCAGCCGCTCCAGGCCCGCGCGCAGTGCGTCCAGCGCCGGGTCGTCCAGCGGGGTCCGCGGATAGTGCGGGGCGTAACCGGCCGCCAGAAGCAGCGCGTTGCGCTCACGCACCGGCACGTCGAGGTGCTCGGCGAGCCGCAGCACCATCTCCTCGCTGGGCCGGGACCGACCCGTCTCGACGAAGCTGATGTGCCGGGCCGAGGAGCCGGCGCGCAGGGCCAGCTCCAGCTGACTCATCCGCCGCCGCTCCCGCCAGCCCCGCAGCAGCGGGCCGACGCCCCGGCCGACGGGGGCGGCGGAGGCGGCTTGCGTACCGGGCGGGACAATGGTCATAGGCAAGACCGTAGTTGAGGAGCGCTTGGATGAACGACCGGCGGAAGTCTTCCCTGGAGTCGACGGCGGTGTACCGCGCACGGGTACGGGGCTGCCTCCTCGGCGGGGCGCTCGGCGACGCCCTCGGCTACACGGTCGAGTTCTCCTCCCTCGATCAGATCCGCGCGGCCCACGGACCGAGGGGCCTGACCCGGCTCGTGCCCGACGCCGAGGGTGTGGTCGGCCGCGTCAGCGACGACACCCAGATGACCCTGTTCACCGTCGAGGGCCTTCGTGCGGCGGCCAGGAGGGCCCGGCTCAAGGGGATCGGCGGGGCGGAGACCGCCCTGGTGCGCCAGGCGTACGACCGCTGGCTCGAGACCCAGCAGCGGCCGGGGCCGGCCGACGGGGTCACCGGCGGCCTCCTCGCCGAGCGCTGGCTGTACGCCCGCCGCGCCCCCGGCAACGCCTGCCTGTCCGGGCTCGCCCAGAGCCACGTTCCCGACCCGTGGGCCGAGCTGAGCGGTGCGCCCGGGCCGGTCAACCCCGGCTCCAAGGGCTGCGGCACCGTGATGCGCTCGGCGCCGTTCGGTCTGGCCCACCCCTTTGCCGACCTCGCCTTCGGCATGGCCGCCCGCTGCGCCCAGACGACCCACGGCCACCCGACCGGCTACTACGCCGCCGGAGCCCTGGCCGCGATCGTGGCGTACCTGACGCGGGGGGAGTCCGTCGAGGGCGCCACGCTGCGCGCCCTGCGCCTCCTCGGCCGCCACCGCGGCCACGAGGAGACCTCGGCCGCCCTGAACCAGGCCCTCGACCTGGCCGCCGAGGGCGATCCGAGCCCCGAGAAGGTCGAGCGGCTCGGCGCCGGCTGGGTCGCCGAGGAGGCCCTCGCCATCGGGGTCTACGCGGCGCTGGTCACGCACGGGGTGGAGGACGCCCTGCTGCTGTCCGTGAACCACTCCGGCGACAGCGATTCCACGGGGTCGATCTGCGGCAACATCCTCGGCGCGCGGCACGGCGACGCCGGGCTGCCGCACGAGTGGCTGGAACAGGTGGAGGGCCGGGCCGTGATCGCCGCGCTGGCGGACGACCTGGCGGCCGAATGCCTGCGCGACTGAGCCGAGAGCCGCTCCTGTGACCAGGGCCGTCACGGCCTTCCTGTGGCACGCTGGACAGGTACGCGACATCAAGGGAGCCGTGCCATGGCCGTCGAACCGCTGTCGCAGAAGGAGATCGAGGACCGGCTGTCCGAGCTGCCCGGCTGGTCCCTGGACGGCGACCGCCTCACCCGCGCCTACCGGCTCGACTCCCATTTCGCCGCGGCCGCCCTGGTCCTCCATGTCGCGCGGATCCAGGACGAGCTCGGCCACCACTCGGAGCTCACCCTCGGCTACAACACGGTGTCCCTCGCCGTGAACACCCACAGCGCGGGCGGCTCCGTCACCGACCTCGACGTCGAACTCGCCCGCCGGGTGGAGGCCGTGGCCCCCGCGCACGGAGCGCGCTGACCCGCGCCGACCGCGCCGACCCGCGTTGACCCGTGCGACGGACGGGACGATGCGGGCGTGGCGGGCGGCGCGGGACCGTACGAGCAGGGGCGCGGTGGTCGGTGGTCACGGAACGGGGAGCGCGGGTGCTGGACTACGACGAGGAAGCCGAACGCTACGACGCCTGGCGCGGCGGCGAGCCCAGAGCGGCGGCCGCCGCGGAGGGCGTCCTCGGCCTCGTACCGGCCGGCGCGCGCAGCCTGCTGGACGTGGCCTGCGGCACGGGCATCGTCACCCGGCGCCTCGCGGCCGGGCGCCCCGGCCTGCGGGTGACGGGCCTGGACCGGGCGCCGGCCATGGTCGGCCACGCCGCCGCCCGGTTGCCCGGAGCGGTCGTCCTCGCCGACGGCCGCCGACTCCCCTTCCGGGACGGGGAGTTCGACGCCGTGAGCAGCGTGTGGCTGCTGCACCTCGTCGAGGATGCCACGGACGCGCGGCGGATCGTCGCCGAGTGCGCCCGGGTGCTGCGGCCCGGCGGGGTGTACGTCACCACCGTCGACAAGGGCACCTCCCACAACGTGGGCAGCGACATCGATGTCGTGCTGTCCTCGCGCCCGCACCGCCCGGCCTCCGACACCACGGCGCAGGTGGCGTCCTACGCCGTCGAAGCCGGCCTGGTCCCGGCCGGGCAGGCCCGTTTCGCCGGGCGGGGTCAGGGCCGCAGCCCGCGCCGGGCCATCGCGGACCTGCGCCGCGGCTGGTTCGTCACCCTGCCGCCCGGTCACCCCCTGGCCGACGGGTTCGCCGCCCGCCTCGCGGCCCTGCCCGACCAGGACCGGCCCCGCCCGGACCCCGCGTTCACGCTGAGGGCGTTTCGGAAACCGGTTCCCGGTCCGCTTCCGGACGGCTGAAGTCCATGACCCAGTTGGTCAGCCAGGTCACCCCGCCGTCCAGCGAGAAGGCCTGCTCCCAGCGGGCGGACCTGTCGCACACCCCGGACCAGACGAACCGGGCCCGCACGTCCTTGCCGTCGTGCGTGTCGTCGCCGTAGAACTCACCTCGGTCGCGACGGCCGCCGCGGTGTTCGCCGGCGTCGCCGAAGCCGCCGATCATCGGCGGGAACAGCCTGCCGCTCCGGCTGGACGACCAGTTCAGCGACCACCGGCCGCTCACCCGGTCGAAGAGCCTCAGCGTCAGCCCCTTCGCTCCGAGGTGCGGCATGTCGATCTCGTCGATGTTCGCGGCCCCGTCGAACAGCGGCCGGCAGTGGGCCGTGGACGAGAACTCCTCCCAGTCGCTGCCGGGGTCGAGGAACTCGGTGCGCCGACGGTGGCGGACCTCCCACGCGCCGTGGAGGAAGTCGAAGTCGTGCGGGCCGCTCATGCGCGGTCCCCCGTCGTTCCCTCGGGCAGGGAATCGGTCAAGTAGGCGTCGAGGTCGGGGACTTCGGGTGTGCGGCGGTCAAGCACGTGCCGTACCCACGCGTCCCGCTCGTGCAGGATCGGCGGCAGTTCCCAGACGCAGCCGATCCAGGGCCGGTCGGTCGTCACGAAGTGGGCCGGGTCGTCGTCCGGGCAACCGAGCACCGGCTGGCCCGCGGCCGCGCCCCGGAAGTGCAGGACGTTGTCCCACACCCAGCTGTAGACGTTGAGGTAGGCGCCGTCGTCGCCGCCCCGGTGCAGTACGACGAAGGTGGCGGGCGGCGTCCCGTCCGGCGCCGGGAGCAGCTCGGGAAGGATCGCGTAGGCGGCGCTCTCCACCTCGGGCGCGATGCCCGCCGGGTCGGAGGTGACGTGGTAACGCTTGATCCACCGCCCCGCCACCTCGATCGGCGGCGGCACCGTGAGCAGCTTCTCCGCGAAGGGAGGGGTGGGGGAGGGGGATGGGGATGGCGCGGGGGCGAGGGGACGGGAATCGCGGGAAACATGGGAAACGGAGGTCATGGGCAGCACGCTAGGACCGCTTCACTGACACCATGTGTCAGTGAAGTCCAGCCGACTCGTGGCGATCCTGCTGCTGCTCCAGACCCGGGGCCGGATGACCGCCGCCCAGCTCGCGCAGGAGCTGGAGGTGTCGGTGCGTACCGTCTACCGGGATGTGGAGGCACTGGGCGCGGCGGGTGTCCCGCTGTACGGCGACGCCGGGCATGCCGGCGGCTACCGCCTGCTCGACGGCTACCGCACCCGTCTGACGGGACTGACCGCCGACGAGGCGGAGGCCCTCTTCCTGGCCGGTGTCCCCGGTCCCGCCGCCCAGCTGGGCCTCGGTCCGGTCCTGGCCGCCGCGCAGCTGAAGGTCCGCGCCGCGCTGCCGCCGCAACTGCGGGCGCACGCGGACCGGATCAGCGGCCGTTTCCACCTGGACGCTCCCGGCTGGTACCCGGACGCGGGGGCGGACGAGACGCCGTATCTGGCGGCGGTCGCCGACGCGGTATGGAACAGCAGGATCCTGCATACCGTATACCGCCGCTGGCGTGAGCCCACCGATGTCGAGCGCCGGCTCGAGCCCTACGGCCTGGTCCTGAAGGCGGGACGCTGGTACGTCGTCGCCGGCCCGGGACCGCGCACCTTCCGCGTCGACCAGATCCTCGAACTCACCGTCTCCGAAGAGGTGTTCACCCGTCCGGACGGCTTCGACCTGGCCGCCCACTGGACGGCGTACCAGCAGGGCTTCCACGAGCGGTTGTACCGGGACGGGGCGGAGGCGGTGGTGCGACTGGCCCCGGGCGTGGCCCTCGCCCGTGCGGCGCGGCTCGACGCACCCGCCGGGGCGGACGGCTGGACGGTGGCCAGGGTCCCGATCGAGTCCGTCGAGCACGCCCACGACGAATTCCTGCGGCTGGGCGCGGACATCGAGGTGCTCCAGCCGACGGAACTACGTGAGCGGATCGCCCGGACGGTGGCAGAACTGGCCGCGATGTACGGCAACTCGCCTGTGGACGGCGGCAACTGAGAGACGGAACCCATCCGTCCCTCCCTGGAGGTACGTCTCGTGCAGCACCCGCATCCGCACCCGTCTTCCTCTCCGCACCCGGAGCCCCGTCCGCCCGTGGATCCCCCTGTGCGCAGGCGCCGCAGACGAAGGGTCGTCCTGTCCGCACTGGTCCCCACCACGGCCCTGGTCGGCGCCGGACTGACCACACTCGGCGCCGGCACGGCCGAGGCCGCCACGGCCCGCCAGGTGGAGGCACTCGACCGGGGCGTCGTCAGCGTGCACACCGACAGCGGCAACCTGGTCAGCTGGCGCTGGCTCGGCACCGACCCCGACAGCGTCTCCTTCAACGTCTACCGGGCCGGCGCCAAGGTCAACTCGACCCCGGTCACCGGCTCCACGAACTACTTCCACTCCGGCGCCCCGTCGCAGGCCGACTACACGGTCCGCGCGATCGTGAACGGCGTCGAACAGGCCGACTCCGTCCACGCGATCCAGTTCCGCACCGGCTACAAGGACGTCCCCATCACCCCGCCGGCCGGCGGCACGACCCCCGACGGCGTCGCCTACACCTACGAGGCCAACGACGCGTCCATCGGCGACCTGGACGGCGACGGCGCCCTGGACATCGTCCTGAAGTGGCAGCCGACCAACGCGAAGGACAACTCCCAGTCGGGCTACACCGGCAACACGATCGTCGACGGCGTCAAGCTCGACGGCACCCGCCTGTGGCGCGTCGACCTCGGCCGCAACATCCGTTCCGGCGCGCACTACACACAGTTCCAGGTGTACGACTACGACGGCGACGGCAAGGCCGAGATCGCCATGAAGACCGCCGACGCGACGGTGGACGGCACGGGCGTGGTGATCGGCAGTTCCTCCGCCGACTACCGCAACTCCAGCGGCTATGTGCTGTCCGGTCCCGAGTACCTGACCATGTTCAACGGCCAGACCGGCAGGGCGATGAGTTCCGTCGACTACGTCCCGGCCCGCGGCACGGTCTCGTCCTGGGGCGACTCGTACGGCAACCGCGTCGACCGCTTTCTCGCGGGAACCGCTTACCTGGACGGTTCCCGCCCCTCGCTGATCATGGCACGCGGTTACTACACGCGTACCGTGATCGCCGCCTGGGACTGGCGGAACGGCGCCTTCACCCGTCGCTGGACCTTCGACAGCAGTTCCTCCACCAACACCGGCAAGGGCTACGACGGCCAGGGCTCGCACAGCCTCTCCGTCGGGGACGTCGACGGCGACGGCAAGGACGAGATCGTCTACGGCGCGATGGCGGTCGACGACAACGGAAACGGTCTGTGGACCACGAAGACGGGCCACGGCGACGCCCAGCACCTCGGCGACCTCGACCCCTCGCACGCCGGCCTCGAGTACTTCAAGGTCTCGGAGTCGACCGGCCAGCCCGCCGAGCTGTACATCAACCCGGCGAACGGCACCGTCGACTGGAAGCTGGCCGCCTGCTGCGACAACGGCCGCGGAGTCGCCGGTGACATCTGGGCGGGCAACGACGGTGCCGAGGTCTGGTCGGCCTCCGACACCTCGATCCGTGACGAGGCGGGCGCGACCAAGGGCCGGGAACCGTCCTCCGTGAACTTCCTCTCCTGGTGGGACGCCGACCCCGTCCGCGAACTCCTCGACGGCACCCACATCGACAAGTACGGCACGTCCTCGGACACCCGCCTGCTGACCGGCTCGGGCGTCCACTCCAACAACAGCACCAAGGCGACCCCGTCGCTGTCCGGCGACATCCTCGGCGACTGGCGCGAGGAGGTCGTCTGGCCGACCAGCGACAACACGGCCCTGCGTATCTACTCGACGCCGTACGAGACGACGACACGCATCACGACCCTGCTCCACGACACGATGTACCGCACCGGCCTGGCCTGGCAGAACACCGCCTACAACCAACCCCCGCACCCGAGCTACTTCCTCGGCGACGGGATGGCGACCGCACCCAGGCCGGCTGTGTACAACCCCTGATCCGAACGCGAGGAGGCCCCGCCCTGGTGGGCGGGGCCTCCTCGCGTTCGTGGGCCGGTCAGTTCAGGGCCGTGTGCACTGCCCCGTGGAACTGCATGGCGGGCCATCCACGAGAGGTGAGCAGCTCGTTGATGGCGTTGGCGACGTCCAGCGGCGTAACGTTCTGCGCCGTCGGCGAGGACATCACGTCGATGGTGAAGGTCACGGTGACGGTCCCCTCTTCGGGGCCCGGCGGGGTGACACCACGGAACGGCGTGTCGGTGATCCACGCCGGGGACGACTCGGAGGTCTGTTCGGCGGCTCGGGTCTCCTCCGCCTGGACCGAACCGGCGGAAGCGAGGACCGTGCCTGCCGCCGCCGAGCCCGAACAGCCCAGCAGGGCACGTCTGGACACTCCCATGTCTCCCCCAACTCTCCTGCCTCCCGGGCGGAGGCAGGATCGATCGTATGAGCGAGAACCCGGGCCGTGGTGCTGAACGAGATCATCCGGTTGACGTCCGCCGGCTCACACCACCGCGCAGCTCTGATCCCCCAGCTTGAACGCGGTCGGCTTCGTGTTCGATCCCGACCAACTGCCCGTGAAGCCGAAGCCGACGGACGAGCCCGCAGCCACGTTGGCGTTCCAGCCGACGTTCCTCGCCGTCACCGTCGAACCCGACTGCGTGTAGTCGGCGTTCCACAGTTGTGAGACGGTCTGGCCGTTGGGGAAAGCCCAGTCGAGGCTCCAGCCGGACCAGGCGCTCGTGCCCGTGTTGGCGAGCTTGACATCCGCCTGGAAGCCCCCCGACCACTGGTTGGTGATGGTGTACGTCACCGCGCAGGCGCCGGTCGGTGGGGGGTCGGTGGGATCTGTCGGGTCCGTGGGATCCGTACCCCCGCCGGTGTCGGAGGTGTCGCCGTAGACGACACCCCGGCCGTTGGTCGAGACGTAGACCCGCCCGTACACCCTCGGGTCACCCGTGATCGCCCCGCCCGTCCAGCCCCACTGGTGGGCGTCGTCGTTGACGCGGGTCCAGGTCACGCCCTTGTCCGTCGAGCGGAAGATGCCACGCACTCCGGCGATCTTCGCGCTGGTGTAGAGGGTCTGGTACGACGCGCCCGTCGCCGCCTTGCCGAACCCGATCGTGTCGGCCTGCTCGACACCCGGCAGCTTGGTGAAGGTCGCGCCGGAGTCCGTGGAGTGCCACAGCCCGTACGCTCCGTCGCTCGCCCCGCCCGCCAGCCAGACATCGCCCTTCGTACCCGGCAGCGCCTTGAACCGCACGCTGTCCCCACTGGGCAGACCGGTCGCCGCGGACCCGGTGAAGGTCGCTCCGCCGTCCGAACTCACGTAGAACTTGCCCGATTTGAATCCGTAGAAGGTCTTGGGGTCGACCCGGTCGGACTCCACGATCGCGTCGGCCGGGATCCCGCTCGACGCCTGCCACGAAGTGCCGAAACCGGCGGTGTACTGCACACCTGCGCCCGCCGGACTCCAGACGAAGCGGCTGCCGTCCGCCGCCGCGGCGACCGTTCCGCCACCGCTGACCCCCGAAGGGTCCGTCCCCGCGAACCAGTTGGCGCCGTTGTCCGTCGAGAACGCCACGTGCGGACCCGAGTCCAGGTTACCGACGCGCACCACGGTGTTCGGGTTCGTCTCGGCGTAGTCCAGGCTCGTCGTGGACGTGAAGTTCGGGGAGGTGAACATCATCGACGGCACCTTCGTCAGGTCCGTGTGGCGGAAGCCGCCGATGTCGCCCAGCGCGCTGAGCAGCGGAGCGCCGGACGGCGGCGAGGCGATGTCCAGGACCGCCGTCTCCTCCAGCCCCTGCACCATCGGCCTGATGGTGAACTGGCCCCCGCTGTCCCAGTTGGCCAGGTTCTCCGTGCCGTAGACCGTCGCCCCCGTGCCGTACATCATGCGGTTGGAGTTGAACGGGTCGATCTCCAGCGCCTCGGTCATCCAGCCTAGTTTGGGCGTCTGCTCCGGCGGCGACGGGTTGGCGCCCCAGGTCAGCCACGGCGACGACGAGACATCCATCGTGTACCGGTTCGCACGGTTGGGATACGACGTGTAGTCCCACGCCTTCGTCCAGGTGCCACCGCTGTCCGTAGAGCGGAAGATCTGGGTGTCCGGCCACCAGGAACTGTAGGCGGTGGCCATGACGGTGCCGGGCTTCTGCCGGTCGATCGTCAGCCCGCTGAAGCCGTAGTACGTGTCGGCCTCGGCCACCGGACTGATGTCCGTCCAGGTCCCGGTCGCCGTCGCGTATCTCCACAGCCGGCCCTTGCCGCCGTCGTACGGCCCGCCCTTGTCGCTGTATGCGATATACAGATAGCCGTTGACGGTATCCAGTACACCCTTGTGTGCCAGGTATCCCGTCGGCTGTCCGGCCAGTCGTGTCCAGGTCGCGCCCGCGTCCGTCGACCGGTACACGGCGTTGTCCTTGTCCGCCACGCCGACGTAGATCGTCTTCGTCGCGGTGCCGGACGTCCCCGTGGACTCGTCGAAGGTGACCCAGACGATGCCCTGGTTGTCGGAGGCGTACCCGCTGGTGTCGGTCGGATCCTGCTGGTAGTTGCCGACATTGGGGAAGTTCGTCACCTGCGACCAGGTGACTCCCGAGTCCGTCGACCGCCACAGGCCCTTACCGCTCGGCGCGCCCAGATACAGCACGCTGTTCTTGTTCGGGTCGACCGCCAGGCGCTCGCCCATGCCGCGGCCGGGCATGTTGCCGCCCAGCTTGTAGGGCAGGTCCGTCTTCTGCCAGCTCGCGCCCCGGTCGGCGGAGCGCAGCACGGCCCCGTTGCCCGGATCCCAGCTGTTGGTGTAGGTGCCGACCGCCGCGTACACCTTGTCGGGGTCGACGGAGTCGGAGGCCAGGCTCACCACGCCCGTGTGTCCCCAGTCCGCCCAGCCGACCGAGTCCAGCAGCGGCGTCCAGGTCTTGCCCGACTCCTGCCAGCGGTACGCGCCGCCGATGTCGGTGCGGGCGTAGGCGAGGTTCTTCTCCTTGCGGTTGAAGACGATGCCGGGCACGAAGCCGCCGCCGTCGATCGGGGCGTTCTTCCACGTGTACGACTCTGCGGCCAGTGTCGTCTGCGGGCTGCCGTCCGCGGCCAGTACGGGCGGACTGCCCGCGATCAGGCCGGCGGCGAGCGCCGACACGGCCATCAGGATGCCGGTTCTTCGCACGGTGGGGTCCTTCCTCGCGAAGCCATGTGTGCGGGGGATGGGGGACGTGCGACTGCCGGGCGGCCCCCTGTGCGGTGGGAGGCCGCCCGGCCTGGGCCCCGCCGTCAGGTGGCGGGGCCACGTACGCGAAACCTCGAGCGACCGCGCCGACGGGCGGTGCCACCCCGCGCCCCTTGGCCCCGAAGGGGCGACCAGGGGGCGCGGAGAGCCGCGTGACCGGCCACATCCGGCCCGCGGACGAACACCGTCCGACCCGCGGCGCGCTCAGCGGGGGACTATTCGAGAAGCTCCGCGTACGAGCCCATGGCCAGGGCGATGTCCGCCTGGGCCCAGAAGCGGTGGTACGTGAACACGGGCGCGGCTCCGCCCGCGAGATAGCTCTCGATCTTCGACCAGGCAGGGTCGTTCTTGTAGAAGGACCGCAGCGAGGCGAAGGTCGAGGAGGAGTTGATCGCGTCGCCGTTGGGCATCTTGCCGCTGAAGGTGCTCGGGACGTACACGCCGTCGTCGAAGCGGTTGTAGTCGGCGCGGGTCTCCGGCACCGCGACGCCGAGGGCGTCCTGGTTGTTGGCCCACATACCGTCCAGGAGGGCCTTCGCGGTCGTCTTCGCCTCCGTGTCACCGGACTTGGCGGCGTAGTACGTCAGGGTCTTGGCGTACGCGGCGGCCACGCCGACGTCGTTGGTGTAGTCGGCGACGGTGACGTGAAGTCCCGTGTTGGCGCCGGGACTTGACGCGTTCCAGGTGTCGGGCTGGCCCGACCACTGGAGCGTGGAGGGGATCAGGAAGCTGCCGTCCGGGTTGATCGTGGTCTTGGACAGCGCCCAGTCGACCCACTTGTCGAGGACCGCCTTGGCGCTCGCGTTCCCCGTCTGCTGGTAGTACTCGGCGACCCGCTCCATGGACCACGCCTGGAAGCCGAACCACTGGTTGGACGGCGGGTCGTGGTACACGGGCTGCTGGTCGTAGTACATGCCGTAGAAGGTCGACGTGCCGGTCGGGGGAGCCGCGTAGCGGCCCGCCCAGCTGTTCGTCGCCCCGCCCGCGATGGCGCCTTCGCTGGACTGCAGCCAGCGGTAGAACTCCAGCTGCCGGGACAACGACTTCGCCCAGTCCGCCTGGCCCGTGGCCGACTTGGGCTTCAGGTCGGCGTAACTGCTCAGCGCGTAGGCGGCCAGCGGGTTCTGGTAGCCGCCGTGGGTGTGACTGGACCCGATGCGCCAGGCCCAGCCGGCGCTGGTGTCCGTGGCGCCGCCCCAGGCGTAGTACCAGGACATCAGGTAGTGCGAGGCGTCCTTGCCGGTGCCGGCCGCGCAGGCGGTCGGTCCGACGCAGTTGCCGATCTTCTTGAAGTACTTGTCGTACATCGAGTAGCGCAGGTAGTCGCCCATCTTCGCGGCCTTGCCGACGGTCGCGGAGACGTCACTGCCCTTGCCCTGCGCCCCGGCCCAGACGTCCGCCCAGTACGCGGCCTGCACGGCCCGCGCGTCGGCGTCGGGGGCGTTGGTGAACTTCCACTGCTTGGCGTACGAGGCGTCGCCGGTGAACAGGTCCAGATACCCGTTCGTGCCGCCGTACTTGAAGGCGTCACAGGTCGGCTGCGGCACCGTCTCCCACACCGACTCCTGCGAGCCGCGCTGGAAGGTGTTGATGTACGACGGTCCGGTGTCGGTCGGGCCGGCCTCGCACTTACCGGGCGCGTTGCCGTAGCCGTAGGTGTTGTCGACGTCCTGAAGCCAGTGCATACCGTAGACGTCGTCCGTACCGTATGCGGTCTTCAGCTCGCCGGCTATGGGATCCGATCCCACGGACACACCGGTGTCCAGCTTCGCCGGATACTCGTTCGGAGTGTCCAGCTCGGGCGCGTACGTCGCCGGCTTGGAGGCGTTGTAGAACGAGTTGGTCGGCTGGTCGGCGTGGGTGGGGATCATGTACTTCTCCATGATGTCCCAGGCGCCGTTGAACTTGGTCCAGTCGCCGGTGATCTTCCCGTACATCGCCTGCAGCCAGAGAAGGTAGCTGTAGGCCTCGGAGGTGGTCTCGTGCCCCTGGTCCGGGGCCTCGACGATCAGTGTCTCGACCGAGTGGTACGGGATGCCCTCGGGGGAGAAGTAACCGTTTGCCGGGTTGGTGATCTTGCCGTAGAGGTCGAGGAACCGGGCGTCGTACGCCTTGGTGCCGGCGATCTCGGTGGCCGTGACCGAGGCCTTCGCGTGCCCGGTGGCCGTCGACTCGAAGGTCGCGGCGCCCGTGCCCGAGGCGTTGGCCGTGATGGTCACGTTCTGGGCGGCGTTCCAGTTGGACGGCGTGAAGGTCAGGCTCGCGCCGCCCGTCACCGTCAGGCCCGTGTTGCCGGTGGTGCGAGCGGTCGTGACGGTCACGTTGGCCGACGGCTGGGTCGACAGCTTCAGCGAGTAGGTGCCCGTCTTGCCCTGTTGTACGGCGAGTTGATTGGTCGAGGCGACCACGGCCGGCCCCGAGGCGACCGTGATGCCGACCGGCGTCGACGACGCCGAAGCGCCCAGGCTGTCGTACGCCTTGGCGACCAGGGAATGGCTGCCCACGGACAACCCGGAGGCGGACAGGGTGTACGGCGAGCTGGTGTCCGTGCCCAGCAGGGTCGTGTCGTCGTAGAACTCGATCTTGCTGATGGTCGCACTGTCGGCGGCCGCGGCGGTCGCCGCGAGCGGCACCGCGTCCCCCTGCGTGTAGACCGCGCCGGCGGTCGGGCTGGTCAGCACGGTGACCGGCGGCTGGTGCGCGCCGGCGCACGTGGTGCCGTTGACCGCGAAGCTCGCGGGAGCGGCGTTCGTCCCGCTGTAGGTGAACTGCCCACCCGTGCTGACGGCGGCTCCGGCGGCGATCGTCCCGTTGTAGGAGGCGTTGTTCACCGTGATCTGCTGACCGGACTGCGACCAGCTGCCGTTCCATCCGTTCGTCAGCTTCTGGTTGCCCGCGTAGGAGTACGTCAGGGCCCAGCCGCTGATCGGGTCGGTGCCCCGGTTGGTGAGGGTGAGGTCCGCGGTGAAGCCGGAACCCCAGTCGTTGGTCTTGTAGTCCACGCTGCACTGAAGTGCCGCCGCCTGGGCGGGAGTCGTGCTCGTGCTCAGCATGGCGAGGGGAAGCGCGAGGGCCGCCAGCGCGGCGGTCCACAGGCGCCGCGCCCCGCGGCGTCTGCGTGAGGGATCCATGGTGCTGGTTCCTCCTTGCGGCTCGGAGAAGTGGGGGAGGAGCAACAAGCCTTGAACCAGTGGGAGCGCTCCCATAGTGGGGATGGGGGTGGGAGCGGTCAAGATGCTTGAAGAGTCGAAAAGATTCGACGAGGGACGTTGAGGGAAAGTCAGTGACGCCTCTGTTCTTTGCCGACACTTGGCGCTAGCTTCGAGACACCAGTGGGAGCGGTTCCATCAGTCGACGCGTCTGTTCACGACGCGCCTGAGCTGCAAGGAGTCGCTCATGCGACACCCCCCGCGTTCAGTACTTTTAGCCGTGGCCGGCGCGGTCGCCCTCGTTGCGGGCGCCCTGTTGCCGGTCGTCACGGCGCAGGGAGCCGTGCCCGCGTGCACGGTCGAATACTCGGTCACCGGCCAGTGGGACACCGGCTTCCAGGGCGCCGTGAGGATCACCAACAATGCGGCAGCCCTGAGCGGTTGGAACCTCACCTTCGACTACGCGGACGGCCAGAAGGTCACCGAGGGCTGGAGCGCCAGGTGGTCCCAGTCCGGCACCACCGTCACCGCCGCGAACGAGAGCTGGAACGGCTCCCTGGGCACCGGCGCAAGCGTCAGCGCGGGCTTCATCGCCTCCACCTCGAAGACGAACGCGGCACCGACGACGTTCAAGCTCAACGGCACGACCTGCAATGCCGACTCCGACCCGACCCCCACGCCCACCCCCACCACACCACCCACGACGGATCCGCCGGACGCCGGTGACGAGCCCCCCGCACTGCACGTTTCTGGAAACAAGCTCGTGGACGCCGGCGGAAACACCCGCCGTCTGCTCGGCGTGAACCGTTCCGGCGGCGAGTTCATGTGCGTACAGGGGCGCGGCATCTGGGACGGACCGGTCGACGACACCTCTGTCGAGGCGATCGCCGACTGGAACGTCGACACGGTGCGCATCCCGCTCAACGAGGAGTGCTGGCTGGGCCTTTCGAACATCAACTCCGCGTACGGCGGCACCAACTACGTCAACGCCGTCAAGGAGCTGGTGACCCGCGTCGAGGCGCACGGCATGACGCCGATCGTCGAACTGCACTGGAACTACGGTCAGTACACGGGTAATTCGGCCGGCTGCTCGGATGTGCACGCCAGCTGCCAGAAGCCGATGCCCGACATGCAGTACACCCCGTCGTTCTGGACCTCGGTGGCCAACACCTTCAAGAACGACCAGGCCGTCGTGTTCGACCTGTTCAACGAGCCCTACCCGGACCGTGCCACCTCCACGACCGCCCAGGCGTGGCAGTGCTGGCGGGACGGCGGCACCTGTCCCGGCATCGGGTACGAGGTCGCCGGTATGCAGGATCTCGTCGACTCCATACGGGCGACCGGAGCCAGGAACGTGATCCTGGCCGGCGGGCTCGCGTACTCCAACGACCTGAGTCAGTGGCTGACGTACAAGCCCACCGACCCGACCGGCAATCTCGCCGCCGCATACCACGTCTACAACTTCAACACCTGCGCGAACGAGAGCTGCTGGAACTCCACCCTCGCCCCCGTCTCGGCCCAAGTGCCGCTCGTGGCAGGTGAGATCGGGGAGAACACCTGCTCGCACGGTTTCGTCGATCAGGTCATGAAGTGGTTCGACGACCGTGGCCTGTCGTACCTGGGCTGGACCTGGAACACCTGGGACTGCTCCACCGGTCCGTCCCTGATCTCCGGCTACGACGGGACGCCCACGGCGTACGGGGCCGGCCTGCGCGACCATCTGCGCGCACTCGACGGATAGGCGCCACCAAACCGATCGGCAGACCGATCAGCCGGACCGATCGGCTCTGGCCGGTCGTCCGGGTCGATCAAGCCGGGCCGAAACCGGTCTGTTCGAAAACGATCGACGGCCGATCGGAACCACCGAAGAAACGGACACCACCCGCAACCGAGAAGGAACCCGCACTCATGAGCCGTAGCAGAACAGCGGTACTCGCCGCGCTGGCGCTGGTCGCCGGCGCATCCGGGACGGCGCTCGCCGTCGTCCCCGGCGATCCGGGCATCGCCGCCATCCCGTGCAGCGTCGACTACAAAGTGCAGAACGACTGGGGCAGCGGCTTCACCGCCGCCGTCACCGTCACCAACAACTCTGCCGCGAAGTCGAGTTGGTCGGTGAAGTGGGCGTACGCCGGCACCCAGAAGGTCACCAACGGGTGGAACGCGAAGATCACCCAAGCCGGTACGGCGGTCACCGCCAACAACGAGACCTACAACGGGACGCTGGCGACCGGCGGTTCGGTCAGCTTCGGATTCCAGGGCACATACAGCGGCACCAACGCGATCCCGACCACGTTCACCCTCGACGGCGTGACCTGCAACGTCGACAACGGTACCGGGACCCCGACCGACCCCGGGACCCCGACCGACCCCGGCACCCCGACGGACCCCGGCACCCCGTCCACCAAGGTCGACAACCCCTACGTCGGCGCCAAGGTGTACGTGAACCCCGAATGGTCGGCGAAGGCCGCCGCGGAGACGGGCGGCAGCCGCATCTCCAACCAGCCGACCGGCGTCTGGCTCGACCGTATCGCCGCCATCAACGGAGTGAACGGCGGCATGGGTCTGCGCGCCCACCTCGACGCGGCCCTCGCCCAGAAGGGCAGCGGTGAGGAAGTCGTCCAGCTGGTCGTCTACGACCTTCCCGGACGTGACTGCGCCGCCCTCGCCTCCAACGGCGAACTCGGCCCGACGGAGATCGACAAGTACAAGACGCAGTTCATCGACCCGATCGCGACGATCCTCGCCGACAGCAAGTACGCCGGCCTGCGGATCGTCACCACCATCGAGATCGACTCGCTGCCCAACCTGGTCACCAACACCGGCAGCCGGCCCACCGCCACCGCGGCCTGCGACACCATGAAGGCCAACGGCAACTACGTGAAGGGCGTCGGCTACGCGCTGAACAAGCTCGGCGCGATACCCAACGTCTACAACTACATCGACGCCGGTCACCACGGCTGGCTCGGCTGGGACGACAACTTCGCCCCTTCCGCCCAGCTCTTCTACCAGGCGGCCACCGCCGAGGGCGCGACCGTCGACGACGTACACGGCTTCATCACCAACACGGCGAACTACAGCGCCCTGAAGGAGAACAACTTCACCATCAACGACTCCGTGGCCGGCAAGTCGGTCCGCGAGTCCAAGTGGGTGGACTGGAACCGGTACGTCGACGAGCAGTCGTACGCCCAGGCCTTCCGCAACCAGCTGGTGACCACCGGCTTCAAGTCGGACATCGGCATGCTGATCGACACCTCCCGCAACGGCTGGGGCGGCACCGCCCGGCCCACCGGCCCGGGTGCCACGACCAGCGTGGACACCTACGTCGACGGCGGCCGCTACGACCGCCGCTTCAACACCGGCAACTGGTGCAACCAGTCCGGCGCCGGCCTCGGTGAGCGTCCCAAGGCGGCTCCGGCCGCCGGGATCGACGCGTACGTGTGGATTAAGCCGCCGGGGGAGTCCGACGGTGCCAGCTCCGCCATCGCGAACGACGAGGGCAAGGGCTTCGACCGGATGTGCGACCCGACGTACACGGGCAACCCCCGCAACAACAACAACATGTCGGGCGCGCTGCCGAACGCGCCGCTGTCCGGACACTGGTTCTCGGCCCAGTTCCAGCAGCTGATGCAGAACGCGTACCCGCCGCTGTAGGCCGGTGGCCGATACGCGAGTCGCTCCGCACGTCAGCGAGGTGAGACGACGGCGCGGTGAGACGACGGTGAAGTGAGACGACGGTGATCCGTCGGGGTCGGTGGGCAGCCCGCCCGTGCCGACCGGCCCCGTCGGTCGCGAACTCCACCGGTGAGCAGTTCCTGTCCGGTCGCTCCAGCTCGTCGGGAGCGGCCGGACAGATGCGATCCGGTTTGCTGTCGGCATCTTCCTTGTTGCCGCACCGGCAACAAAGGTGGCCCCGGACCGGTGCGTCGGCGCACGCTGACGGCACACCGGACGAGAGGCTGACACCATGGCGCACCACCCACACGAGCCCCAGGGCGACCGGCACACCCCGGGCCGCGGCCAGGCCCCCGGCCCTACGCACGGCCACGGTTCCGGTTCCGGTTCCGGTTCCGGTCACGGCCATGGCACCGGCCATGACACCGGCATCGACTGGGCCGAGATGGCCCCGCATCTCGAAGCCCAGGCCGAACTGTTCGCGCCCCTTTACGAGCGGGCCCTGTCCTGGCTCGGGAGGGAGGTGACCGAACCGGGGCTGATCGTGGACGTGGGCAGTGGCCCCGGGGTCGTCTCCTGTCTGTTCGCCGAGACGTTCTCCGGTGCGCGGGTCACGGCGGTGGACGGTTCCGCGCCGCTGCTGGAGCGGGCGCAGCAGCGAGCCGACCGGCTCGGGTACGGCGACCGCTTCGACACGTTGGCCGGTGAACTACCCGATGTGCTGTCCGAGTTGGACTACCCGGCCGATCTGCTGTGGGCCGGTCGCAGTCTGCATCACCTGGGCGACCAGCGCGCCGCTCTGGCCGCCTTCGCGGAGCGCCTCGCGCCCGGCGGCACACTGGCGATCATGGAGGGCGGTCTGCCGGTCCGGTTCCTGCCGCGCGACCTCGGTTTCGGGCGACCCGGCCTGGAGGCGCGGCTCGACGCGCTGCAGGAGGAGTGGTTCGCCCGGATGAGGGCCGACCTGCCCGGCTGCGTCGAGGAGGCCGAGGACTGGGCGGCGCTGCTCGGCGCGGCCGGTCTGAAGCACGCCCGCACCCGCAGCTTCCTGCTCGATCTGCCCGCGCCCGCCTCCGACCGGGCCCGCGCCTACGTCGTCGCGTCCCTGGCGCGGCTGCGGGACGTCTTCGGTGACAGCCTGGACGTCGACGACCGCGCCATGCTGGACCGGCTGCTCGACCCGCAGGACGAGGCGGGCGTGCACCGCAGGGCGGACGTGTTCGTGCTCGCCGCGCATACCGTGCACACGGCGGTGAAGCCGGTCGAGTAGACAGCCCCGGGGCCAAGTAGCTCTGGCAGCGGTTGACTTGGAGAGCGCTCCAAGTGATGGACTGCGTGCCGCGCAACGTACGTCGGGCAACGAGCGGTCACCGACACAGTGCAGCCGACGTACGCAGCCAGGACGCGCAGCCGACGCAATGGGGGGCACATCATGAGCAACGTCTCGGGCACTTCGGATTCTCCGGTCGCACTGATCACCGGCGGCGGCAGCGGCATCGGCGCCGCCGTCGCGCGGCAGCTGCTGGACGCCGGGTACCGGGTCACGGTCACCGGCCGCGGCGAAGAGCGGCTGCGCGCCTTCGCCGCGGAACTCGGTGAGCCGAAGGGGCTGCTGACGGTGGCCGGGAATGCAGCCGACTATGACTGTGTACGGTCGGCGGTCGACCGCACGCTCGATGCATACGGGCGACTGGATACAGTCGTCGCGAACGCGGGAACCGCCACCCACGACTCGGTCGCCGAAGGTGACCCGGCCGGCTGGACCGACATGGTCCTGACGAACGTTCTCGGACCCGCGCTCCTCATCCGCGCGTCGATCGACGCGCTGAAGGAGACCCGGGGACGGATCGTGCTGATCGGGAGTGTCGCCGGCTTCGTGCCCACCCCGGGCAACATCTACGGGGCGACGAAGTGGGCGGTGACCGGCCTCGCGGAGAACACCCGCCGCCAGGTCACCGAGTGGGGTGTAGGCGTGACACTGATCGCGCCCGGCCGGGTGGAGACCCCCTTCTGGGACAGCTACGGCAGCCTGCCGCCCGGGCAACTGCTGACCGCCGACCAGATCGCCGACTCCGTCGTGTGGGCCATCGGGCAGCCGGCGGGCGTCGACATCAACACCGTCGTCGTGAGGCCGCTCGGCCAGCCCAACTGACCAGCCTGCCGACACGTCGAGGGCGCCCCCCGGACCGGGGGGCGCCCTCGACGCGTGCGGTGAAGCTCAGCCGACGTCGAACGTCGCCGGGTCCGGACCGATGCGCCGGTCCTCGTTGAGGGCGCTGATCGCCGCCAGGTCCTCGGTGTCCAGGCTGAAGTCGAACACGTCGATGTTCTCCTTGATCCGCGACGGCGTCACGGACTTCGGGATCACGACGTTGCCGAGCTGGAGGTGCCAGCGCAGCACGACCTGTGCGGGAGTGCGGTTGTGCTTCTGGGCGATGGCCACGACCGCCGGGACCTCGAGGAGGCCCTTGCCCTGGCCGAGCGGGGACCAGGCCTCGGTGGCGATGCCCTGCTCGGCGTGGAACTCGCGCGAGGCGTGCTGCTGGAGGTGCGGGTGCAGCTCGATCTGGTTGACGGCCGGGATGACCGACGTCTCGCCGATCAGTCGCTCCAGATGCGCCGGGAGGAAGTTGGACACGCCGATGGCACGCAGCCGGCCGTCCGCGAGGAGCTTCTCGAACGCCTTGTACGTGTCCACGTAACCGTCGCGGGAGGGCAGCGGCCAGTGGATGAGGTACAGGTCCAGGTAGTCCAGGCCGAGCTTCTCCAGCGAGGTGTCGAACGCGCGGAGCGTCGAGTCGTACCCCTGGTCGCTGTTCCAGAGCTTGGTGGTGACGAAGATGTCGTCGCGGGGCACGCCGGAGGAGGTGATGGCCTTGCCGGTGCCCTCCTCGTTGCCGTAGATCGCCGCTGTGTCGATGCTGCGGTACCCGGCCTCCAGCGCGGTGGAGACCGCCTGCTCCGCCTCGTCGTCCGGCACCTGCCAGACACCGAAGCCCAGCTGGGGCATCTCCACGCCGTTGTTGAGGATGATCGGGGGGACCTTGCTGCTCACGAGCTCTTGATCCTTCGGTTGTCCGTCAAAGTGGTACTCCCATCGTCAACGAACACGGCGAGTGATGCATTCCTGACCCCCGAATCCGTCTCCGGAACCGGTTTCGGGAACCCGCTTCGCTCGTTTGGGGAACGGGCGCCGGCAGTTCGCCCTGCCCGTTTCGGGAGCCGGTCGGAAACATGTTTCACGCCGCCGGAAACCTTAGGAGCGATACAGCGCGTCGACCTCGTTCGCGTAAGCGTTTTCGATGGCTTTGCGCTTCAGCTTCAGCGACGGGGTCAGCAGCCCGTGCTCCTCCGTGAACGGCTGGGCGAGGATACGGAAGGTGCGGATCGACTCCGCCTTCGAGACCAGCGTGTTCGCCGCTACGACGGATCGGCGCACCTCCGCCTCCAGATCCGGGTCGCTCACCAGCTCCACCGGCGTCAGCTGCGGTTTGTTGCGCATCTGAAGCCAGTGCTCGACGGCCTCCTGGTCGAGGGTGACCAGAGCGGCCACGAACGGCCGGTCGTTGCCGACGACGATGCACTGGTTGACCAGCGGATGATCACGCACCCGCTCCTCCAGCAGCCCCGGTGAGACGCTCTTGCCGCCGGAGGTCACCAGGATCTCCTTCTTGCGGCCGGTAATGGTGAGGTAACCGTCTTCGTCGAGTGATCCCAGGTCGCCGGTGGCCAGCCAGCCGTCGTGCAGGGTCTCGTCGGTGGCCTTGGGATTGTTGAGATAGCCCTGGAACACGTTTCCGCCGCGCAGCCAGATCTCACCGTCGTCCGCGATGTGCACGGTCATGCCGGGGATCGCCTGGCCGACCGTGCCGTATCTG
Organism: Streptomyces zaehneri; assembly: GCF_032248645.1. Lineage (NCBI taxonomy): Bacteria > Bacillati > Actinomycetota > Actinomycetes > Kitasatosporales > Streptomycetaceae > Streptomyces > Streptomyces zaehneri. The sequence goes on from NZ_JASTTJ010000006.1 coordinate 59,434, forward strand.
GTGCGTCCGGGCGGGTTGGCGGTCGCGGCCGCCGTCGTCTCGGTCAGGCCGTAGCCCTCGTAGATCTGCACGCCCGCGCCGGCGAAGAACAGGCCGAGTTTGCGGTCCATGGCGGAGCCGCCGGACATGGCGTGCCGCACCCGGCCGCCCATCGCCGCGCGCACCTTGGAGTAGACGAGCTTGTCGAACACCTGGTGCTGCATGCGCAGACCCGCCGAGGGGCCGGGCCCGATGCCCCAGGCCTTCGCCTCGACCGCCTCGGCATAGTTCACGGCCACGTCGACGGCCTTCGCGAACGGTCCCGCCTTGCCTTCCCGCTCCGCCTTGCGGCGGGCCGAGTTGAACACCTTCTCGAAGATGTACGGCACGGCCAGGAAGAACGATGGTCTGAACGCGGCCAGGTCGGGGAGCAGGGCGGCCGCGTGCAGCTGGGGCTGGTGGCCGAAACGGACCTTGCCGCGGATCGCGGCGATCTGCACCATCCGCCCGAAGACGTGCGCGAGCGGCAGAAACAGCAGGGTCGCCGCCTCGTCGCCCTTCTTCGAGTGGAACACCGGCTCCCACCGTTCGATGACGGTGTCCGCCTCGAACATGAAGTTGCCGTGCGAGATGACACAGCCCTTGGGCCGGCCGGTCGTGCCCGAGGTGTAGATGATCGTCGCGGTCGAGTCGGGGGTAACCGCTTCCCGGTGCCGGTGCACCACGTCGTCCTCGATGGCGGCGCCGGCGTCGTAAAGCTCCTGCACGCAGCCCGAGTCGAGCTGCCACAGCTGCCGCAGCCGAGGCAGGCGGTCGATGACGGTGGCGATCGTCATCGCGTGGTCCTCGTGCTCGACGATCGCGGCCGTGCACTCGGCGTCGTAGAGCATCCAGAAACACTGCTCGGCCGAGGAGGTCGAGTAGACCGGCACCACCTGGGCGCCGATCGTCCACAGGGCGAAGTCGAAGAGCGTCCACTCGTAGCGGGTGCGGGACATGATCGCGACGCGGTCGCCGAAGCGGATGCCCTGCGCGAGGAGGCCCTTGGCCAGGGCGAGGACCTCGTCGCGGAACTCGCCGGCGGTCACGTCCCGCCACTCGCCCCCCTCGTCCTTGCGGCCGAGAGCGACGTAGTGCGGGTCCTCCTGGGCATGCCGGAACACGACGTCGGCCAGACCGCCCACCGGCGGTGCCAACGCCAACGGAGGGTTGGTGAACTCGCGCAAACCCGTACCCCGCTTCTCATGGCCGCACAGCGCCGTGAAAGCTACCCCACCCGACGGCGGGAGGGGAGGGGGGCGGAAATCGAGAGCTGCTCTCGTCTGCGCTGGTCAGTGCCGGAAAATGGGCTCACATGGGGAAGGGTCGGACAGAAAACTGACGGAAGAGTAAGTTTCGGCACCGTAATCTCCACCGAATCTGCCCGTACCGCTTACTCTGCCCGCCCCTTCCCGCGGCGGTCACGGCCCGCGCCACCCAACCCCCGCTGCCGAGACCACGGCCGACCTCTCCTGTCGAGACCACGGGCGGGGGCTATGTCACGGCCGGGGTGTCACCCCTTCCTCCGACGGCGCTGTCGCATCCGTTTCCCCCGTGCCGGCCACGGCCGTGCGCGGTGTCCTGACCAGGACGAGGACGAGTGCCGCGGCGACCAGCCCCGCGCAGCCCGCCGTGACCAGCGCCGCGTCGAGCCCGGAGGCGAACGCGGACCGCAGGGTGTGCTCGGAGAACGTGCCCCGCAGCGCGTCGGCGCCTCCGCCCGCGAGCGCGTGGGAAGCGTCGTGCGGGAGGGTGTCGGTCATCCGGGAGGTCACCACGGTGCCGAACACCGCGACCCCGAGCGCGTACCCGAGCTGCCGTACCGTGTTCACGGCTCCGCCCGCCATCCCGGCCCGCGCCGGTTCCACCGCGGCCAGCGCGGCCCCGGCGACGGTGGGCCCGACGAAACCGGTTCCTATGCCCACCAGCACGAACCCGGGCACGAGTGCCGTCCAGTCCGAACCTGCGCCGAGCGCGGCCTGGCAGAAACAGCCCGCGCCGATCAGCAGGAGTCCGCCACCGATGGTCAGCCGGGCAGAAACGCCGTGGAACCGCTTACCCACCACGACCGCCGTGACCATGGCCGCCATCATCATGGGCAGCAGCGTGAGTCCACCACGCACCGGGCTCATCCCGAGCAGCGTCTGCATCCAGATGGACAGATAGGGCGTCACCCCGAACGCCACGCCGTTGAAGGCGAGGGCGCCCACCATCACGCCCACGAACGCGGGCCGGCGCAGCAGCGACAGGTCGAGCAGCGGATGCGCCGCCCGCCGCTCCGCCAGCACGAAGCACACCAGTGCGAGGGCGGCGAGCCCGAAGGAGGTGAGCGTCGCCGACGCCGTCCAACCCGCCTCGCCGGCCCGTACGACGGCGTACGCCGTCCCGCCCGCGAACGCCGCGAAGGTCGCCGTGCCCGCCCAGTCGACCCGCATCCCGCGCGGGCCCCTGGACTCCGGTACCGCGTTCAGCGTCAGCCACACCGCGACCACGCTCACCGGCAGGTTCACGTAGAAGATCCATCGCCAGCCGGGCCCCTCGGCCAGCAGCCCGCCCAACACCGGCCCGACCGCCGCGGCCGCGCCGCTCACGGCGCCCCACACGCCGAGCGCGGCCGACCGCTGCCGGCCCTGGTAGACCGAGCCGAGCAGTGGCAACGTCGTCGCCAGCATCGCGGCCGCCCCCACCCCCTGGAGGGCCCGAGCGGCGACGAGGGTGTCCGGCCCGTCCGCCAGCCCGCACAGCAGCGACGCGGTTGCGAACACCACCACCCCCACCACGTGCACCCGGCGGCGCCCCAGGATGTCGGCGGTGGCACCGGCCCCCATCAGGAGCGCGGCCAGCGCGAGTGCGTACCCGTCGACGACCCACTGCAGATCGCTCAGCGAGGCGTGCAACGCCCGCGCCATGTCCGGCAGTGCCACGATCACGATCGTCACGTCCAGCAGCAACATGAACGTGCCCAGGCACACCGCTGTCAGCGGCCCCCATGTGCGCATGTTCTCCTCCTCGATGTTTCCTCTGCGATGGATGCGAAGCGCTCCGTACGATGGACGAGACGCGGCCGATCACCGTGGTAACCGGTGTCCTGCCGACGGAATCCGACGGGGGGAGTGCGGTGGAGATGGATTTCCATGCCCATGGCAAGCTGGACGAACTGGATCTCCGGTTGCTCGCGGCGCTGGAAGTGGACGGGCGGGCGTCTTTCAGCAGACTCGGCGGGGTCCTGGGCGTCTCCGACCAGACGGTCGCGCGCCGCTTCCGCCGGCTCAGCGGCGAGGCCGGCCTGAGGGTCGTGGCCCTCCGGGACGCGGAACGCCTCGGCCAGGACCAGTGGATGCTGCGGCTGCGCTGCGTGCCCGACAGCGCCACGGTCATCGCCGACGCGCTCGCCAAACGCCCCGACACCTACTGGATCGGGCTGGGCTCCGGCGGCACCGAGATCGTCTGCATGACCCGGCCCCGCCATCCCGGCGACCACGACGACCTGCTCCTCGGCAAGCTCCCGCGCACCCCGAGCGTCGTGGAGATCCGTGCCCAGCAGCTCCTCCACCGCTTCTACGGCGGGCCGACCGGATGGTTGCGGAAGTTCGGCGCACTGGACAAGGAGCAGATCGACGCCCTCACGCCGCGCCACCACGTGAACGCGTCGGCGGCGCCGCCAGGGCTGACGGGGCCGGTGGGGCTGGCAGGGCATGCCCGGATCGAACCCGAGGACGAGCCCCTGCTCGCCGTCCTGGAACGCGACGGCCGGGCAACCTATCCCGAACTCCAGCGCGCCACCGGTCGCTCCGAGTCCGCCGTCAAACGTCGCCTGGCCGCGCTGCTCGCCTCGGGCGCCGTCTACATCGACGTCGAGTGCCACTCAGAGTTCCTCGGCTACCCCCTCGCCGCCGTCCTCTGGATCACCACGGCGCCGTCCGCCATGCATGCGGTCGGGCAGGCGCTGGCCACCCACGACGAGATCGCCTTCGCCTCGGCCACAGCCGGACCCTCCCAGATCGTCGTCACGGTGGTGGTCCGTGGCACGGCGGGTCTCTACGCCTACCTCAGCGGGCCTCTGGGGCGCCTGGAGGGCGTCCAGCACGTGGAGGCGACGCCGTTCATGCGGCGGGTGAAGCAGCTGACGTATCAGCATGCTGGGCGGTAGGCGGTAGGCGGTAGGCGGTAGGCGGTAGGTAGGCGGTAGGTAGGCGGTGCCCGGCGTAGGCGGTATGTGGGATTCGGTATGCAATATGTCGCATGCCGGATACGGTCTGTCGCATGCGGCAGGCCGACCGTTCAGCCGGCGCCGTCTCTCGGCAGGCCGAGCCGTCGACCGGATCCTGCCGCCCGTCGGTGCAGTCGGTCGCCGCCGGCCAGGATCGCCGCCGCCAGCGCGTCCGCAGCGCCCTGGGCCGACGTGCGTCTTCGTCCGTGCACCAGCACGAAGTCGACCTGCCCAAGCTCCGGCAGCCCGGCCCGCTCCGGGATCCGCATCAGGCCAGGCGGGATCAGGCCTCGCGAGTGGGCCATCACCCCGAGGCCGGCCCGGGCCGCCGCGATGAGGCCGTTGAGACTGCCGCTTGTGCATACGATCCGCCAGGCCCGCCCCTGCCGCTCCAGCGCCTCCAGGGCCAGGGCGCGGGTGATGCCAGGAGGCGGGAACACGATGAGCGGGACCGGGCGGTCGGCATCCAGACGCAGCCTCTCCGCGCCGATCCACACCAGCCCGTCGTGCCACACCAACTCCCCCCGAGGATCCTCGGGGCGTCTCTTGGCCAGCACCAGGTCCAGTTTCCCGGCGGCGAGTTGCTCGTGCAGGGTGCCCGACAACTCCACCGTCAGTTCGAGGTCGACCTCGGGATGGTCGTAGCGGAAGCCCTCCAGGATCTCCGGCAGCCGGGTCAGTACGAAGTCCTCGGAGGCGCCGAAGCGCAGCCGGCCGCGCAGCCGGGTGCCGGTGAAGAACGCCGAAGCCTGCTCGTGGACGTCCAGGATCCGGCGCGCGAACCCGAGCATCGCCTCGCCGTCCTCCGTCAGCTCCACGGAGTGCGTGTCCCGGGTGAACAACGCTCGCCCGGTCGCGTCCTCGAGGCGTCGTACGTGCTGGCTGACCGTTGACTGACGCAGTCCGAGCCGCCGCGCGGCCTGCGTGAAGCTCAGGGTCTGCGCGACGGCGAGGAAAGTGCGCAGATGGGAGGGCTCGTACACACTCGCCACAGTAGCCCGTCGACGCTTTGTTATCGCAATGCGCGATGACAGTGAGAGCGGTATACCGGATTCCCGATCACGATGCCGAGGAGGACGATGGGGAGGGGCTCCTCGAGCCCGGACGCACGCCCATCGAACCGCACGTGGAGCACCGTGAAACGCCTGCACTGGCCGAGTCGGATGCCGGTCGACCCCTACATCCTGCTGTTGCTCGGCACCGTCGGGTTCGCGGCACTGCTCCCGGCGCGCGGTGCCGCCGCCGATGTGGCCTCGGGTGCTTCCACTGCAGCGATCGCCTTCCTCTTCTTCCTCTACGGCGCCCGACTCTCCACCCGTGAGGCGCTGGACGGGGTGAAGCACTGGCGGCTCCACGTGACCGTGCTGGCCTGCACCTTCCTGATCTTCCCGCTGCTCGGCCTGGCCGCGCGCGGCCTCGTTCCGGTGTTTCTCACCCACCCGCTCTACCAGGGGCTGCTCTTCCTCACCCTCGTGCCGTCGACCATCCAGTCGTCGATCGCCTTCACCTCCATCGCCCGGGGCAACGTGCCCGCCGCGATCTGTGCGGGCTCCTTCTCCTCGCTGGTCGGCATCGTCGTCACCCCGCTGCTCGCGGCCGCCCTGCTCGGCAGCGGCGGCGGTGGCTTCTCCGCCCACTCGCTGGTCGAGATCGTGGTCCAGTTGCTCGTGCCTTTCGTCGCGGGGCAGCTGCTGCGCCGTTGGATCGGCGCCTTCGTCGCGCGGCACAAGAAGGTGCTCGGGTTCGTCGACCGAGGCTCGATCCTGCTGGTCGTCTACACGGCGTTCAGTGAGGGCATGGTCCAGGGCATCTGGCACCAGGTCAGCGCCGTGCGGCTGGGGGGGCTGCTCATCGTCGAGGCCGCTCTGCTCGCCGTGATGCTCGTCCTGACCTGGTACGGCGGCAAGGCGCTGAGGTTCAGCCGCGAGGATCGCATCGCCATCCAGTTCGCCGGCTCCAAGAAGTCCCTCGCCTCCGGGCTGCCCATGGCAAGCGTCCTGTTCGGCACGCATGCGTCCCTGGCGGTGCTGCCACTGATGCTCTTCCATCAGATGCAGCTGATGGTGTGCGCGGTCATCGCCAAACGCCGGGCGAGGGATCCGCTGGATGCGTCCCGGGAACCTGCCGACGAGAGAGCATCAGCGGCTGCGACGTGAGACCCTCGCCGGTCGCCGGTCGCCGGTCGCCGGTCGCCGGTCGCCGGTCGCCGGTCGCCGGTCGCCGGTCGCCGGTCGCCGGTCGCCGGTCGCCGGTCGCCGGTCGCCGGTGGACAGTCGGCTGCGGTCAGTGGGCACACGTGGGGCGAGGGTATGCAATGTGCGGTCGACCGCATCCGGGCTTCCGTCGACCTCAGCTCACGGAACCATGACGACCCAATGAACTTGCGGATACCGTTGGGACTTCCAACGAGTCCTGCTCCGGCGCTGCGAGAAGGCCGCCCGGGAGGCGAACGACGCGTTGCTCGCCCCGCTTTCCGCCGTCGAACGCGACCATTTCATGGGCATGTTGATCCGGATTTCCGGTACGGAGGGCTGACGGCGGATAACGTTCCGTCATGACCGCAGCTCTTCCACTCGTCCCCGCGCGCAGCGCCCTCGTCCTCGTCGACCTGATGGATCGCATCGTCGCGTTGCCCCTGGAGCCCCATAAAGGAACCGAAGTGCTGTCCGTCGCCGAGGAGTTGGCGGCGGCCTTCCGGTCGGCCGGTGCGCTCGTCGTCCTCGTCCGCGTCGAACGTCCCGGCGTCACCGAGCAGCCGCCCGGCAGCGGGTTGGTCCAAGGGCTCTGCCAGGACGGAGACTTGGAGATCGTCAAGCGGACGATCGGTGCCTTCCAGGGGACCGGCCTGGACGATCGACTCCGCGAACACGGGGTGACGACCCTCGTGTTCGGCGGCATCGCCACCAACCTCGGGGTCGAGTCCACGGCCCGTGCCGCCGGTGACCTCGGCTACGACCTGGTCTTCGTCGAGGACGCGATGTCCGCTCTCACCGGGGCCGAACACGAGGCTTCGGTAAAGCTCGACTTCCCTCGACTGGGGACCGTGGCGCGCGCGACCGACGTGCGATTCACGAGCGGCTGAGGCGGGGCCCCGCGGCGCAGGGGGCGCTCCCCGCCGGCCGGGGCCCCGCCGCCGTGCCGCGGGGAACCGGGTCAGCCCTGGGCGGCCGCGGTCCGCAGGGTGATGCGGTCCTCACCCGCGTACACGTTCATGGAACTGCCCCGCAGGAAGCCCACCAGTGTCAGCCCGGTCTCCGTGGCCAGATCCACGGCCAGGGAGGAGGGCGCCGAGACCGCCGCGAGCATCGGGATGCCCGCCATCACGGCCTTCTGTGCCAGCTCGAACGACGCCCGGCCCGACACCAGCAGGATCGCCCGCGACAGAGGGAGGTCGCCGTTCTGGAGGGCGCGGCCGACCAGCTTGTCGACCGCGTTGTGCCGTCCCACGTCCTCGCGTACGTCCAGCAGCTCGCCGTCCTCGGAGAACAGGGCCGCGGCGTGCAGTCCCCCGGTCCGGTCGAAGACCCGCTGGGCCGCGCGGAGCCGGTCGGGGAGGCTCGCGAGCAGTTCGGGTGCGATCCGGAGCGGGGGAGTGTCGGCGATGGGCCAGGGGGCCGTCGTGCGGACCGCGTCCAGACTCGCTTTGCCGCACAGGCCGCAGGAGGAGGTGGTGTAGACGTTCCGCTCGAGGGTGAAGTCGGGCATCGTCACGTCGGGGGCCGTCCGGACGTCCACCACGTTGTAGGTGTTGGATCCGTCGACCGTCGCGCCCGCACAGTAGACGATATTCAGCAGATCGGATGCGGCGGCCAGTACGCCTTCGCTGACGAGGAAACCGGCCGCCAGCGCGAAGTCGTCACCGGGCGTGCGCATGGTGATGGCCAGCGGCTTGCCGTTGAGCCGGATCTCCAGTGGCTCCTCGGCGACCAGGGTGTCCGGCCGGGCGGAGACCGCCCCGTCCCTTATCCGGATCACCTTGCGTCGTTCGGTGACTCGTCCCATGTCGTGATCAGCCCCGGTTCTGTACGTGCTGGTAGCCGAAGCGGCCCTTGATGCAGAGATTCCCGTGGGTCACGGGGTTGTCGTGCGGTGAGGTGACCTTCACGATCTCATTGTCCTGCACATGGAGCGTGAGGTTGCAGCCCACCCCGCAGTAGGCGCATACGGTCGTGGTCCGGGTCTGTGCCGACTCGTCCCAGTTTCCGGCCGTTCGCCGGTCGTACTCTGACTTGAACGACAGCGCGCCGGTCGGGCACACCTCGATGCAGTTCCCGCAGTACACGCACGCCGAGTCGGTCAGTGGAGCGTCGTGCTCGACGGCGATCCGGGCGTCGAAACCGCGTCCCGTAACAGAGATCGCGAAGGTGTTCTGCCACTGGTCGCCGCAGGCGTCCACGCACTTGTCGCAGAGGATGCACTTGTCGTAATCGCGTACGTACAGATCGTTGTCGATCTTCGGTTCCTCGTTCAGCCGGGCCGCCTCGGGGCCGAAACGATCCGGCTTCGCCTCGTACTCCTGTCGTCGAAGGCCATCACGACCCCGGAACCGAGCGTCGCGCCCGCCTCCCGGGTGCCCCCGAACGTCAGCGGGACGTCCAGTTCGTCGGGCCGTACGAAACCGCCGGCCGCGCCGCCGAGGAGTACGGCGCGCAGGTTCTCGCGCACCCCGGCGAGGGTGAGGAGTTCGCCCAGCGTCGCCCCGAAGGGGAGTTCGTACACGCCGGGGTGCTCGACGCTGCCCGACACGCAGAACAGCTTGGGGCCGGTGGACCTGGGCGTGCCGATCGCCGCGTAGGCCGGAGCGCCCATGGTGAGGATCGGCAGGACGTTCACCAGCGTCTCCACGTTGTTCTCGACCGTCGGCTTGCCGAACAGGCCTTTCTCCACGGGGAACGGCGGTTTCGAGCGCGGCTCGCCCCGGTACTCCTCGATGGAGTTGAACAGGGCTGTCTCCTCGCCGCAGATGTACGCGCCGGCACCTCGCCGGATCTCGATGTCGAAGGCGTAGCCCTGGCCGAGGATGTCGTCGCCGAGGAGACCGCGAGCGCGTGCACAGTCGACCGCATATTGCATACGGTGCAGGGCGCGCGGATACTCGCCGCGGAGATACAGGTACCCCTTGTGCGCGCCGACCGCATACGCCGCTACCGTCATCGCCTCCACCAGCGCGTACGGGTCGCCCTCCATGAGCACGCGGTCCTTGAAGGTGCCCGGCTCGGACTCGTCCGCGTTGCACACGAGGTAGTGCGGATGGTCGGGCTGGGATGCCGTGGCCTGCCACTTGCGTCCGGTGGGGAAGGCGGCCCCGCCCCGGCCGAGCAGGCCGGAGTCGGTGACCTCGCGGATGACCCCGGAGGGGCCGAGCGCGAAGGCGCGGCGCAGGGCCGTGTAGCCGCCGTGAGCCCGATAGTCGTCGAGCGACGACGGATCGACCACGCCGACCCGGTCCAGCAGGATCAGCGACGGGTCCCCTGCCTGGGGCACCGCGCCCGCCGCCGGTTCCTCCTCGGGCGCCGAGGCGGGGGCGCTCGCGGCGAGTACGGCCGCCTCGACGCTCGCCGGCGCCGACACCGCCGTACGCACGGGATCGCCGGCCCTGACGGCGAGTGCCGCCGGGGCGCGCTCGCACAGGCCGAGGCAGGGACTGCGCTCGACGGACACCCCACTGCCCCGTTGTTGGTACCCATGACGACCCGGGCGAACTTCTGCGCCACGTAGTTCATCTCGTTGGTCGCGCGGGCGCAGGAGAACATGCCGAACGCGTCGCGGTTGCGTTCCAGGCCCCGCGTGGTGCGTTCCAGCGCCTCTTCCCAACTCGTCTCGCGAAAAGGCTCGTTGCCGGAGTCCCTGATGAGCGGTCGGGTGAGCCGGGTGTAGGTCTTCGGGGTCCGGTCGCGTTTCCTCATACGTGCTCCCCAGCGATCATGCGGCGCTCCTCAGCGCGAGCAGGTCCGAGATGGCGTGCACGGTGCGCAGGGTGGGCACCTCCACGCCGGTGATCTCCGCCAACTCGAGGACGGCCGCCAGGAGCACGTCGAGTTCGAGCGGCTTGCCGCGCTCCAGGTCCTGGAGCGTGGAGGTGCGGTGGTCGCCGACCTTCTCCGCGCCCGCGAGCCGACGCTCGATGGAGACGCCCACCTCGCAGCCCAGGACCTCGGCGACCGCGAGCGTCTCGCGCATCATCGTCTCGATGACCCGGCGGGTACCGCCGTGCAGGCACATCTGCCGCATGGTGGCGCGGGCCAGCGCGCTGATCGGATTGAAGGAGATGTTGCCCAGCAGCTTGAGCCAGATGTCGTTGCGCAGTGCCGGTTCCACCGGGCACTTCAGCCCGCCGGCCCGCATGGCCTCGCTGAAGGCCAGACAGCGGGTCGAGGCGCTGCGGTCGGGCTCGCCGACGGAGAACCGCGTTCCTTCCAAGTGGCGTACGACGCCGGGTCCTTCGAGTTCGGTGGCCGCGTAGACCACACAGCCGACGGCCCGTTCGGGCGCGAGCACCGCGCTGACCGCGCCGTGCGGGTCCACACTCTCGATGCGCAGTCCGTCGTATGGGCCGCCGTGGCGGTGGAAGTACCACCAGGGGATGCCGTTCTGAGCCGCGACCACGGCGGTGGAGTCGTGCAGCATGGGTTCGATCAGCGGCCCGCACGCCGCTTACGAGTGGGCCTTGAGGCCCAGGAAGACGAAGTCGACCGGGCCGATCTCACCCGGGTCGTCGGTGGCGTGGGCGCGGGCGGTGAAGTCGCCGCGCGGACTGAGCACCCGCACCCCGTCCCGCCTCATGGCCGCGAGATGCGGTCCACGGGCGACGAGATGCACGTCGGCGCCGGCGCGGTGGAGCGCTGCACCGACGTGGGCGCCGATCGCACCGGCGCCGAGGACTGCGACTTTCATTGCGAGGGAGCTCCGTTCGGTCGAGGGTACCGAGGAACTGTCGAATCCTGTCGACGAAATATTGTCTACAGTATGGAGGATGGGGCGGCAAGGGTTCGCGCGGCGTCCGAGGCGGTTCGCGGCAGGCCCGGGGATGGCGCTTGAAGGGGCGAAGTCCGGGAACGACCTTGGAAGCGGTTACGGAAACCGGTCGGTCCGACCGTTCGGCGCAGCCTGGATACCGTTCACCGCATACTGTCGACGCGCCGCCTTTTCAACGCCCGCGCCGGTTCCTACCGTTCAGGACTCATGAGTCCCCCTGTCGCACCGGCCGGTTGGAGCCGCTGGCTCGTCCCCCCGGCCGCTCTCTCGGTCCATCTCTCCATCGGCCAGGCCTACGCGTGGTCCGTGTTCAAGCCTCCGCTGGAATCCTCGCTCGGCCTCAGCGGCACCCAGAGCGCCCTCCCGTTCCAGCTCGCCATCGTCATGCTCGGCCTGTCCGCCGCTTTCGGCGGGACGCTGGTCGAGCGCAACGGACCGCGCTGGGCGATGACCGTCGCCCTGGTCTGCTTCTCGTCCGGATTCCTGATCTCCGCGCTCGGGGCCGCCACCGAGCAGTACTGGCTGATCGTCCTCGGCTACGGCTTCGTCGGCGGAATCGGCCTCGGTATCGGTTACATCTCGCCTGTCTCCACATTGATCAAGTGGTTCCCGGACCGGCCCGGTATGGCCACCGGCATCGCCATCATGGGCTTCGGCGGCGGCGCACTCATCGCCTCGCCCTGGTCGGCGCAGATGCTGGAGTCTTTCGGGCCGGACAGCTCCGGCATCGCCCTCGCGTTCCTCGTACACGGGCTTTCGTATGCGGTATTCATGACGCTGGGCGTCCTGCTGGTGCGGGTACCGCGCGGCGCGCAACCGTTCGCGGGCGCGCCCGGCGTCGTCGCGGGCGGGCAGGTCTCGGCGAGCAGGGCGGTTCGTACTCCGCAGTTCTGGTGTCTGTGGGTCGTGCTCTGCATGAACGTGACCGCGGGTATCGGCATCCTGGAGAAGGCCGCCCCGATGATCACGGACTTCTTCGCCGACACCTCCACTCCGGTCTCGGTGTCCGCGGCCGCCGGCTTCGTCGCCCTGCTGTCCGCGGCGAACATGGCGGGCCGGATCGGTTGGTCGTCGACCTCCGACCTGATCGGACGCAAGAACATCTACCGGGTCTACCTGGGTGTCGGCGCCCTGATGTACGCCCTCATCGCGCTGATCGGCGACTCGTCGAAACCCCTGTTCGTGCTGTGCGCGCTGGTGATCCTTTCCTTCTACGGCGGCGGTTTCGCGACGATCCCCGCCTATCTCAGGGACCTGTTCGGGGCCTACCAGGTCGGCGCGATCCACGGGCGGCTGCTCACCGCCTGGTCCACCGCGGGCGTCCTCGGTCCGCTGATCGTGAACTGGATCGCCGACCGGCAGGAGGGCGCCGGAAAGCACGGCTCGTCCCTCTACACCCTGTCCCTGTTCATCATGATCGGGCTGCTGGTCGTCGGCTTCGTCGCCAACGAACTCGTCCGGCCCGTCCACGCCCGCCACCACCACGTCCCCGCCCAGAGGGAGGCCGCCGATGTCGAACGACAGCAGCCCGAGTCCGCAGCCTGACAGGCGCCCGCTGATCGCCTTCGCCTGGTTGTGGGTGGGCGCACCGCTGGCCTACGGGCTCTATGAGCTGGTACAGAAGGCGACGCAGCTGTTCACCAAGTGACCGGGTAGCCGTGTTTCTCGGGGGGCCGGTGTTCGGCGGGTGTGCGTTCGGCGGTTGCTCTGGCGTCCGAGGGCTATGGGGAAGCCGACAACCCGGGAACCGGTTTCCTGTCGCTTCACGCGCCCTCGTACCCGTGAGTCACTGATCAGACTGGTGGATCCCGCTACCCAAGGCAACGAGGGGACCCCCATGAACGGCTCGCGCATCGCCGCCGTCGGCCACTACCAGCCCGCCAAGGTGCTCACCAACGAGGATCTGGCGGGCCTGGTCGACACCAGTGACGAGTGGATCAGGAGCCGGGTGGGCATCCGTACGCGCCACATCGCCGGCCCCGACGAGCCCGTGGACGAGCTGGCCGCGCACGCCGCCGCCAAGGCGCTCGCCGCGGCCGGCCTCGCGCCGAGTGACATCGACCTGGTGCTGGTCGCGACCTCCACGGCCGTCGACCGCTCGCCGAACATGGCAGCCCGGGTCGCCGCCCGCCTCGGCATCCCGCGGCCGGCCGCGATGGACGTCAACGTCGTCTGCGCCGGCTTCACCCACGCGCTGGCCACCGCCGACCACACGGTCCGCGCGGGCGCCGCGACCCGTGCCCTGGTCATCGGCGCCGACAAGATGTCCGAGGTGACCGACTGGAGCGACCGCACGACCTGCGTGCTCGTGGGCGACGGAGCGGGCGCCGCCGTGATCGAGGCCTGTCCCGACGGCGTGGAGCCCGGCATCTCACCGGTGCTGTGGGGCTCGCTGCCCGAGATGGGGCACGCGGTACGTATCGAGGGGCAGCCGGCACGGTTCGCGCAGGAGGGGCAGAGCGTCTACCGCTGGGCCACCACCCAGTTGCCGCCGCTGGCGCGCCAGGCCTGCGAGCGGGCGGGCCTCACCCCCGCGGACCTCGCCGCCGTCGTCCTGCACCAGGCGAACCTGCGCATCATCGAACCCCTCGCGCAGAAGATCGGCGCCGTCAACGCGGTGGTCGCGCGTGACGTCACCGAATCGGGTAACACGTCCGCCGCCAGCATCCCGCTCGCCTTCTCCAAGCTCGTCGAGCAGGGCGCCGTCTCCACGGGGGACCCGGTACTGCTGTTCGGCTTCGGCGGCAACCTGTCGTACGCGGGACAGGTCGTGCGCTGCCCGTGAGCGGGGCCGGGACGCGGTCGCGGGTGGATTTCCGCGGGTGGGGCACGGCGTAGTGTGACGCGATCGACTGTGCCCGGCTCTGGCTACTGTGCGCCGTAGACTGTAGACGAAAGACAATCGATACTCGGCTGTGGACAGTCGATCGGCTGCGGACGGCCGAGTACGTCAATCGACAGGTGGCTTTCCGGTTGCAGTTGCCCGGTGTTGCCCAGGAGGGGGACCGACCGATGTTGTCGACAGGACTGCCGCAGGGCGCGGTGCCCAAACTCGAACGCCCCGGCCCGCTGCGCGACCGCGTCTACGAGGCACTGCTCGAGCTCATCACCACCCGCGCCCTTCAGCCCGGCCAGCATCTCGTCGAGAGCGAGCTCGCCACGCATCTCGGTGTCTCACGGCAGCCGGTGCGCGAGGCGCTCCAGCGCCTGAACACCGAGGGCTGGGTGGACCTCAGGCCCGCCCAGGGCGCGTTCGTGCACGAGCCGACCGAGGACGAGGCGGATCAACTCCTCACCGTTCGCACGCTGTTGGAGGCGGAGGCCGCGCGGCTCGCCGCGGCGCACGCGGACAAGGCCGGCATCGAAGCGCTGGACGAGATCCTGGCCAAGGGCATGCTGGCCGTGGCAGGTGACGACGTGGACACCGCAGTCGCCCTGAACGCCCGCTTCCACGCGAAGATCATCGAGCTCGCGGGCAACGCGGTGCTCGCCGAGCTGGCGGCCCAGGTGGACCGCCGGGTGCGCTGGTACTACACGCCGATCGCGCGGCAGCGCGGTAATCAGTCCTGGATCGAGCACCGCGACCTGATCGCGGCGATCGCCGCCCACGACGAGCAGTCGGCCACCCGGCTGATGCGTGAACACACCGAGCACACCCGCCGTTCGTATCACGACCGCCCCAAGTCCTGAGCCTGCCCCGGGACGGGTGTCTCGCCGGGCTTCGACCGGTTCCGGGTGCGTCGGTTCCGCTCTTTGTCCTGCGAGTGGAGAAAGTTGACGGCAATCCGTGCACAGCTTCTTCCCAGGTTCGGCGGGCGCTGCTACGTTCCCTTCGAAAGCCCGACACGGGTGGCCGAACTGAGGCGGGGAGGGGCTCGTGAGACGTATGACGGCGCGACCCGCGAACGCCCATCAGGCCCGGCTGCTCAAGCTGTTGCGGGACGGCGGCCCCAACTCCCGAGCGCAACTGGGTGATCAGGTCGACCTGTCACGGTCCAAGCTGGCCGTGGAGGTGGACCGGCTGCTGGAGACGGGGCTGGTCGTCGCCGACGGACTCGCCGCCTCGCGCGGCGGCCGCCGCTCCCACAACGTCCGGCTCAACCCCGGGCTGCGCTTCCTCGGCGTCGACATCGGCGCGACCTCGGTCGACGTCGCCGTCACCAACGCCGAACTGGAGACCCTCGGACACCTCAACCAGCCCCTCGACGTACGTGAGGGTCCGGTCGCGGTTTTCGAGCAAGTCCTGTCCATGGCCGCGAAGTTGAGGGCGACGGGACTCGCCGAGGGCTTCGACGGCGCCGGCATCGGCGTACCCGGGCCGGTTCGTTTCCCCGAAGGTGTGCCGGTGGCACCGCCGATCATGCCCGGCTGGGACGGCTTCCCCGTGCGAGAGGCGCTCAGCCAGGAGCTGGGCTGCCCGGTGATGGTCGACAACGACGTGAACCTCATGGCGATGGGGGAGCAGCACGCGGGCGTCGCCCGCACCGTCGCCGACTTCCTCTGCGTCAAGATCGGCACCGGGATCGGCTGCGGCATCGTCGTCGGCGGCCATGTCTACCGCGGTACGACCGGCAGCGCGGGGGACATCGGGCACATCCAGGCCGTGCCCGACGGCCGGCCGTGCGCCTGTGGCAACCGGGGTTGCCTGGAGGCCTACTTCAGCGGTGCGGCCCTGGCCCGGGACGCGCTGGAGGCGGCCCAGCAGGGTCTCTCGGCGGAACTCGCGGCACGGCTGGCGACGAACGGCGGCCTCACCGCCGTCGATGTCGCCGCCGCGGCGGCCGCGGGAGACGCCACCTCCCTGGAGATGATCCGCGAGGGCGGCAATCGTGTCGGCCAGGTCATCGCCGGACTCGTCTCGTTCTTCAATCCCGGCCTGGTGGTGATCGGCGGCGGGGTGACCGGCCTCGGCCACACTCTGCTCGCCGCGATCCGTACCCAGGTGTACCGCCAGTCGCTGCCCCTGGCTACCGGCAACCTACCCATTGTCCTGGGGGAGTTGGGCCCCACCGCCGGTGTCATCGGCGCGGCCCGGCTGATCAGCGACCACCTCTTCTCACCCGCGTAAGCCGCCACCCGGCACGGTCTCACCAGCACAGCGTGTCGCTCCGTCCTGACCCGCTCCACCCTGTCCCTTCCCGCACTGCTCCGCCCTGCTCTGCTCTGCCCTGAGAACAACGACTTGTTCTGCCCTGACTCCGGCCCGCACGTCCGCCGAGGGGAACCCACATGGCAACAGAACCACCCCTGCTCAGCATGTCCGGCATCACCAAGTCCTTTCCCGGAGTACGGGCGTTGGACGGCGTCGACCTCGCCGTCCAGGCCGGTGAGGTGCACTGCCTGCTCGGCCAGAACGGTGCCGGCAAGTCCACCCTCATCAAGGTTCTGGCCGGCGCCCATCAGCCCGACGACGGCGTCATCCGCTGGCAGGGCGACCCCGTCACCCTGCGCTCCCCGATCGCAGCCATGCGCCTCGGCATCGCCACCATCTACCAGGAACTCGACCTGGTGGAGCACCTGTCGGTGGCCGAGAACGTCCACTTGGGACATGAACCCACGGCCGCCGGTTTCGTCGTGCGGGGCAAGCTGGCGCGCGCCTCGACGAGCGCCCTGCTGAAGCGGCTCGGGCATGCCGAGATCGATCCTGCCCGGCTGGTGGGGGAGTTGTCGGCGGCGCAACAGCAGATCGTCTCCATGGCGCGTGCGCTCTCGCACGACGTGCGGCTCATCGTGATGGACGAACCGTCCGCCGCGCTCGATCCCGACGAGGTCGACAACCTGTTCCGCATCGTCGGCGACCTGACCGCCGACGGGGTGGCCGTCGTCTACATCTCGCACCGGCTCGAGGAGATCCGCCGCATCGGCGACCGCGTGACCGTACTGAAGGACGGCCGCGCGGTGGCAGGCGGGCTCCCGGCGAAGACGACGCCGACCCGCGAGGTCGTCGCGTTGATGACGGGGCGCAACGTCGAGTACGTCTTCCCCGAGCGGCCGTCGCGTGACGTGGTCGCCGCCACGGACAGTGCCGCAGGAGTCGCAGGCGTAGGTGGCGGGTCCGCCGCCGGGACACCCGTGCTGGAAGTACGAGGGCTCGCGCGGGAAGGTGAGTTCGCGTCCCTCGACCTGTCCGTGCGTCCCGGGGAGATCGTCGGGCTCGCCGGACTGGTCGGCTCGGGGCGGTCGGAGATCCTGGAGACGATCTACGGAGCGCGTAAGCCGAGTGCCGGTCAAGTCCTCGTCGACGGGAGGCCGTTGCGTCCAGGCAGTGTGCGGGCGGCGGTCCGGGCCGGGCTCGGACTGGCCCCCGAGGAACGCAAGGCACAGGCCCTGCTGATGCTGGAGTCGGTCACCCGCAATGTCTCCGTCTCCTCCATGTCCCGCTTCTCACGCGGGGGTTGGATCGACCGGCGTGCCGAACGGGGTGCGGCACGGGCCGCGACGCGTGAGCTGTCGCTGCGCCCCGACAATCCGTCCGTCCCCGTGCGCACACTGTCCGGCGGCAACCAGCAGAAGGCGGTCCTGGCCCGCTGGCTGCTGCGTGGCTGCCGGGTCCTGCTCCTCGACGAGCCGACGCGCGGCGTCGACGTCGGTGCCCGCGCCGAACTGTATGCAGTCGTCCGTCGACTGGCTGACGAAGGCCTCGCCGTGCTGCTGGTCTCCAGTGAGGTGCCCGAGGTGCTCGGTCTCGCCGACCGAGTGCTGGTGCTCCGCGAAGGCCGCGTCGTGCACACTGCGCCCGCCCATGAGCTGGACGAACACCGCGTACTCGATCTCGTCATGGAAGGAAGCCCGGCGTCATGACGCAGCCCGTCTCCCCACCGCGGGACAGCACCGACAAGGTGTCGCAGATCCCGCCCCCGGCCTGGCGCACCACAGTGGCCCGCGCCGACGTCCGCACCCTCTCCCTGCTCGGCGTGCTCGCCGCGCTCGTCGTGATCGGGGGGTTCACCAAACCGGACGAGTTCCTCGACACCCGCAACCTGCAACTCGTCCTCACCCAGGGGTCCGTGATCGGTGTCGTCACCGTCGGGATGACCTTCGTCATCACCTCCGGAGGCATCGACCTCTCGGTCGGCGCGATCGTCGCGCTGGCCTCGGTGTGGGCGACCACGGTCGCCACCCAGGAATACGGTTTCGCGGGCATCCTCTTCACGGCGGTGATCGTCGGACTGGGCTGCGGCCTGGTCAACGGTCTGCTCATCGCCTATGGCGGGATGGTGCCGTTCATCGCGACGCTCGCCATGCTGGCCTCCGCCCGCGGACTTGCCCTCCAGCTCACGGACGGCCGGACGCAGATCGTGACCGTGGACGGCGTCCTCGACCTGGGCGAGCGCGACGCCTATGTGCTCGGAGTCCCGCCGCTCGTGATCGTCTTCGCGATCGTGACGGTCATCGGTTGGTTGGTGCTGAACCGCACCACGTTCGGCCGCCGCACGGTGGCCGTCGGCGGAAACGCCGAGGCCGCCCGGCTCGCCGGCATCGACGTACGCCGCCAGCGGCTGTACCTCTATCTGCTGTCCGGCCTGTGCTGCGGCATAGCCGCCTTCCTGCTGATCATCCTGTCCGGCTCGGGACAGAACACCAACGGCAACCTCTACGAACTCGACGCCATCGCGGCCGCGATCATCGGCGGCACGCTGCTCAACGGTGGGCGCGGCACCATCACCGGCTCCGTGCTCGGCGTACTGATCTTCACCACGATCACCAACATCTTCGCCCTGAACAACCTGCAGAGCGACGTCCAGCAGATCGCCAAGGGCGCGATCATCGTCGCCGCCGTGCTGGTCCAGCGCCGTACCGCGAGCACGACCTGAGGAAAGGGTTCACCGTCATGCCAGAACCGACACCGTTCACGAACCGCTTCACCAGTCGCAGAGGAATGCTCTTCGGGGCCGCCGCGGTCTCGGCCGGGACCCTCCTCATGGGTTGCACCAGCAATGATTCCAAGGACGAGGAACCGGCCGCGAACGACCAGCCGGCCGCCGACGACAAGCCCGGCAAGAAGGTCACCATCGGCTTCGCCGGACCGCAGGCCGACCACGGCTGGCTCAACGCCATCAACGACAACGCGGAGAGCCGCGCGAAGAAGTACTCCGACGTGACGCTGGAGATCACCGAGGGATCGAACGACACCGCCCAGCAGATCGGCCAGATCGAGACCCTCATCAACAAGAAGGTCGACGTCCTGGTCGTGCTGCCCGCCGACGGCAAGGCCCTCACCCAGGTCGGTCTGAAGGCGATGCGCGCGGGCATCCCCGTCGTCAACCTCGACCGGATCTTCAACACGCCGCAGGCGTACCGGTGCTGGGTCGGTGGCGACAACTACGGAATGGGTCTCAACGCCGGGCACTACATCGGGGAGAAACTCAAGGGAAAGTCCGACGCCCGGGTGATCGAACTCGCCGGCCTGGACAACCTGGAGCTCACCAAACAGCGCACCCAGGGCTTTGACGACGCGCTGAAGAACTACCCCAACATCAAGAAGGTAGCTCGGCAGGCCGCCGAGTTCACGGTCGAGTCGGGGCAGGCCAAGATGGCCCAACTGCTCCAGGCGCAGTCCAAGTTCGACGCTCTGTGGAACCACGACGACGACCAGGGCGTGGGCGCGCTGCGCGCCATCGAGCAGGCCGGACGTGACGACTTCCTGATGGTCGGCGGAGCGGGCGCGCTCGCGGCCTTCCAGGCGATCAAGCAGGACAACGGTGTCCTGAAGGCAACCGTTCTCTACCCGCCGACCATGGCCGCCTCCGCCATCGACCTCGCCCGCGCGCTCGGCCAGGGCAAGGGCGTCGGCGGTCTCGCCGAGTACGAGATCCCCGCCTCGATCACCCTCTACTCGGCGGTCGTCGACAAGACCAACGTCGACCAGTACATGTCCACCGGCTTCAAGTAGGGCGTGCTGTGTCCGGGGGGCGGTCACAGGCCACCCGGTTCGGCAGCGGTACACGGGCTGTCGGCTACGGGATACGAAGTACGGGATACGGGCGACGAGGGAGCGGCCCCGGGCTCCGTGCGCCGGGCACTCGGCCGGGCGGCCTGAACCGCGCGGGTGGTGCGGGAGTCACCGACTTCCGTGGGGTTCCTCCCCGCTCGGAACGTTGCGTGCGCGGTCGTCAACTCTCCCTGGAGGAGGCCACCGGGTCCGCGGGCCGAGCACTGTCCGAAGGGCCGCATCCACCGCGTTGACCGCATGCAGCGCGTCCACCGCATCGACCCGTCCACCCCGTCCACCCTGTCCACCGCGTCCACCCCGTCGACCGGGAAAGGCCGGGCCCGACGAGCCTGCCGCGCCGCCCGAGCGAGCCCCGTCCGAGCCGAACCCGCGCGCCGGGCGGCATCAGCCCCGTCCGGCAACACCGGCTCCCCCTGGGCATCCGCCGGACGGCCGGGCCCTTGTGCCGGACAGCGTCCCACCCCCCCGTGCCACGACGACAAGGAGGACAACCGTATGGAACAGCCGCAGCAGTCAGCAGGACCGGAGGCGGGCAAGCAGCCGCTCCGTGTGGGGATGGTCGGATACGCGTTCATGGGCGCCGCCCATTCCCAGGGCTGGCGTACCGCGAGCAGAGTCTTCGATCTTCCCCGCCGTCCGGTCCTCGCCGTGATCTGCGGCCGCGACCCCTCCGCCGTGCGGGCGGCGGCGGACCGGCACGGCTGGGCGGCTACCGAGACCGACTGGCGTGCTCTGATCGCCCGGGACGACGTCGACCTCGTCGACATCTGCACCCCCGGCGACTCCCACGCCGAGATCGCTCTGGCGGCGCTGGCCGCCGGCAAACACGTGCTGTGCGAGAAGCCCCTCGCGAACACCGTCGAGGAGGCCGAGACCATGGCCCGCGCGGCCGAAGCAGCCCACGCGAGGGGTCAGTTGGCGATGGTCGGCTTCAACTACCGGCGGGTCCCGGCCACCGCGCTGGCGCGGCGGATGGTCTCCGAAGGCCGACTGGGCACGCTGCGTCATGCTCGTGTGACGTACCTTCAGGACTGGTTGGTAGACCGCGAGTTCCCGCTGACGTGGCGACTGCGCAGGGAACTGGCCGGCTCCGGATCGCTCGGCGACCTGGGCGCGCACATCGTCGACCTCGCACAGCATCTGGCGGGGGAGCGGCTCGCGGGAGTCTCCGCGATCACCGAGACCTTCGTACGGCAGCGGCCGTTGCCCGGGGGTCCGACGAGCGGCCTGAGCGCGGCCTCCGCCGACGGCACCGGCACGGTCACCGTGGACGACGCGGCCCTGTTCACCGGCCGCTTCACCTCCGGCGCGCTCGCCTCCTTCGAGGCGACCCGGTTCGCCACCGGACGCAAGAACGCCCTGCGTCTCGAACTCAACGGTGAACGAGGCTCGTTGGCCTTCGACCTGGAGCGCCTGAACGAGCTCTGGTTCCACGACGCGACCGAACCGAGCACACACGCCGGCTTCCGCCGCATCCTCGTCACCGAACCGGACCACCCCTACCTGAACGCCTGGTGGCCGCCGGGCCATGGGCTCGGCTACGAGCACACCTTCGTCCACCAGGTCCGCGACCTGGTGCACGCGGTCGCCGAGGGCAGCCGCCCCGAACCCTCCTTCGCCGACGGGCTGCAGGTTCAGCGCGTCCTGGCGGCGGTCGAGGAGAGCGCCGAGAAGAACTCCGTCTACACCCCGATAGCGGACTGAGGACCAAGGAGCGCCTGGAGCATGCCGCGTACGTTCACACTCTTCACCGGCCAATGGGCCGACCTGCCCCTGGAAGAGGTCTGCCGCCTCGCCCGCGACTTCGGCTATGCCGGGCTCGAACTCGCATGCTGGGGCGACCACTTCGAGGTCGACAAGGCACTCTCGGATCCCGGGTACGTGGAGTCTCGCCATCAACTCCTCGACAAGTACGGGCTGAAGTGCTGGGCCATCTCCAACCATCTGGTGGGGCAGGCGGTCTGTGACGCCATCATCGACGAACGCCACCAGGCCATCCTGCCCGCCCGTATCTGGGGCGACGGCGAGCCGGAGGGCGTCCGGCGGCGAGCCGCCGCCGAGATCGCCGACACAGCCAGGGCCGCGGCCGCCTTCGGGGTCGACACGGTGATCGGTTTCACCGGCTCCGCCATCTGGCATCTGGTCGCCATGTTCCCGCCCGCGCCCGAGTCGATGATCGAGCGGGGCTACGAGGACTTCGCCGAGCGCTGGAACCCCGTTCTCGACGTCTTCGACGCGCAGGGAGTGCGGTTCGCGCACGAGGTGCACCCCAGCGAGATCGCATACGACTACTGGACGACCGTACGCACGTTGGAGGCGGTCGACCGTCGACCGGCGTTCGGCCTCAACTTCGACCCGAGCCACTTCGTGTGGCAGGACCTCGACCCGGTCGGCTTCCTGTGGGACTTCCGCGACCGCATCTACCACGTGGACTGCAAGGAGGCCCGCAGGCGTCTGGACGGCCGCAACGGCCGCCTCGGCTCCCATCTGCCCTGGGGCGACCCGCGACGCGGCTGGGACTTCGTCTCCGCCGGCCACGGCGACGTCCCCTGGGAGGACGTCTTCCGCATGCTGCGCTCGATCGACTACCAGGGCCCGATCTCCGTGGAGTGGGAGGACGCCGGGATGGACCGGCTCCAGGGCGCCCCCGAGGCCCTCGCCCGCCTGCGCGCATTCGACTTCGAGCCGCCCTCCGCGTCCTTCGACGCGGCGTTCGGCAACTGAGCCCGCTGAGCGAAGCGAGGCGACCGAGCCCCCCACAGGCTCACCTGAGTGTTCATCCGTCACCGGGATGACGGCGCATCCCGGCATTCGCACCCGCCCGTACAACCAGCCCCACTCTGGAGGCATCCGTGCACGGGAACGACCCCACCACCGGCACCCGCAGAGCCGAGACCCGCGGACGACGTCCATCGCTGCGCAGAGCCGTCGCCCTCCTGAGCGGCGCCCTGCTGGCCGGCGCCTCGCTCACTCTCACCGCACCCCGGGTCGGCGCAGCCGTCGCCGACCCGGTGGTCACGGCAGCCGAGGACTTCCAGCAGGTCACCCTCGCCAAGGGAGAGGCCGAGGTGGGCGAGCCCATGTCGCTCGCCGTGCTGCCCGACCGCTCCGTCCTGCACACCTCACGCGACGGCGAACTCCGGCTCACCGACGCCGCCGGCAACACCCGACTGGCCGGAAAGCTCGACGTCTACTCCCACGACGAGGAGGGCCTCCAAGGCATTGGGGTGGACCCGGAGTTCGCAGCCAACCGTTTCATCTACCTCTACTACGCACCGCCCCTGAGTACCCCGGCGGGCGATGCCCCAGAGACCGGAACAGCCGCCGACTTCGCTCCCTTCGACGGTGTCAACCGACTCTCCCGCTTCGTGCTCGGGGCGGACGGGACGCTCGATGCAGCGAGCGAGACGAGGATCCTCGACGTACCGGCCTCGCGCGGCCTGTGCTGCCACGTCGGCGGCGACATCGACTTCGACGCGGCAGGGAACCTCTACCTGTCCACCGGCGACGACAGCAACCCCTTCCAGTCGGACGGCTTCACGCCCATCGACGGGCGCGACAACCGCAATCCCGCGTTCGACGCCCGCCGCTCCTCCGGCAACACCAACGACCTGCGCGGCAAGATCCTGCGCATCAAGGTGAACACCGACGGCTCGTACACCATCCCGGACGGCAACCTGTTCGCGCCCGGTACGGACAGGACGCGGCCAGAGATCTACGCGATGGGTTTCCGTAACCCGTTCCGATTCAGCGTCGACAAGGCCACCGGCATCCTCTACGTGGGCGACTACGGCCCCGATGCCGGCGCGGCAGACCCGGCTCGTGGTCCGGCCGGCCAGGTCGAGTTCGCACGGGTCACCGGGCCCGGCAACTTCGGGTGGCCGTTCTGTACGGGCGACAATGATCCGTATATCGCATACGATTTCGCGACGGGTGTATCCGGTGCGCCCTTCGACTGTGCCGCCCCGAAGAACACCTCGCCGCACAACACCGGCATCACCGACCTCCCCCCGGCCCAGCCCGCCTGGATTCCGTACGACGGCCCGTCGGTACCCGAGTTCGGCGACGGTTCCGAGTCCCCGATGGGCGGCCCCGTCTATCACTACGACGCCTCGGTCGACTCGCCGGTGAAGTTCCCGGAGGCCTACGACGGGAACTTCCTCGCCGGTGAGTTCGGCCGGCGCTGGATCAAGCGCATCGTCAGCGATGCGAACGGCGCCGTGCGGTCGATCAACGCAGTCCCGTGGACCGGCACCCAGGTGATGGACATGGCGTTCGGGCCCGACGGGGCGCTGTACGTCCTCGACTACGGCACCGCCTGGTTCGGCGGTGACGAGCACTCCGGTCTGTACCGCATCGAGAACGCCACCGACGGGCACTCCCCGGTCGCCCAGGCCGCAGCCGACCGCACGTCGGGACAGGCCCCTCTGAAGGTACGTTTCTCCTCCGCCGGAACGACCGACCAGGACGGCGACGCGCTCACCTACAACTGGGACTTCGGCGACGGCGGCACCTCGACGGCGGCCAACCCCACGCACAACTACAAGAGGAACGGCACGTACAACGCGACCCTGACCGCCGAGGACGGCTCCGGCCGTACCGGCAGCGCGAGCGTGCAGATCGTGGTGGGGAACACGGCGCCGAAGGTGGTGCTGGAATCGCCGAAGGACGGTCAGTTGTTCAGTTTCGGCGACGCGATCCCGTTCAAGGTGAAGGTCACCGACCCGGAGGA
Source organism: Streptomyces zaehneri (assembly GCF_032248645.1). NCBI lineage: Bacteria > Bacillati > Actinomycetota > Actinomycetes > Kitasatosporales > Streptomycetaceae > Streptomyces > Streptomyces zaehneri. The sequence continues at coordinate 84,322 of NZ_JASTTJ010000006.1, forward strand.
CGGCAAGGCGATCGACTGCTCCAAGGTCGAGGTCACGTTCGTCCTCGGTCACGACAGCCACGGTCACCCGGTAACGTCGGCAACCGGTTGCACCGGAACTCTCCAGACCAGCGCCGACGGCGGCCACGACGAGGACGCCAACATCTTCGGAGTCCTCGACGCCGAGTACAGCGACGGCGGAGGCGGCGGCCAGGCCCCGCTCACCTCGCACGACCAGAACGTCCTTCAGCCCCGCCACCGCCAGGCCGAGCACTTCGGCGACTCGTCCGGCGTCACGGTCATCACCAAGGACGTCGCCCACGGCGGCAGGACGGTCGGCGACATCGACAACGGTGACTGGATCTCCTTCACGCCGTACGTCCTCGGCAACGCCACGAAGGTCACGGCACGTGTCTCCTCGGGGGGCGCGGGCGGAACGCTGGAGATCCGCGCCGGCTCGCCGACCGGCACCCTGCTGGGCAAGGCGACCGTCCCGGTGACCGGCGGCTGGGAGACCTTCCAGGACGTCGGCGCCGACCTGTCCCGCACCCCCCGCGGCACCACCACGCTCCACCTCGTCTTCAAGGGCGGCACCGGCGCTCTCTTCGACGTGGACGACTTCACCTTCACAACCGGCTGAGAGGAGAGCACGTGATGTACGCAACCCGCCGACTGGCCACCGTCGTCGTGGGCGCGACGCTGCTCCTCGGCAGTGTCTCGGGCCCGGCTGCCTCACACTCGGGGGACATCGGGAGCAACGGCATGGGGAAGGGAAACAGCGGGAAACGGGTGCTGGTCTTCTCCAAGACCGCCGGCTTCCGGCACGACTCGATCCCGGACGGCTTCGCCGCGGTGCGGGAACTCGGCGCGACGGGCGGCTTCGGAGTCGACGCCACCGAGGACGCGGGCGCCTTCACGCCGGGGAACCTGCGACGCTACGAGGCCGTCGTCTTCCTGTCGACGACCGGGGACGTGCTGGATCCAGCGCAACAGGCCGCCTTCGAGGGCTACATCCAACACGGCGGCGGATATGTGGGGGTTCACGCGGCGGCCGACACCGAGTACGACTGGGAGTTCTACGGCGGCCTCGTCGGGGCCCGGTTCCAGTCGCATCCGGCGATCCAGCCGGCGACGGTCGACATCGAGGACCGGGCCCACCCGGCGACCTCGGGGCTCGCCCGCACCTGGAACCGCACCGACGAGTGGTACAACTACCGCTCCAACCCGCGCGAGCGGGCGCACGTCCTGGCCTCGCTCGATGAACGGTCCTACACGGGCGGCACCATGAACGGCGACCATCCGATCGCCTGGTGCCAGAACTATCAGGGCGGCCGTGCCTTCTACACCGGGGGCGGCCACACGAAGGAGTCCTACGCGGATCCTGTATTCCGTAGACACCTGCTGGGCGGAATACTGTATGCGGTCGGCGATGTGCAGGCCGACTGCCGACCGGAGAACGGATACCGTCCACTCTTCGACGGCACGTCCCTGGACGGCTGGCGGCAGGCCGGACCCGGCTCCTTCACCCTCTCCGACGACGGCACGCTGACGTCCACCGGCGGAGTGGGTCTGCTCTGGTATGCCGGTCGTGGCTTCGGGGCGTACTCCGTGAAGCTCGACTGGAGGACCACCGCCGCCGGCCCGGGCGATCCTGGCGACGACAACTCCGGTGTGTTCGTGGGCTTCCCGCCGTCGGACGACCCGTGGTCCGCGGTGAACAACGGCTACGAGATCCAGATCGACGCCACCGACGTCCCCGAGAAGACCACCGGGTCGGTGTACGGCTTCCGGTCAGCCGACCTGAAGAAGCGGGACCGCGCGCTGAACCCGCCGGGGGAGTGGAACACGTACGAGATCCGGGTGGAGGGCGAACGCCTGCGAGTCTGGCTCAACGGCGTGAAGATCAACGACTTCACCAATACCGATCCTGCGCGGAGCCTGCGCGACGGACACCTCGGCCTTCAGAACCACGGAGCCGACGACCAGGTGTCCTTCCGTGACGTCCGGATCAGGGAACTGCCCGACCAGGGCCACTGAACGGCGGCGGGCGGGGGACGCCGTACCCCCGCCCGCCGTCACCACCCCGGCTCCTCATCACGCCGAACTTCCCCGCGGTTGAGCGCCGTTCGTCTTCCTCTCGCTTCTTCTCGCTTCTTCTCCCTTGTTCTCCCTTCCTCCCGCCTCGTACTCCGGGGTTCGCGCACGACAAGGAGGCTGCCCATGTCCGCGTCCCTCTCCCGCCCCCCGCGCGTCGGCGTCTGGCTGATCGGGGCCCGCGGTTCCGTGGCCACCACCGTGGTCGCGGGGTGCGCCGCCGTCACGGCCGGCCTGCACCCGCCGACGGGCCTGGTCACCGAGACGCCCGCCTTCGCCGACAGCGGCCTGCCCGCCTTGTCCTCCCTCGTCTTCGGCGGACACGACACGACCGACTGCCCTCTGCCCAAACGCGCTGAGCAACTCGCCGCCGGAGGAGTCCTCCCGGTGGGCCTGCCTGCGGCAGTCGAGGCCGAACTCAGCGCCGCCGATGGGGAGATCAGGCCCGGAGGCCCTGTTCCAGGAGACGCCCGCAGTGACGAGCGGCTGATCGCGGAGTTCGCCGCCGACATAGGCGACTTCGTACGGCGGCGCGGTCTCGTGCGCGCGGTGGTGGTGAACGTGGCCTCGACCGAACCGGCGGCGACCGGCTCCGGGCTGCCGCCGAGTTCTCTCTACGGGGCCGCGGCCCTGCGAGCCGGCTGCCCGTACGTGAACTTCACCCCGTCCACGGGACTGCACCACCCCGCGCTGGTCCCCGTGGCGGAGTCGAGCGGGCTGCCGTACGCGGGCCGTGACGGCAAGACCGGGCAGACGCTGCTCCGTTCCGTCCTGGGGCCGATGTTCGCTCAGCGGGCACTGGCCGTCCGGGCCTGGTCCGGCACCAATCTCCTGGGCGGAGGTGACGGGGCCGCCCTCGCCGACCCGGCCGCCGCCGAGGCGAAGAACGCGGGCAAGGAACGCGTCCTCGCCGACACCCTCGGGACGGCTCCCGAGGGCCGGGTGCACATCGACGACGTTCCGGTACTGGGGGACTGGAAAACCGCCTGGGATCACGTCGCCTTCGACGGCTTCCTGGGTACCCGCATGATCCTCCAGACCATCTGGCAGGGCTGCGACTCCGCGCTCGCGGCACCGCTCGTCCTCGACCTGGCCCGCCTCGCCGCCCGGTCCCACGAAGCCGGCCTGTCCGGCCCGCTCGGCGAACTCGCCTTCTTCTTCAAGGACCCCGTGGGCGAAGCGCCGTCGGCCCTGGCGGAGCAACACGCGCAACTGGAGCGGTTCGCCCGACGGCTGAGGGGCGGCGGGGGAGGCGGCGACGGGACTGGCGAGACCGGCGAACGCCAGACGCCCGGGGCACGGCGCGACCGCACGACGAGGTCGGGCGGGCAGGCGGGATGAGCGGGGGCGATGCGGTGCGTGGAGTTCAGGGACGAGCGGACGCGTCGGCCACCGTGCCGGACGGGGGGATGGCCGCGGCCACCGTGCCGGACGGGGGGATGCCTGGGGATGCCGGTGCGTCGGGCCGTTGGGTGGCTTCGGAGGCCGGTATGCCGGACGGCAGGGTGGCTGCGGATACCGGTATCTCGGACGGGTGGGCGGCTTCGGAGGCCGGCACCCCGGACGGGAGGGTGACTTCGGAGGCCTGTACGCCGGATGGGTGGGCGGCTTCGGAGGCCTGTACGCCGGGTGGGACGCCCGATGCGGTGGGCGGTGCCGCGGCGCGGGACCGCGCGCGCGTGCGGGCCTGGGCCGAACTGCTGCGGCTGCCCGCGCTGTTCACTGTCCCCGGCGACGCGCTGGCGGGCGCCGCCGCGCTGACCCGGCGCCCCGACCACCGGACCCTGCTCGCTGTCGGCTCCTCCTGCTGTCTGTACGAGGCCGGCATGCTTCTCAACGACTGGGCGGACCGCGCGGAGGACGCCGCCGATCGCCCGCACCGCCCTCTCCCGTCCGGCCGTGTGAGCCCCACCGCCGCCTTCGCGGCGGCGTGCGGCCTCACCGTCGCCGGTCTCGCCCTGGCCGCCCGGGCGGGCCGCCCGGCGCTGCTGGTCGCGGCTCCGCTCGCGGCCACCGTCTGGTCCTACGACCTGGCCCTGAAGCACACGCCCGCAGGCCCGTTCGCCATGGCCGCCGCCCGTGGCCTGGACGTCCTCCTGGGTGCCGCGGCCACCGGGGGACGCGCCCGTTCGGCCCTGCCCTCCGCCGTCCTCCTGGCCACGCACACGCTCGCGGTCACGACCCTGTCCCGTCAGGAGACCCGCGAGGGCACGCCGGCGGCAGCCCTGGCCGCCCTGGCCACGACAGGGGCACTGACCTGGCTGGTGCAGCGTCGGCCGCCACCCGGCACGCCACCGCACCGGCGGTCACCCCACGGGCGGCTGCACGGTCACCGTGGGAGACCACAGCAAGGAACCGCACAGCGCTCGGCCGCCCCGCTGACCGCAGCGCTCGCCGCCGCCTACGCCACCACCACGGCCCGCTCCTACCTGCACGCCTCCCTCAACCCGTCCCCTCCACTCACCCAACAAGCCGTCGGCGCCGGCATCCGCGGCACCATTCCCCTCCAGGCCGCGCTCATCGCCCGCTCGGGAGCAACCGCTGCCACGGCCATCGCGCTGCTCACGGCCGCCCTGGCACCGGTCGCCCGGAGACTCGCGCGGCGGGTGAGCATCACATGAACCCCGGACCTACGAGCCGCGAGCACGGCCCCGACGAGAAGGCCCCGAACGCGATCACCCCGCACCCGCCCTCGTCGCGGCCCCTGGCATCGCGGCATTCGCCCCCGCATTCCTCCTCGCTCCCTCCTTCGCTCCCGCTCCGCTTCGGCTACGGCACGAACGGCCTCGCCGATCTCCGCCTCGACGACGCCCTCGCCCTGCTCTCCGACATCGGCTACGACGGTGTCGGACTGACGCTCGACCACATGCACCTCGACCCGTTCGCCCCGGACCTCGCCGTCCGCGTGCGACACCTCGCGCACCGACTGGACGTCCTCGGGCTGGACGTCACCATCGAGACCGGCGCCCGCTATGTCCTGGACCCGCGGCGCAAGCACGGCCCCTCCCTCCTGGACCCGGAGCCCGACGACCGCGCCCGCCGCGTCGACCTGCTGCTCCGCGCCGTCCGGATCGCCGGGGAACTCGGCGCGCACGCCGTCCACTGCTTCAGCGGAACCCTCCCGCCAGGCACGCCGACAAAGACCGCATGGCAGCGCCTCGCCGCGACTCTCGCCCCCGTCCTGGACGCCGCCGCGTCCGCCGGCATCCCCCTCGCCATCGAGCCCGAACCCGGTCACCTCCTGGCCACCCTCGCCGACTTCCACCGACTCCGCCGGGCCCTGGACGACCCGGCGTCCCTCGGCCTCACGCTCGACATCGGCCACTGTCAGTGCATCGAGCCACTCCCGCCCGCCGACTGCGTACGCGCGGCGGTCCCATGGCTGCGTCACGTCCAGATCGAGGACATGCGCCGTGACGTCCACGAACACCTTCCCTTCGGGGAGGGGGAGATCGACTTCCCGCCCGTCCTGGCCGCTCTCGCCGACAGCGGCTACCGCGGGCTGACGGTCGTCGAACTGCCCCGCCACTCCCACGCCGGCCCCCACCACGCCGAAGCCTCCCTCCCGTTGCTCCGCCAGGCGGCGGCATCCGCTCAAGTCACCCTCGCCGACCACGCCGATCCGAAGTCGCCCCGCTCCCCGGTCCCGACCGCCGGCACGACCGCCCCTGCAACCGTCGGCCCAACCGCCGTCCCGGCCCACGGCCTTGCCATCGGGCCTTCCGGCCGGCAGCGGACACCTGCCGCCCCCTCACTCCCGAGCCGCCCGTCCCGGGCAGCGAACCCGCCCGTCGCGCCACCTGGCGAGCCCTCCGCCACCCCGGAAGGGAGTACTCCATGACCCACCCCCACGCCGCCTCGGCCTTCCCGGAAGCGGCACGCGCGGGCACCACCCCGGCCCGCACACCCCTCGACGCCCTGCACCGCCACCTCGACACCCATCTCGAGGCGCCCGCCCGCGTCTGGTTCCGCCGAGCCCTCGACGAGGCCGCCGCCCACCCGGGCAGCCATGGGCCCATCTCGGTGTGGGAGTTACGCCTCGCCGAGGCCGGGCGCCGTTGCGGCAGCCGCTACGCCGACGCCGCCCGCGTGCTCATCCTCCGCGCGGCCCGAGCCGACCCGGAGTCGCTGGCCCGCGTGTACTTCCAGGGCACCGCCGAGGAACGTCGCGCGGTCCTGCACGCGCTGCCCCATCTCGTGTCCGGGCCCGACGCCCTCCCGCTCGTCGAGGACGCCCTGCGCACCCATGACACCCGGCTCGTCGCGGCCGCCGTCGGCCCCTACGCCGCCCGTCACCTCGACGCGCACGCCTGGCGCCATGCCGTCCTGAAGTGTCTCTTCGCCGGAGTACCCGTCGACGAGGTGGCGGGCCTCGAACAGCGCGCCCGCGCCGACGCCGAACTCGCCCGCATGCTCGGCGACTACGCCACCGAGCGCACCGCCGCGGGCCGCCCCGTACCCCGCGATCTGCACCGCGTCCTGACTCTGACCGGTCTGCCCGATCCGATGGCTCCGCCCGATCCGACGTCTCTGCCCGGCCCGACGGCTCTGCCCGATCCGAATCCTCTTGCCTCGACCGGCTCGGGCGCACCCACCCCGGACCTCCACCGCACGGACCCCCCTGGCGCGGGCAGTCCCCACCGCCCGGCCCACCCCCACGGCAAGGAGTCCTGATGCGCATCTTCGACCCCCACATCCACATGACCTCGCGCACCACCGACGACTACGAGGCGATGCACGCGGCCGGCGTCCGCGCCGTCGTCGAGCCGGCCTTCTGGCTGGGACAGCCCCGCACCTCGACCGCCTCCTTCCTCGACTACTTCGACTCCCTTCTCGGCTGGGAACCGTTCCGGGCCGCGCAGTACGGCATCGCCCATCACTGCGCGCTCGCCCTCAACCCCAAGGAGGCCAACGACCCGCGCTGCGCCGCCGTCCTGGAGGAGCTGCCGCGCTATCTCGTCAAGGACCACGTCGTGGCCGTAGGCGAGATCGGCTACGACTCGATGACCCCCGCCGAGGACACCGCCCTGGCCGCCCAGCTCCAACTGGCCGCCGGCCACGCCCTGCCGGCTCTCGTGCACACCCCGCACCGCGACAAGCTCGCCGGACTGCGCCGCACCCTCGACGTCGTCCGTGAATCCGCCCTGCCGCCGGACCGGGTCCTGCTCGACCACCTCAACGAGACCACCGTGAAGGAGGCGAAGGACGCCGACTGCTGGCTGGGCTTCTCCGTCTACCCCGACACCAAGATGGACGAGACCCGCATGATCGGGATCCTCCGCCTGTACGGGCCGGAGAAGGTCCTCGTGAACAGCGCCGCGGACTGGGGCAGGAGCGACCCGCTCAAGACCCGGCGGGTCGCCGACCTCATGCTCGCGTCCGGCTTCACCGAGGACGACGTCGATCTCGTCCTGTGGCGCAACCCCGTCGCCTTCTACGGCCTCAGCGGCCGTCTCGCCCTCGAGGTGAGCGCCCCCGACCCCGCCCACGAGGGCAATTCCATCCTGCGCGGCGGGGAGTGAACGATGCGCTTCCGGCACCCCGACGGCACCACCGTCCACCTCGCCTACTGCACCAACGTGCACCCCGCCGAGACCCTCGACGGTGTCCTCACACAGCTGCGCGACCACTGCGAACCCGTCCGGCGCCGCCTCGGCCGCGACCGGCTCGGTGTCGGGCTGTGGCTCGCCAGGGATGCCGCCCGGGCCCTCGACTCCGATCCGTCGGCCCTGCGCGGCCTGCGCACCGCACTCGACCGGCGGGGCCTCGAGGTCGTGACCCTCAATGGTTTCCCGTACGAGGGTTTCGGCGCCGAGGAGGTCAAGTACCGCGTGTACAAGCCCGACTGGGCAGACGCAGAACGCCTGGAGTACACCACCGCACTGGCCCGTGTCCTCGCCGGGCTTCTCCCCGACGATGTCACCGAGGGCACCATCTCCACCCTTCCGCTCGGCTGGCGCACCGCCTGGAGCGCGGCACGTGCCGCGACGGCCCACTCCGCCCTGCGCACCCTCGCCGAGCGCCTGGACGCGCTGGAGGAGCTGACCGGTCGTTCCGTCCGGGTCGGCCTGGAACCGGAACCCGGCTGCACCGTCGAGACCACCGCCGACGCCCTCGCCCCGCTCGCGGCCGTCGGCCACCCCCGTATCGGTGTCTGCGTCGACACCTGCCATCTCGCCACCTCCTTCGAAGACCCGGACACCGCCTTGGACGCGCTCGCCGAAACCGGCGTCCCCGTCGTCAAATCCCAGCTGTCGGCCGCCCTGCACGCCGAACACCCGCGTCTGCCCGCCGTCCGCGAAGCTCTCACCGCGTTCGACGAACCCCGCTTCCTGCACCAGACCCGCACCCTCACCGCCACCGGCCTGCGCGGTACCGACGACCTCGGCGAGGCACTGGGCGGCTCCGCTCTGCCGGACACCGGGCCCTGGCGCGCCCACTTCCACGTCCCGCTGCACGCGGCCCCCGCCGCGCCCCTCACCTCCACGCTCCCCGTACTCAAAGCCGCGCTGACCCGCCTGGTCGGCGGCCCGCACCCGCTGACCCGTCACCTCGAGGTCGAGACCTACACCTGGCAGGCCCCCCCACCCGAACTGCGGCCCCGCGCCCGAGCCCAGCTCGCCGACGGCATCGCCGCCGAACTCGCCCTGGCACGCGACCTCTTGACCGACCTCGGCCTCAAGGAGCTCCCATGAGCAGCCCGGCATCCGGCGACACCGGGCCCCAGGACCGGCCCGGACCCCACGCCCGCGCCTCTGTCCCGAGGACGCCCGTGCCCCTCCTCGTCCTCGACGTCGTCGGTCTCACCCCCCGCCTGCTCGATCACATGCCGCACCTCAGGACCCTCGCCCAGGCGGGCTCCCTCGCACCGCTCGGGACCGTCCTGCCGGCTGTCACCTGTGCCGCGCAGTCCACCTTCCTCACCGGCACGCTTCCCGCGGAGCACGGCATCGTGGGCAACGGCTGGTACTTCCGCGAGCTCGGCGACGTCCTGCTGTGGCGTCAGCACAACGCTCTCGTGGCCGGCGACAAGCTGTGGGACGCCGCCCGGCGGGCGTATCCCGGTTACACGGTCGCCAACATCTGCTGGTGGTACGCCATGGGCGCCGACACCGACTACACCGTCACCCCCCGGCCGATCTACTACGCCGACGGCCGCAAGGAGCCCGACTGCTACACCCGCCCCGCGGCCCTGCACGACGAACTCACCGAAAAGCTCGGCACCTTCCCCCTCTTCCACTTCTGGGGACCGGGCGCGGACCTGGTCTCCAGCCGGTGGATCGTCGACGCGACCCGCCACATCCTGCTCACCCGCAATCCCGACCTGGCCCTGTGCTACCTCCCTCACCTCGACTACGACCTCCAGCGTTTCGGCCCCGACGACCCCCGTTCCCTCCGGGCGGCCGCCGCCCTGGACACGGCCATGGCCCCCCTTCTGGCCGACGCCCGGGCCCAGGGCCGTACGGTCGTCGTGCTGTCCGAGTACGGCATCACCCGGGTGAGCAGGCCTGTGGACATCAACCGCGCTCTGCGCCGTGCGGGCCTGCTCGAGGTGCACACCCAGGACGGCATGGAGTATCTCGACCCGATGGCGTCCCGTGCCTTCGCGGTCGCCGATCACCAGCTGGCCCACGTCTACGTGCGCCGTCCCGAGGACCTGCCCCGCGTGCGGGAGGTGCTGGAGGGACTGCCCGGTGTCGGTGAACTCCTCGGTGACGAGGGCAAGAAGAGCCACGGTCTGGACCACCCGCGCTCCGGCGAACTCGTCGCCGTGGCGGAGCCGGACGCCTGGTTCACGTACTACTACTGGCTCGACGACGCCCGCGCGCCCGACTTCGCGCAGCTGGTGGAGATCCACCGCAAGCCCGGCTACGACCCGGCCGAGCTGTTCATGGATCCGCTCGACCCGTACGTGAAGGTCAAGGCGGCGGGCGCGCTGGCCCGCAAGAAGCTCGGCCTGCGCTACCGCATGGCGGTGGTGCCCCTCGATCCGTCACCTATTCGCGGCAGCCACGGCCGCCTTCCCGCGAGCGACGACGACGGTCCGCTCCTCATCTGCTCCACCCCCCGTTCGCTCGGCGACCGCGTCGCGGCCACCGACGTGAAAGCACTGCTGCTCCAACTGGCCGGTCTGTGCTGACCGGTTGCCGAATGTCACAAGTGAAGCACTCACCACTGACAACGCCCTCCGATCCCGAGGAGTTCCAGACATGAGCCGCATCCGCGACATCGACCCCGAACTCACCCGCCGCCTGACCAGACGAGGCATGCTCGGCGTCGCAGCGGGAGCCACCGCGGCCGCGCTGCTGGGAGCCGCCGCCTCGCCCGCCGGCGCGGCGCCCGTCACCGGCACCGGTGCCTCCACGACCGGCCGCGGCCGTCCCGTCCTGCCCCCCGGCCGGCTCGGCATCCAGCTCTACAGCCTGCGCGACAAGGTCTCCACGCTGGGCTTCGCCCCCGTCTTCGCCGAGTTGAAGAAGTACGGATACGACGAGGTCGAGTTCGCCGGCTACACCCAGGGCTCCGCGGGCCCGATCACCCTTGCCCAGCTCAAGCGGCTGGCACGCGACAACGGACTGACGCCGATCGGCAGCCACGTCGGCTACTACGCCGACGACCCGAACGCCTACACCTTCGCCCAGAACCTCACCAAGGTCCTCGACGACGCCCAGGCCCTCGGCCTCAAGCACATCGGCACCGCCTCCGGGCCGTTCCGCTACGGGTCCACCGTCGACGCGTGGAAGCGCGCGGCCGAGGAGTTCAACACGTACGGAGCGGCGGCGCGGGCCCGCGGCATGAAGTTCTACCAGCACAACCACTCCGACGAGTTCGGCTTCGCGACCGACAGCCCCAGGGTCCGTCTCTACGACGTGCTGCTCGCCGAGACCGACCCCGACCTGGTGTTCCTGGAGATGGACATCTTCTGGGCGTATGCCGGACAGTTCCGCTTCTCGAAGCGGGCCGACGGTACGGCCGCGCCCTTCGAGCCGCTGGACTACGTACTGAGGCAGCCGCATCGCTATCCGCTCTTCCACGTCAAGGACGGCGTCAGCGACCCCTCGAACCAGTTCGGGTACCGGATGACCGACGTCGGGGACGGTGACATCGACTACCAGCGGTTCATCTCCGCCGTGACCCGGCTGCGCGGTGAGCGGCCGGCCCACCACTGGCAGGCCGAGCACGACAACCCGGTCGAGTCGTTCGCCTTCGCACGGAAGTCGAGCGCGCACCTGCACGCGTTGCGCGAGAAGTGCTGAGCGCCTGGCGCCCCATGCGCTGACCGGACGCGCGCGCATGTCAGGCCGCTTCCTCGCCGAGCGGATGCGGGTTGGGGACGATGCGACGACCGGCCGCCGGCCTGCCCGGTGCCTTCAGGAAGAGCGCCAGTACCGAGGAAGCGAGCCCGATGCAGCCCGCCAGGACGAAAGCGCCCTCGTAGTCCCACGCGCCGACCACGATCGAGCCGACTCCGGAGCCCACGAGGCCCGAGACGAGCTTGGAGCTGTAGACCATGCCGTAGTTGCTGGCGTTGTTGTTCTCACCGAAGCAGTCCGCGGTCATGGCGGCGAACAGCGGGAAGATCGCACCGCCGCCGAAGCCGGAGACCATGGAGCAGAACAGGAAGAGCGGCATGCTGCCCATCTGGCCGCAGACCAGCACCCCGAACTGTGCGGTACCGAGCACCAGGCAGACGATGATCAGGGTGTGGCGGCGTCCGTAACGGTCGGAGATCCAGCCGATGACGCCGCGCCCGGTGCCGTTGACGATCGCCTTCAGGGACATGGCCGTGGCCACGATCCCCCCGGCGAAGCCCATGTCCTTGCCGAACGGCACCTGGAAGGCGATGCCGAAGATGTTGATCCCGGCCGTGCACAGCAGACAGAACCACATCATCCACAGGACGGGGGTACGCGCTGCCCTCCTTGGGGGTGTACTGCCTCACCGCCGTCGTCGCCGCTGCACCACGCGGAGCCGTTCGGCCCGGTCGACACCATCGTCCTGGTCGACACCGAGGCGGAGCTGCTGGCCGCCATGAACGCGTCCAACGGCGCACTCGTCGCCACCCTGTCCACGGACGACCGGAGCACCTTCGAACGGCTGGCCCCACAGATCCGCGCGTTCAAGGCCGGTCATGGCACCGCCCGCTCCCGAGGCGACCGCGACGAGCTCTTCGGCGGTCTCGGCGCGTCCTGGCGGGGCGCGTTCGTCGGCGGGGAGCTGCTGGTGCGCGCGGTGACACAGGGGCCGACGGGGGAGAGGCTGCCCGGGAACTTCCCGGACTACCAGCTGATGCCCTGACCACGCGCCGGACGGACAGCGGGCCGAGGCCGCGGCAGTGCCTCGGCCGGCCGCACAGGGGGCGGGGCACTGCCCCTCGGATTCGATCACCAGTGCGACAAGCGACCGGTGACGGGTACGGACCGATACTCCCGGGGCGGGGTGAGTGAGCGAGAAGCGCCGCCGGTGCTCCAGGAGTACCGGCTCGCCCGCCTCCTCCAGCACGCACAGGCCGAACCGGCCGGGGAGCCGGCGCAGGGGCTCGTCCCGTACGGGGTGGACGGCCGCGAGCCGGCCGTCCGGGCTGCCCGGAGCGGCCCGAGACGGCGCGCCGGGCCGCGGAGCGCCGGTTCCTCGCCCCGCTGGGCGAGCGGGCGGCGGCCGCGCTGCCGCGGGCGCTGCGGATGCCCGTCGAGGAGCCGACGGTGAAGTCACCACCCGGTCACCCGGTGCGAGGTGCCCGTATGGCGGTCCCGTCACCCGTGCGGCCAGCGGATATGCAGGTGAGACCCACTCCGAAACCTTGGTATTGTTGTGCCTGTCGCCGCGGGGGTAACTCACGCAGCGGCAACACCTTGTCCGGGTGGCGGAATGGCAGACGCGCTAGCTTGAGGTGCTAGTGCCCTTTATCGGGCGTGGGGGTTCAAGTCCCCCCTCGGACACTCTCACTCTCCGTATCGAGCGGCTTCCGTTCGGTGAACGGTCAATTACCCGCATTCGGCGTTCCGCCGGGTGCGGGTTTTGTTGTTTCCGTATCCCTTGCCTCCGGAATGTCGCGGAAGCCCGTTTATCGGTTGTCCTGTCGGGCTGTGTGCCATCTCGCTTGCGGGGTCACTTCCCGGTCACTCCGCCGTTGCTCGCAGAACCCGCTGACGATCCGTCAATGTTCACCTCCGTACGCATATTGACGGTCTGTGACTCCATCTTGTGGTGATACGATCACGCTCGCTTGTAGAGCGGGCGGATGGGTGCAAGACGACATCTCCGACTACGGGGACAGTCCGGGCGGTCACCCGTCAATGCGGGCGGTCCGCCGATCCACCCGCGTTGACGGGAATTCAGCAACTGGCCGTCAGTCGCCTGAAGAGAGTCTTATGACGCATTACATACAGAACCCGGTACTCTGGGCTCTCCTCGTGGCCGTACTCGCCGCCGTCGCCCTCATTGTTCGCCAGCGCAGGGCGGCGCGTGTCTTGAGGCAGGAGATCGCGGGGCTCAGGTCTCACTACTCCGCGTTGGAAAACGAGTACGCGCAATCCGTCGAGGCAGCTCAGGAACAAGCCGAAGAGGCTACGAAAACGGTCCTCAAGTCCGCGATGCGGACCCTTCAGGGCCTTGCCGCGGAACAGCAGTTGATTGTCTCCCGGCTGCAGAACAAATACGGCGAGTCGGTAATCCTCCAGGACCTTCTGGAGATCGACCACACGAACTCGCAGTTCGGTCGTCGGGCCCAGTCCATCGCCGTTCTCTGCGATGGCTGGCTGGGGCGCGCACGTGATGTCGCGTCCGTGTACGACGTGGTACGCAGTGCGCAGGGCAGGGTCCGCCATTACCGGCGGGTGGAAATCCTCTCGCAGGTCGACTTCGGCATCACGAGCCGTGCGGTCGAACCGGTCGCACTGGCTCTCGCCGAACTGCTCGACAACGCGACGAGCTATTCCAGCCCGGACACCGTCGTCGAAATCAACATTCGTACCGTGCCCAAGGGCATTTGCATCGTCGTGGACGACGCGGGTGTCGGTATGAACGACGAAGAGCGTGCCCGTGCCGACAAACTCCTGTCCAGCCAGCGGGTCTCGGGTGTCTCCGCACTCGGCAACCCGCCGCAGTTCGGTTTCGCGGTGATCGGTGTGCTCAGCGAGCGCTTCGGCTTCGAGGTGTCGGTGGATTCCACCTCCCCCTACGGAGGCGTCCGGGCGGTCCTTCTCCTGCCGCACGACCTGCTCACCAACGCGCCCGAGCAGAAGGAGCCGGCTCCGGTCGTTCCCACCGTCGCCGCCACGGCCCGCAGCGGCCCCGAAGGCGGGCTTTCCACCAGTACCACCGCCGACGGCCTGCCGAAGCGGCGTCGCAAGCGGCCCATGGCCATCGTGCCCGGCAGTGCGTCCTCGTCCACTCCCGCCCGTTCGGGCGCCGAGACGGCGGCGATCATGGGCGCCTTCCAGCGGGGCACCCAGTCGGGCCGGGCCACGCCTGCGAGTCCCGCGGAAAAGTCGAGCAGCACCCGTGGTGCTGGCAGCGAAGGGCATGAGGTCTCGTGAACGACGATCTGTCATGGATGCTTGACAGCGCCTTGGAGATACCCGGGGCCCTGCATGCAGTCCTCATCTCCGCGGACGGCCTGCTGATGGCCCGGACGCAGGACTTCGACAAGGACGACGCGGACCGGGTGGCCGCCGCGATGAGCGGTGTGCAGTCGCTGAGCCGCTCGCTCGCGTTCTTCTGCGAGGACCCGCAGATGGGGTGGCGCCAGACACTGGTCGAGTTCGACGGGGGGTGGGTCTTCCTGATCTCCGCCGGTGAGGGCGCCTACCTCGGTGTCTCCGCCTCGCCGGACGTCGACATGGCGGACATCACTTTCCGGATGCAGCAGCTCGTCGGCCAGCTCGGCAAGGCGCTGACGACACCGCCGCGCGAGAACCTCGGCGCGCGGTCATGAACGGCTTCGACGAACTCGAGCCGCAGACGCCGGAATTAGTGCGTCCGTACGTCATCACCAAGGGGCGCGGGCTGCCCGACGAGGGGCAGCTCTCCCTCATCACCCTGGTCACGGCGGCCGCCGATCACGAGCAGCGGCCGACCCGGCTGTCCCCCGAGGAACAGAACCTGTTGGACCTGTGCTCGGCCGGCTACCTGTCGGTCGCCGAGATCGCCGGGCACACCCAACTGCCTCTGGGCGTGGTGAAGATCCTCCTCGCCGCCCTCACCGAAGGCGGCTACCTCATCACGCGCCCGCCGGTACAGCGGGCTCCGCTCGCCGACCGGGACATCCTGGAGGAGGTGCTGAATGGTCTCAGGGCCAAGTTTGGATGAGCAGGCCTACGTCCGTGACGGGGCGACGCAGACGGCGGTGAAGATCCTCGTCGTGGGTCACTTCGCGGTCGGCAAGACCACGTTCATCGGAGCGATCTCCGAGATCGAGCCGCTGACCACCGAGGAGACGATGACGCGGGCAGCCGAGTCGGTCGACGACCTCAAGGGAGTCCAGGGCAAGACCACCACCACGGTCGCCATGGACTTCGGCCGTCTGACCATCAGCGACCGTGTCGTGCTGTACCTGTTCGGAACGCCGGGCCAGCAGCGTTTCGTCCAGATGTGGGAGGACATGGCGCGCGGCGCCCTCGGCGCGCTGGTGCTCGTGGATCCCGAGCGGCTCGCGGACTCGTTCGCCGTGATCGACCTGATCGAGCAGTACGGACTCGACTACGCCATCGCCGTCAACCACTTCGCCGGCGCCCCCCTGCGGGACGAGATGGCTCTGCGCGACGCACTGGACCTCCTCGACGACACCCCCGTCGTCACCTGCGACGCGCGGGACGAGCGGTCGTCGGCCGACGCGCTGATCACCCTCGTCCGCCATCTCCAGGACCGTGCACACTAGGAGCAGACATGGACCAACCCACCGCACCCGTGCCCCCGCCCGGGTGCCCGGCGCACCAGGCCGGCGGCAGAGTGCCCTTGCACGGCATGGAGTTCGCCGCCGACCCGCAGGCGTACTACAGCTACCTGCGCCACTTCGGGCCGACCGCGCCGGTCGAACTCGCTCCGGGCGTCGAGGCGACCCTCATCACGGACTACGCCGTCGCCCTCCAACTGCTCCAGGACTCCGGCGCGTTCCGCAAGGACGCGCGCCGCTGGCGTGACCTCAACGAAGGGCGGGTCCCCCCGGACAGTCCGGTGGCTCCCCTGCTGTCGTACCGGCCCAACGCCATGTTCAGTGACGGCGCGGAGCACCTGAGGCTCCGTCAGGCGATCACGGACAGCATGGCGCGCGTCGACACGCGCAAGCTCAGCCGGACCACCGAACAGGTCTCCAACTACCTGATCTCGCAGTTCGGTTCGCGCGGCTCGGCGGACCTGCTCGGCGACTACGCCAAGCAGCTGCCGCTCTTCGTGTTCAACGAACTGTTCGGCTGTACCGCTGACATCGGCGACCGCGTCGTGTTCGGCATCACCGGCATGTTCGACGGCGTGAACGCCGAGCAGGCGGTCGGGGTCATGTTCGGCGCCATCGGTGAACTGGTGGCCCTCAAGCGTGCCAAGCCTGGCGACGACGTGCCCTCCTGGCTGATGGAACATCAGTCCAAGCTCACCGACGAGGAGTTGGTCCACCAGATCGCGCTCCTGCTGGTGGCGGGCAACGAGCCGCTGCGCAACCTCATCGGCAACACCCTGCACCGGCTGCTCACCCACGACGCGTACGCCGATCAAGGCGGTCTGATCGACGAGGCGATCGACGACACGCTGTGGGAGAACCCGCCCATGCAGAACCTCGCGCCGCACTATCCGGCGGCCGACATGGAGTTCGCCGGTCAGAAGCTGCACGCCGGCGACCTCCTGCTGGTCAGTTTCGCCGCGGCCAACACCGGCCCGGCCCTGACGGCGGCCCGCAAGGCGGGCAGCAACCGCGCCCACCTGGCGTGGAGCGCGGGCCCGCACGCCTGCCCGTCCAAGGAGCCGGCCCGGCAGATCACCGTGACGGCCATCGAGAACCTGCTCAACAAGCTTCCGGACGTCGGACTCGCCGTACCGTCGGAGAGCCTGACCTGGCGGCCTGGTCCCTTCAACCGGGGTCTCACCGTGCTGCCCGCCAAGTTCACCCCGGTGCAGATCGCGCACAGGCCCGCCCCGGCGCGCAAGGAAGCACCCCTGCGTCAGGAGCCGACCGCGACGGGTGGCAGGGGTGAACGCGGGGGTGTGTGGAGCCAGTTCCTCAACTGGCTGACGAGGTGATTCACGCAACACCCGTCAACTCTTCACCACTGCATGACGATTCAACCTCAGGGGTAGGGAGGAACGCGGCATTCCGTGTTGCTCACACACCAGAGGAGGTGTCGTGGACCACATATCCACCGACGCCGTTTTGAGACACCGTCCGACCGTCGTGCACCCCCTGATACCCGCCTCGCAAGGCGGGTATCTTCTTGCCCGCCTCATCCCCCGAGGAGAGGCCCGATGACCGCCGTCGGTCCCGAGGCTCCGGACACTGCGGTCGCTCAGGGTTCACAGACGCTCGGCGGTCACGCGGCACGTCAGCTGCTGAGGCTGGGCGAGATCGCGGGGCTGTCCGGAGCCGACTGCGAGATCTACGCGCGCACACTCGTCGAGGCCCTGGGTACCGTCGCGCAGCGGCCCCTGGACCTGCCGCCGCCCAGCCTCAGCTTCCTCTCCGACGACCACACCCCGGTGGAGTTCTCGCTCTCCTGCGAACCGGACGCGGCGCCGGTCCTGCGGGTCCTGCTGGAGCCGGGAGCCGGCGCCGGCAACCTGATCGAAAACGGTCGCACCGGCCTGCGGGTGCTGCGCGAGATGGGGCGGCGCTGGGGCTTCACCACCGACCCGCTCGACGAGCTTGCCGACCTGTTCTTCCCGGCCTCACCCGAAGGCCCCCTGGCGCTGTGGTGCGCGCTGGAGCTGCGCCCCGGTGGAGTCCCCAAGGTCAAGGCCTATCTGAACCCCGCCGCATCCGGGCAGAAACGTGCCGCCAGAACCGTACGGAAGGCGCTGAGACGACTCGGGCACCGGGAGGCGTTCGACGCGCTGCCCGAAGGCGACCGCCACCTGTTCTTCGCCCTGGACCTGGGCGACTGGACGGAGCCTCGGGTCAAGGTCTACCTGGCGCATCACGACCTGTCGGCCGCGCAGGCGTACACGCTGTCCCGTATGGACGGCGGACCCGGCCGTGCGGAGATCGAGGAGTTCTTCCGCATCGTGGCCGGGCCCGACACCGATGTCGACTCCGCCGGCCCCGCAGGCGTGGTGGGCGCCCGAGCCGGGGAGGGGGCCGGGGGAGGAGGGGAACCGCGGCTCGTGCGCCGGCCCGTCCAGACCTGCCACGCCTTCACCGACACGGGGACCGGTCAGCCGAGCGGATTCACCCTCTATATCCCGGTGCGGGACCATGCCCGCGACGACGGTGAGGCACTGGACCGGGCGAAGGCGCTGCTCGGCCACTACGGCATCGACCCGGCACCGGTGCTGCGCGCCTCGGCCGCCGTCACCTCGCGGCGGCCGGAGGACGGTGTGGGACTGGTCGCGTACCTGGGCCTGGCCCATCAGCAGGGCCGTCCGCCCCGGGTCATGACCTATCTCTCCTCGGAGGCTTACGAGGTCCGGCCGCCGACGACTGCGCTCCCCGTCCTTCCCCTGTCCGCCGTCGCCCTGTCCACCGCTTCATCTCCTGGCGCTTGCACCGCCTCTCTGCCTGACGCGGCGGCCGTGACCGGAAGATAGTCGCCGCAGCCCGCGGACCCATGCCGTCCACGGACTGCCGGCGACCGGTAGCACAGCACCTGCAGAACACCGGCCCGTAGAACAGCGGCATCCGCAGCATCAGCCGTACAACAGCACCCGCGGAACAGCACCTCGGGGGGAGCCGTACGCCGACGATGTCGAACCGCTCCCCTCGTCCCACGAGAAGTGCACACGTGAGCCGCCCAGACCGCCCGGGCGGCCTCGCGAACGCACCGGACCGTCATCCGATCCGGTGCGTGGCTCCCACCGTCACTGACGGTTCATCACTCGTTGCGCAGTTCCTCCAGGTAGGGCGCCACATCGACTTGGATCGACGCGCCCTGCGTCTGGCCGTACTGGCCGGCGATGCCCCCCAGATACGTGGCGATCTCCTTGCGCATGACGTCCGGCTCCGGCAGGGGCGCCTTGCCGGCGACGATCCGGGCGACCCAGCGCGCCTGGGCCTCGACGAGCCGGGTGATGGAGCCGTGCGGGCGGACCAGGCCGACGAAGTGCAGACCGGGATGGCCGGGCGCGACCACCCGCTTGTACAGCTCGACCGAGCCCTGCGGGCCGATGGGGCAGTCGGGCGGCAGGAAGGGATGGGCCATCCGGTACCCGGTGCAGTACACGATCGCGTCGGCGGGCACGGATGTGCCGTCGGTGAAGACCACCCGGCCGTCGTCGACGAAGTCGATCGCGGGCTTGGGGACGACCCCACCGTGGCGTATGCGGGTGAGGATCTCGTCGGAGATGGTCACGGCCGAGGCGAAGACCGGGTGGTCCGGCTCGGGCAGGCCGTAGTCCGAGAGCTTGCCGCGGGCGACGAGCAGGGCCTGCTCGATGAACCGGCGTTGCTCCGCCAGGGACATGGCCGTCCACCACGGGGCCTCGGCGACGTCGTCCAAGGGGATGCCGAAGAGCTGCTTGGGCAGGATGTGCAGGCCTCGGCGCACGGAGAGTACGGTCTGCGCGGCGTACCGGGAGAGGTCGGCCGCGATGTCCACGGCCGAGGCCCCGAGCCCCACGACGACGACCCGCTGTCCCGTGTAGTCGCTGCCGTCGCGGTAGTCCAGTGCGTGGAGAATCGTTCCTTTGAAGGTCTCGGAACCCGGTACGGGAGCGGGCAGGACCGGCTCGGTGTTGTGCCCCGAGGCGACGATGACGTGGGTGAAGTCCCGAGACGTGCGCGTGCCCCGGGCGTCGAGGCTGACGACCGTCCAGGAGCCGTCGGCCGCCCGGCGCACCGACTCGACGGTCGTCTCCAGCTCGATGTGGTCCAGCAGGCCGGCCCACTCGGCGAAGGAGCGCAGGTACGCGGCGAGTTGGCTGTGCCGGGGGTAGACGGGATACCCGGACGGCATCGGACGGTCGGCGTAACCGGTCAGCTGTTTGTTGGTGTTGAGATGGAGCGACAGATAGCCCGGACCGCGCTCGCCGGCCCCCGGCTGCCGCCAGAGTCCGCCCACGTCGGATGCCTTCTCGAGGCAGACGAAGTCGAGGCCCTCGGACTTGAGGGCGTGCGCCGTGGCCAGCCCGGACAGACCCGCACCGATCAGACACAGGCTCACGCGTTCCCCCACGGAATCGACACCATCCTTTCGCGTACGGCCAATTCCATGCCCATACGGCACTCTCTCCACGCTTCGCCCACCAGCGACAAGGATCACAGGCGGGATCCCCGGGCCGAGGTGGCGGGAGGAAAGGGGACGGGTAGAGGGGACTTCCTGGGGCGAGCCGCCCGCTCCGGGGCGAGTCGCTACGTGCGAGCGGAGGCCCACAGCCCCCGCACATGCCCCAGATGGCGCGTCATGACGGCACGCGCGGCCCGCTCGTCGCGGGACAGCAGGGCGTCCAGCAACTCCAGGTGCTCTTCGGCGGAGGCCAGCAGACGGCCCGATGCGGAGAGCGCCGTCAGACCGTACAGGCGTGCCCGGCCGCGCAGTTCGCGGACGACCTCGACGAGATGGGCGTTGCCGGCCAGCGCGAGCAGGCCCAGGTGGAACCGGGTGTCGGCCTCGACGTAGGCGATGAGGTCGCCTGCCACCGCCGCGGTGACGATCTCCCGGGCGGCCGGCCGCAGTGCCTCCAGGGACACCGGGTCGGCGGTCGTCGCCAGCGCCGCCACCGTGGGGATCTCGATGAGCGCACGGACGTGGGTGTACTCGTCCAACTGCTGGTCGGAGACCTCGGTGACCCGGAACCCCTTGTTCGGGACGGCATCGACCAGGCCTTCCTTCGCCAGGTCGAGCATCGCCTCGCGCACGGGTGTCGCCGAGACGCCGAAGCGGGCGGCCAGGGCCGGCGCCGAGTACACCTCGCCGGGCAGCAGTTCACCCGCGATCAGCGCCGCCCGCAGGGCATCGGCCACCCGCTCGCGGTAGCTGCTCCGCCGACCGCCCAGCACGGGGAGCCTGGGCGCCGATGCGGGCGCGGTTGCCGATGCGGGCGCGGTTGCCGAAGCGGGTGCCGGTGCCGGTGCGGCGGGTGTCTGGCTGCTGGTGCGCCGGGTGGCGGCCATGGTGGGTCTCCTCGGTGCGGACTGTGCCATGTCACTCTGAACCAGTGCACTGTGCCATGTCACGTCTCACTGATGCCTGTGGTGTCAGAGCACGAACCCCGCCGGGAACGGATCCGTCGGGTCCAGAAGGTACTGGGCCGTCCCGGTGATCCAGGCGCGGCCGGTGAAACTGGGCAGTACCGCCGGGCGGCCGGCGACTTCCGTCGTGCCGAGGAGCCGGCCCGTGAAGCGGGTGCCGATGAAGGACTCGTTGACGAACTCGGTGTGCAAGGGCAGTTCGCCCCGCGCGTGCAGCTGTGCCATGCGGGCGCTCGTTCCCGTACCGCAGGGCGAGCGGTCGAACCAGCCGGGGTGGATCGCCATCGCGTGCCGGGAATGACGGGCGGTCGCACCGGGTGCGTACAGGTGGACGTGGTGGCAGCCGCGGATGGAGGGGTCTTCGGGGTGTACCGGCTCCTGCTCGGAGTTGATCACCTCCATGAGGGACAGGCCGGCGCGCAGGATGTCGTCCTTGCGTGCGCGGTCGAAGGGCAGCCCGAACTCCTCCAGCGGCACGATCGCGTAGAAGTTGCCGCCGTACGCCAGGTCGTACGTCACGGTACGGCCGTCGGGCAGCGTCGCGCTGCGGTCCAGCGCGACCGCGAAGGAGGGGACGTTGCGCAAGGTCACGGACGTGGCCGCGCCGTCCTCGACCGTCACCTCGGCGACGACGGGCCCGGCCGGTGTGTCCAGGCGGATGGTGGTGACCGGTTCGACCACCTCGACCATGCCCGTCTCGACAAGCACCGTCGCCACCCCGATCGTGCCGTGGCCGCACATCGGCAGATAGCCGGAGACCTCGATGTAGAGGACGCCCCAGTCACAGTCCGCTCGGGTGGAGGGCTGGAGGATCGCGCCGCTCATGGCGGAGTGGCCCCGCGGTTCGTTCATCAGCAACTGCTTGATGTCGTCGCGGTGTTCGCGGAAGTGGAGCCGCCGCTCGTTCATCGTCGCGCCGGGCACGGTGCCGATCCCACCGGTGATCACCCGGGTGGGCATGCCCTCGGTGTGCGAGTCGACGGCGTGCAGGACGAGCTTGCTGCGCACGAAGTCCCCAAACTCTCTCTCGAACTGCTTTCCATCGCACCGGAGCCGAGCGGCTCGGCCACTACGCCAGACCGGCCGCGACGGCCTTCTCGGTGGCCGCGCGGACGGCCGCTTCGTGGTCCGGCGCCAGCGGGACCCGTGGTGGGCGGCAGCCCCCGCCGTGGCGCCCCACGACGTCCATCGAGAGTTTGATCGCCTGGACGAACTCCACCCGCGAGTCCCAGCGCAGCAGCGGGTGAAGCCGGCGGTAGAGGGGGAGCGCGGTGGTGAGATCACCGGCGACGGCCGCCCGGTACAGCTCCACCGAGGACTTCGGCAGTGCGTTGGGGTAACCGGCCACCCACCCCTTGGCGCCCGCCACGGCCAGTTCCAGCAGCACATCGTCCGCACCGATCAACAGGTCCAGATCCGGCGAGAGTTCGGCGATGCGGTAGGCGCGGCGGACGTCGCCCGAGAACTCCTTGACGCCTTGGATGTACCCCTCGCCGTGCAGCCGGGCCAGCAGTTCGGGGACGAGGTCGACCTTGGTGTCGATCGGGTTGTTGTACGCCACGACCGGCAGGCCCGCCGCGGCGACCGCCGCGTAGTGGGCCACGACGGCACGCTCGTCCGCGCGGTAGGCGTTGGGCGGGAGCAGCATCACCGCCGAGCAGCCCGCCTCGGCCGCCTGCTCGGTCCAACGGCGGGCCTCCGCGGAGCCGTAGGCGGCGACGCCGGGCATGACCCGCTCCCCGCCGATCGCGGCCACCGCGGTCTCCACCACCGTGGCGCGTTCCTCGGGCGTGAGCACCTGGTACTCGCCCAGCGAGCCGTTGGGGACGACGCCGTCACAGCCGTTCGCCACCAGCCACGCGCAGTGCTCGGCGTACCGGTCGTAGTCGACGCGGAGGTCCTCGCGGAGCGGGAGCGCGGTGGCGACGAAAACACCACGCCAGGGGCGGTGAGGAGAGCTGACGGGAGCAGGGGAAGAGGCGGGGGCGGAGGAGTGGGGCATACGGTGAGTCATCCCTTCCGGATGTGCCGTGTGACATGTCACTGAGGTGCCGGGGGGTCGGCCGGAGCGGCCAGCACACCCAGGGGCACGGGGCGGGCCGGCAACCGTCGTGCCGGAGTGAGGGCGCAGCCCGCGACGCCGGCCACTGCGGGCTCGCACATGCGGCCCTGGCACCAGCCCATGCCGGCCCGGGTCAGAAGTTTGACGGTGCGCAGGTCACCCGCGCCGAGCGTGCCGACGGCCTCGCGGACGGCGCCGGCGGTCACCTCCTCGCAGCGGCACACGACCGTCTCGTCGGTGACCTGCTCCGTCCACCGGACGGTCCGGGCGGCATACGCGGCGTCCAGTGCCGCGAAGAACGACCGCAGCCTGGTGCGGGCCCGTGCGGCGGCGGCCCACTCCCGCGGGTCGGGGACCGTGCCCGCCAGCCTGGCCGCCGCCGACCGTCCGGCGATGTGCCCCTCGGCGAGCGACAGCGTCGAGCCGCCGATGCCCGTGGTCTCACCGGCGGCCCAGACGCCGGGGACATCCGTGCGCTGTTCGTCGTCGACCCACACGCCCGATCCGTCCAGCCGGCAGCCGAGCCCCTCCGCGAGGTCGGTGTGCGGCAGCAGACCGTGGCCCACGGCGAGGGTGTCGCAGACGATACGTCGTTCCGTGCCGGGTACCGGTCGGCCTTCCGAGTCCAGCGCGGCGAGGGTGACGGACGCCAGGCGATCGATCCCGTGCGCCTCCAGCACGGCATGACGGACCATCACCGCAACCCGATGTCGCAGGAGTTGCGCCGCGTACAAGGCTCCCTCGGCGAGCTTCGCGGGAGCACCGGACCAGGTCCGCGCCCGACGGGTGAAGTCCCTCGGCCCGGCCGACTCCACCAGGGCGACGACCTGGGCGCCCGCAGCCGCGAGGCCGGTGGCGACGGGAAGCAGCAGGGGCCCCGTGCCCGCTACGACGGCCGTACGGCCCGGCAGTACGAGCCCGCCCTTCAGCAGCGCCTGGGCGCCGCCCGCGGTGACCACGCCGGGCAGCGTCCAGCCGGGGAACGGCAGGACCTTCTCGTAGCCGCCGGTCGCCAGCAACACCCCGTCGGCGCGCACCGCGACGGACTCCTCCTGCTCAGGACCGACCAACGCGTGCACGGTAAACCCGGCCGATCGCCTTTCCACGCACCACACATGACGGTCACTCAGGTGCGTGATGCGGTCGGCGGCGAGGTGGGTCCCGAGCCCGGCACGCAGTCGCTCCCAGGTGCGCCACTGGTGATGGAGGGCCTGTGGCCGCCGCGCGCCGAGTCCGTGCGCGGGCTGCCGGTAGAACTGTCCGCCCGCCTCGGCGGCGGAGTCGATCAGGACCACGCGCACGCCACGGGCAGCGGCTGCCAGGGCGGCGGCGAGGCCGGCCGGGCCCGCGCCGATCACCGCCAGTACCGGGCGATACGCGGTCATCGGGGCCCCGCCCCCTCGTGACCCGCTTCCTCGTGGCCCGTCCCCACCTGCGTACGGACGTCCGCGCCCGGCGCCGCCGCCACCAGGCAGGCCCGTAGGCCGGGGCGGCCGTCGACGGTCACCAGACAGTCGAAGCACACGCCGATCCCGCAGAAGACCCCGCGCGCACGTCCCTCGCCCCGCGTGGTGCGCCAGGCCGTGACGCCGGACGCCCACAGTGCGGCGGCGATCGTCTGACCGGGCAACGCCTCGATCTCCCGGCCGTCGAAGGTCACGGTGAACGGAGCGCCGGGGCGGGCGCGGGTCAGCTTCACGGGGTCCATGGCGCGGCCTCCTCGTCGAAGCGGTCGAGGTGGCCGGGACGGTCGAAGCGGTCGGGGCGAAACGGTGTCAGGTCCAGCTCCGGGCGTCTGCCGGTGAGCGTCTGCGCGATGAGGTGTCCGGTGCCGGTGGCGAGCCCGATGCCCGCGCCCTCGTGCCCGCAGGCGTGGAACAGTCCGGGCACACGGGGGTCGGGCCCGACGGCAGGCAGATGGTCGGGCAGGTAGGGGCGGAAGCCGAGGTAGGCGCGCATCGCCCGGACGTGTTCCAGGAACGGGAACAGGCGTGTCGCGCCCGCCGCCAGGGCGCGTACGACCGGCAGCGAGAAGGACCGGTCGAAACCGACCCGTTCACGGCTCGCGCCGATCAGCACGGGCCCGGCGGCGGTTCCCTCGACGACCGGCGAGGTCTGCAGGGCGGCGGAGCCGCTCGCCACGTCGGCCACGTAGTCGGCGGCGTACACCTTGTGCCGTACCCGGCGCGGCAGCGGCTCGGTGACCAGGACGAAGCCGCGGCGGGGGAGTACGGGCAGCCGGACCCCCGCCAGTGCGGCGACCTCGGACCCCCAGGTCCCGGCCGCGTTCACCACGGCCGGCGCGAGGATGTCGCCCCGGTCGGTACGTACGCCCCGCACGGCGCCGGCGGAGTCGCGCAGTACCCCTAGCACCGTGCGACCCGTCTGAAGACGTGTGCCCGAGGCCCGCACGAGGTGGGCCGCGGCCAGGGCGGGCATCACCTGGGCGTCCTGCGGGTACAGCACCCCGCCCGCGAGACCGTGCGCCAAATACGGCTCCAGCTCGTGGAGTTGATCCGTCCGTACGTGAACCGCCGACACCCCCGCCGCGCGCTGACCGGCCGCCAGCTCCGCGAGGGCGGTGAGCGACGCGGGCGTGGCGGCGACGACGAGACCGCCCTTGGGCTCGTACTCGACGGCCGCGCCCAGTTCTTGCGCCAGCTCGCCCCACAACCGGGCCGACAGCAGAGCGAGCCGGAGCTCGGGTCCGGGCTCCTTGTCGGAGACGAGGAGGTTGCCCTCGCCCGCGCCGGTCGTGCCGCCGGCCACCGGCCCGCGGTCGACCAGGATCACGTCCAGTCCGGCACGGGCCGCGTACAGCGCGCAGGCGGCGCCCACCATTCCGGCGCCGACGACCACGACGTCACCGCTCGGTCGCTTGGTCACGTCAGTAATATGTCACATGGTGCAGAGGCGGGGAAGGAGGCCCGGAGCAGCGAGGGCACGTCCGGCCGAACCGGCGCGCTCAGTCGAACTCGCTGGGCTCCGGCGCCGGTGTGCGGCCTTCCCGTACGTCCTTGAGCCGTGTGGTGCCGTGGCTGACCGCGTCCTCGGTGCTGTCGTGGTCCGCTCCGTCGGTGCCGCCGTTGGTGACCGTGATCGCGTCGTCCCCGACCCGTACGACCGCGACGTCCATGGTGAGGGTGACCGGGGTGCCGCCGGAGGGGCCCGCCACCGTCACGGTGACGCCCTGCCGGGCGTCGCCCGACTCGGGCAGGGAGGCCTCGACGACCTGCACGGTGCGGGTGGAGCCGTCGGAGGCGACCGCGTTGAACTGGTCGCACGCGGTCGGCAGGGTCTTGAGCCAGTCGAACGACTGGTCCAGGGAGGCCGGTTGGTAGGCGGCGACCTGGTAGAGCAGCCGGGAGTCGCCCTCGGTGAAGCCGGTGAGGGCCGACGGGCCGGGCGGGGGCCCCAGGAGGTCCTCGTCGTAGAGCCCGTCGAGCAGGCGCTGGCAGTCGGCGGCCTGTGTCTTGCCGGTGAGGAACTGCGCCGCGTCGACCGTGCCGATGAGCATCCGGTTCCGCCAGCCGGCCGCGGTCTTGACCTGCGTCCAGTTGTCCTCGAGGTCTCCCGCGGTGATCAGCGCCGTCTGCGCGCCGGCCGAGGTGAGCGGCGTGATGCTGGGGGACGCGGTGGCGGTCCGTCCGCCGGCGGACGAGGCAGCGGTGCTCGCGTCGGTCGACGCGCTGTCGTCCCCGTCGTCGGAGCAGGCCGCCGCGGCCAGCAGCGTTCCGACGGCCAGGGCGACGGCCAGCACACGGACCGGACGACCGGGACGCGTCGGCCCGGCCGGACCCGACGGCCCGGCGGGACGGGGTGGGGTGGACGGGCGGGACGACAGGCGAGGGCTGGTCACGGATACCTCCTGAGGACGGTTCGGGGACGGGGCGGGGCGGGGCCGGTCCCCGCGTGGGCGCGCCCCGGCGGGTTCCCGAGGGATTCCTCTCGTCGACCTGGGTGCTTCCCGGGCACCCTGTGGGCTCTTGTGGTGCTGCCTCTGCCCCTACACGGCACCACCGGCCGGGCCGCTCGACCAGCGCACTGATCCGTACGGGTGAAGCGGCCGGCGGGAGGGGGGCGCCGGGCCGAGCGCGGGCGGAGCAGCCAGTCCGGCCGGAAAATACGAGGTGGGCCGGGCCGGAGCCGGGGCATCATGGCGGTTCTGCCGCCCGGCCACGGGGGCAGGTGATCACCACCAGGGAACGACCGGGGGCTCCTGTGACCGTCACCAACCTCCTGCTGTCCGCAATCGTCGGCTCGACCGCCTACGGGCTCGCCCACGAAGGCTCCGACGTGGACCGCCTCGGCATGTTCGCCGCCCCCACCGAGGATCTGCACGGCCTGCGCCAGCCGAAGGAGTCGCACGTCAGCACGGCACCCGACCGCACCCTGCACGAGGCCGCGAAGTGGTGCCGACTCGCCCTCGGCGGCAACCCGACCGTGATGGAACTCGTCTGGCTGCCCGACGAGTTGTACGAGGTGCGGACGCCCCTGGGCGACGAACTCATCGACGTTCGTGCGACGTTGCTCAGCGCCGGCCGGGTCAGGGATGCCTATCTCGGCTACGCCACACAGCAGTTCAGGAGGCTGCAGAACCGCAGCCAAGGCCCCCTCGCCGAGGAAACCCGGAAACGGACCGCCAAGCACGCCCGTCACCTGAAGCGACTGTGCACCCAGGGCCACGAGCTCTATGCCACCGGCCGGTTGACGATCCGCGTCGACGATCCCGAGAGCTACCACACGTTCGGTGAGCAGGTCGCGGCCGATCCCGAAGCCGCGCTGCCGCTGCTGCGGGGCTTCGAGGAGGCGTTCGCCGAGACGCGCAGCGTCCTGCCCGAACAGCCCGACGAGAGGGCGGCCGACGCCTGGCTGCGCCGGGTGCGCAGGCAGTTCTACACGGCGACGCAGGCCACGCCCGCGTGACCTACGGGCGCGCTCCCCTCACGCCGGGAGGCGGAGCCGCGCCCGCACGGCCGGGGGGAGGGCGCGATAAATCGCCTGCGGCGCGGGCCCGTTCACCCCTACACTCCCCAGAACCGAGCGCGGCCCACGACACGGGCGGCGCGGTACCGAGACGAACGAGGGGAGCCCGGCCATGCGTGACCACACCGCTGTCGTCGCTCCCCGCTCCCGCTACGAGGTGATCCTCGTGTCTCCGTCCGTCCGGTGCTCGCTGCGCGGCCGGCACCGGATGTCCTGACGAACGTCCGAGTTCGACAATGCGCCCTTGATGTCCCGTTTCTGACGGAACATCAGAGTGTGCGCATCAACACGTCCACCACGTGTCCCGACGTACGTCCGGAAATCGCGCTGCCCGTTCTCGGAAACACCCCGAAAGGCCAAGGGCCGTGCGCAACCACCTCGACCGTCCCCTCTCCGCTGTGCGCAACCTGGGCATCCTCGCTCACGTCGACGCCGGCAAGACCACCGTCACGGAGCGGATCCTGTACGCCACCG
The DNA here is from genome assembly GCF_032248645.1 of Streptomyces zaehneri. Classification (NCBI taxonomy): domain Bacteria; kingdom Bacillati; phylum Actinomycetota; class Actinomycetes; order Kitasatosporales; family Streptomycetaceae; genus Streptomyces; species Streptomyces zaehneri. Next base: position 113,247 of record NZ_JASTTJ010000006.1, read on the forward strand.
GGACCACGCACAAGCGCGGCGAGGTCCACGACGGCACGACCATCACCGACTTCGACCCCCAGGAGCGCGACCGAGGCATCACCATCTTCGCCGCGGCCGTCAGCTGCGACTGGGACGGTCACCGCATCAACCTGATCGACACCCCCGGGCACGTCGACTTCGCCGACGAGGTGGAGCGATCCCTGCGGGTGCTCGACGGGGCGGTGGCGGTGTTCGACGCCGTCGCGGGCGTGGAACCGCAGAGCGAGTCCGTGTGGCGGCAGGCCGACCGGCACGGCGTCCCGAGGATCGCGTTCGTCAACAAGCTGGACCGGGTCGGCGCCGACCTCGATGCCGCGGTGGCGTCGATCCGGGAACGGCTCCATCCGGTCCCGCTGGTCGTGCAACTGCCGATCGGCACGGAGGACGGCTTCACCGGCGTCGTCGACCTGCTGCGCATGCGGGCGCTGACCTGGAGCGACGGCGGCGAGACGGCGGTCGAGGACGTCGTGCCGGAGGGCCTTCGGGAGGAGGCACTGCGCCGGCGCCGGCTGCTGGAGGAGGCCGTGGCGGAGCGGCACCCGGCCGCGCTGGAGGAGTTCTGCGACCGGGAGACACTCTGCGTCGAGACCCTCTCCGGTGCTCTGCGCGAGCTGACCCGGACGGGCGACGCCGTGGTCGTGCTGTGCGGCTCGGCCTACCGCAACCGCGGGATCGAGCCGCTGCTCGACGCCGTCGTCGCCTATCTGCCGTCGCCGTCGGACGTGCCGCCGGTATGCGGTATGCCGGGTGGCGCCGCCGGTATGCGAAATACCAAGGTCGGTATGCGTGACGCTGCCGACGGTATGCACGGCACCGTCCACGGTATGCACGGCACCGTCCACGGTATGCACGAAACCGCCGTCCGCCAGCGGAAGAGTGTCGACCGTATGCAGGATGCCGTAGGCGAACAACGGCCCGCCGACCCCGCCGCACCGTTCGCGGCGCTCGCGTTCAAGGTCACCGCGACCCCCACGGGCCGGCTCACCTATCTGCGGGTGTACTCGGGCACGATCGAGAAAGGAGACGCGGTATGGGAGTCCGGCGCGCGGCGTGTCGAGCGGATCGGCCGGATCCTGCGTGTGCAGGCCGACCGGCACGCACAGCTGGAGCGCGCGGTCGCCGGGGACATCGTGGCCGTGATCGGGCTGAAGTCGGCCCGTGCGGGTTCGACGCTGAGCGCGCCGGGGGCGCCCCTCGTGCTCGAACCGCCGGGGGTCGCCGACCCGGTCGTCTCCGTGGCGGTCGAGGCACGCGCCGGCACCGACGCCGACCGGCTGGTCTCGGCGCTTGCCCGGCTGGCCGAGGAGGACCCCTCGCTGGTCGTCCGGACCGACCCGGAGACCGGTCAGACGGTGCTGTCGGGCATGGGGGAACTGCACCTGGAGGTGGCGGTGGAGAAGATCAGGCGCAGCCTCGCCCTGGAGGTCAACGTGGGCCGTCCGAGGGTGACCTACCGCGAGACGGTCGCCCGCGGGGTGTCCGGCCTGCTCTTCCGGCATGTCAAACAGGACGGTGGGGCAGGGCAGTTCGCGCAGATCGTGCTCGACGTCGAGCCGCTCGGCGCGGAGGAAGCGGGAAACGGTGCTGAAACCGGTTTCACCTTCCGTTCGGCCGTCGTCGGTGGACGGGTCCCGCAGGAGTACGTCCGCGCGGTGGAGGCCGGGTGCCGGGACGCCCTCGCCGAAGGTCCCGTGGGCGGGCATCCGGTCACCGGGCTGCGGGTCACCCTCACCGACGGGGCGACCCATGTGAAGGACTCCTCCGAGACGGCCTTCCGCACGGCCGGTCGGCTCGGGCTGCGGGAAGCCCTGCGCGGCTGTGCGATGGTCGTGCTGGAACCGGTCGTCGAGGTCACGGTGACCGTTGCCGAGGACGCCGTCGGCGGGGTCCTCGGCGACCTGGCGGCACGGCGCGGGCGGGTCACCGACTCGGCTGTGCGGGGCGGGTCGGCGGTGGTCACCGCCACCGTGCCGCTGGCCGAACTGTTCGGCTACGCGACCCGGCTGCGCAGCCGGACCCAGGGCCGCGGCACCTTCTCGGCCCGGCCGACGGGGTACGCCCCGGCGCCGGCGGTGGCGACGACGCGGTAGGCCCACGCCTTCCCGCGAGGTCGTAGGCCCAGGGGGCCGCCTTGACGGTTCGTGCCACGGACACCTGACGTTCGTGGCACGAACCGACGGCGCAGGTCACCCCTGCGGTGTGTGCGGCGCAGGCCGTGTCCCGTCAGGGTCGTCGACGCCGCACGGGCGGGTCAGGGATACGACACCACGGTCGAGGGCACCGTCGACGTACCGGAGGTCGGCGCCCCGAGGTCGTTGACGACGTGCTCGTACTGGCCCTGTCCGCCCAGGGAGACCACCAGCAGGCCGTGGAACTTCACGCCCGGTACGTTCGGGGCGGCGAAGCCGTGGTGCTGGACGATCGTCGGGTCGACGTTGTAGTAGCAGTAGCTGCCCAGACCCCAGCCCTCGTGCGCGGTGACGTGGGCGCCCACCTTGTAGGCGGCGTAACCCTTTACCGAGCCGTTCTGGATCGCCGCCTGGTTCGGCGCGTCGTAGGCCTTCTCGTTCTGGAAGAAGATCGTGCGGCCGCGCTGGCCGTTCCACTGCACGTCGTACTTGTTGAAGTGCTCCACGAACAGGCCCGTGGCCAGCACGTCGTGGCCGTTGACGACGACGCCGTAGTCGGCCCGGTTGGTCTCCCAGCCGACGCCCTCGCCGTGGTCGGCGCGCCAGACCCAGGTGTGGTCGACGATCGTGTGCCGGTTGTTGATCACCATGCTGGTGGTGGCCCTGCCGGCGCCCGCCCCGCCGATCCGGACGAACACGTCCTGGACGGTGGTGGGGTTGGCGGAGTGGTCGCGCGACGCGCCGGACGGGCCGACTTCCAGCAGGACCCGGGAGTTGACCGGACCGGCGTCGACGAGGAAGCCCGCCAGCCGGACCCCGTCGACGTCGGCCACCTTCAGCGCGGTGACGCCGTTGTCCGGGATGAGGGTGGCGTAACCCAGGCCCAGCACGACGGTGTCGGCGCGGTTCACCTGGATCGGCCGGTCGAGGTGGTAGATCCCCGGCGTCAGCAGCAGGTTCAGACCCTGCGCGAGCGCCTGGTTGAGCGTGGCGGCGGAGACGCCGGGCTTGGCGACGTAGAACCGGGACAGGGGCAGCGAGCTGCCGCGCGGTGTGCCGTTGCCCCAGGAGACCCCGCGCGCGGCGGTGCGCTTGGCGGGCAGGAAGACGCGGAAGGCGCCGCCTCCGTCGACGTACAGGAACGGCTTCTCACGCGAGACCGGGGTCCTGTCGAGCGTGGTGTAAGGCGGGTCGGGGAAACTCTGGGCGGGGGCGCCCTCGACCCCCGAGAACACCATGTTCCAGACGCCGTTGAGCCAGCCGCCGATCGCGCTGTCCCGGGTGTACCACTGCTGCTGCGAGTACGGGCCGATCTCGCCGTCGATGCGGCTGTCGGCGATGTATCCGCCGCTGGCCCAACCGTAGCCGGACGGGGCGAGGTTGAGGCCGCCGCGGATGTGCATCCGGCGGAAGGGGGCGGCCTGCGCGACGGCCCACCGGTTGGTGCCGCTGACCGGGACGAGCGCGAGGTTCTCCGCCGAACGCCAGAAGTTCTGCGTGGCGTTGCCGCCGAACCAGCCCGCGTCGACGGTCACGTCCCCGTTGATGGTCGTGTCGTCGGGGGAGAGGCCGAGGCCGGCGATCGAGGTGTAGAAGCCGAGTTGGGCGTTGAGGCCGTGGTAGGTGCCGGGCCGGAACAGCAACGCGTAGCGTCCGGTGCCGAACTGGGCCGACTCCTGCTGCCGGAACACCGCGTCCAGCCGGGCCTGGATGTCCGGGGTCGACGGGTCGAAGACGAGGACGTTCGGGCCGAGGTCGCCGCCGCCCGGAAGGGCGCGCAACCGCCTTGCGCGCGAGGCGGCGGAGGCCGGCGCGGCGGCGAGTCCGGCGAGGGCGGGGGCTGCCGCGGCCGTGGCGGCTGCGGCGAGGACTGTTCTGCGGCGCACGGCGGGATTCCGTGGCGACGGAGTGTGGGGCATGGGCGGCTCTCCTCGGTCCAGGCCGCTCCAAGTGAACGGCTGATTTAAGGAAGTGAACGGTCGCTGGGTTGAGAGCGCTCTCTCAGCGCTGAATGCTTCAACTACCCGAACGTGCGCGTCAAGTGGTGGGACCGGAGTTCCCCGGACTGTGCCGGAACACTTGACGCGGCCCTTTTCCGAGGTTTAACTCACGTCCTAAATTAAGTCCTGATGACACCGGGAGCCGACCCATGCGCACCATCCGAGCCGCGGCCACAGGCGCCGTCGTCATGTCACTCGCCCTCGCGGCCACGGCCTGTGGCGGCGGCACCTCGACGGACGGCGAAGGCTCCAACGACTCGCCGAAGACCCTCACGTACTGGGCCTCGAACCAGGGCGCGAGCATCGAGGTGGACAAGAAGGTCCTCCAGCCGGAACTCGACAAGTTCGAGAAGCAGACCGGGATCAAGGTGAAGCTGGAGGTCGTCCCCTGGTCGGACCTGCTCAACCGGATCCTCACGGCGACCACGTCCGGTCAGGGCCCCGACGTCCTCAACATCGGCAACACCTGGTCGGCCTCGCTCCAGGCGACGGGTGCGCTGCTGCCCTGGGACGAGGGGAACCTCGCGAAGATCGGCGGCAGAAACCGTTTCGTCGAATCTGCGCTCGGCTCGACCGGAGCACAGGGCAAGGACCCGGCCGCGGTGCCGCTGTACTCGATGGCCTACGCCCTGTACTACAACAAGCAGATCTTCGCCGACGCGGGCATAGCCCAACCACCCGCCACCTGGGCTGAGTTGGTGGCTGACGGCAAGAAGATCCAGGCGAAGGGCAAGCAGGTCCTGGGCGCCGAGGGCGCGAACGTCTCGGAAAACGTCCATCACGTCTTCGTCTTCGCCAAGCAGCACGGCGCCGACTTCTTCACCGCCGACGGAAAGCCCGACTTCACGTCCGACGGTGCGGTCTCGGCGGTCAAGCAGTACGTCGACCTGATGGCGAAGGACAAGGCGATCCCGCAGGGCAACGCCGAGTACGCGCAGAACCAGTCCGTGAGCGACTTCGCCAAGGGCAGGACGGCGATGCTCCTGTGGCAGAGCGCGTCCGCCAACCTCAAGTCCCAGGGCATGAGCGAGGACAAGTACGGCATCGCCCCGGTGCCCGTGCAGTCCGGCACCCCCGGCACCGGCGCGCAGGTCAACTCGATGGTCGCGGGCATCAACCTGGCGGTCTTCAAGAACACCGACAACCTCGACGGCGCCACCGAGTTCGTGAAGTTCATGACCGGCGACGAGGAGCAGAAGATCCTCAACAAGGCCTACAGCACCATCCCGCCCGTCGCCTCCGCGCAGTCGGACGCCGGGTTCGCCTCCCCGGCGAACGCGGTCCTGAAGGACACCCTCGCCAAGAGCGCCGCGGCGCTGCCGCAGGTCGCCGACGAGTCGCAGTTCGAGACGACGATCGGCACGGCCGTCAAGGAACTGTTCGCCGACGCGGCAGCCGGCCGTCCGGTGACCACCGAGTCGGTGAAGGCCAAGCTCGCCAAGGCCCAGCAGCAGATGCCGACGAAGTGAGCCGGACGAAGTGAGCCAGACGACCACCACAGCCGAGGTCGGAAAGCCTCGCGCAGACCCTGACACCGGCCGGGCCCCGCGCCCGCGTCCCGGCCGGATCCGCCGCATCGGACTGCCCTACCTGCTGCTCCTGCCCGCTCTCGTCCTCGAACTCCTCGTGCATCTCGTGCCCATGGTGATCGGCATCGTGATGAGCTTCAAGGAGCTCACCCAGTTCTACATCCGTGACTGGGGCACGGCGCCCTGGTCCGGCCTCGACAACTACCGGGTGTCGGTGGACTTCGACGCCCCCGTCGGCGAGGCGCTGCTGCACTCCTTCCTCGTCACCGTCGGCTTCACCCTGCTCTCGGTGGGTCTGTGCTGGCTCATCGGCACCGCTGCGGCGATCTTCATGCAGGACACCTTCCGCGGCCGCGGGCTGCTGAGAGCGGTGTTCCTGGTGCCGTACGCCCTGCCGGTCTACGCGGCCGTGATCACCTGGGTCTTCATGTTCCAGCACGACAACGGCCTGGTGAACCATGTCCTGCACGACCAGCTGCACCTCACCGACAAGCCTTCCTTCTGGCTGATCGGCGACAACAGTTTCTACGCGTTGCTCACCGTGTCGGTGTGGAAGGGATGGCCGTTCGCCTTCCTCATCGTGATGGCCGGCCTGCAGAACATCCCCGGCGAGCTGTACGAGGCGGCCGCGCTGGACGGCGCGGGCATGTGGCAGCAGATCCGCCGGATCACCCTTCCGTCCCTGGGGCCGGTCAACCAGGTCCTGGTGCTCGTCCTGTTCCTCTGGACGTTCAACGACTTCAACACGCCGTTCGTCCTGTTCGGCAGGGCCGCTCCGGAGGCCGCGGATCTCATCTCGGTCCACATCTACCAGGCCTCCTTCGTGACCTGGAACTTCGGCACGGGTTCGGCGATGTCCGTCCTGCTGCTGCTCTTCCTGCTGGCCGTGACGGGCGTCTACCTGGCCGCCACCTCGCGCGGACGGAGGGCCTCACATGCGCGGTGACTCCCCCATGTCACCACCGGGTTCGTTTCTCTGGTCGCGACGGATCTTCCTCACCCTGCTCACCGGCTTCGTGCTGCTGCCGGTGTACGTGATGGTCTCCAGCTCGCTGAAACCCCTTGCCGACGTCACGGGCGAGTTCCGCTGGCTGCCCAGCGGACTGACGATCCGCCCGTACATCGACATCTGGTCGACGGTCCCGCTGGCCAGGTACTTCGTGAACTCGCTGGTCGTGGCGGGCGCGGCCACGGTCTGCTCCGTGGTGATCGCCGTGTTCAGCGCCTACGCGGTAAGCCGTTACGAGTTCCGCGGCAAACGGGTCTTCACGGTCACCGTGCTGTCGACGCAGATGTTTCCCGGCATCCTCTTCCTGCTCCCGCTGTTCCTGCTCTACGTCAACATCGGCAACGCCACCGGGATCGCGCTGTTCGGCTCGCGCGGCGGCCTGATCCTGACGTATCTGACCTTCTCCCTCCCCTTCTCCATCTGGATGCTGATCGGATACTTCGACTCGGTGCCGCGCGACCTCGACGAGGCGGCGCTGGTGGACGGCTGCGGTCCGCTCGGCGCGCTCTTGCGGATCGTCGTGCCGGCCGCGATCCCGGGCATCGTGGCGGTCGCCGTCTACGCCTTCATGACCGCCTGGGGCGAGGTGCTGTTCGCCTCCGTCATGACCAACGACACCACCCGCACGCTCGCCGTCGGACTCCAGGGCTACTCCACCCTCAACGACGTGTACTGGAACCAGATCATGGCCGCCTCGCTGGTGGTCAGCGTGCCGGTGGTGGCCGGCTTCCTGCTGCTCCAGCGCTATCTCGTCGCCGGGCTGACGGCCGGAGCCGTGAAGTGAGCAACCACCCCGATTCCGAGAGGACTTCAGTGACCATCGACTTTGCCGCCCTGCCCCAGGACTTCCTGTGGGGAACCGCCACCTCGGCGTACCAGATCGAGGGAGCCGTGGCGGAGGACGGCCGTTCGCCGTCGATCTGGGACACCTTCTCGCACACTCCCGGAAAGATCGCGGGTGACGACCACGGCGACGTCGCCTGCGACCACTACCATCGCTGGCGCGACGACATCGGCCTGATGCGTCAACTCGGTTCCAACGCCTACCGGTTGTCGATCGCCTGGCCCCGGGTGATGCCAGGCGGCGACGGCCCGGTCAACCCCAAGGGCCTCGGCTTCTACGACGAGTTGATCGACGGCCTGCTGGAGGCGGGCATCACCCCGTCCGTCACCCTCTACCACTGGGACCTTCCGCAGGCGCTCCAGGACCGCGGCGGCTGGCCCGAGCGGGAGACCGCCGAGCACTTCGCCGCGTACGCGTCGGTGGTCGCGGAGCGCCTCGGCGACCGCGTCGCCCACTGGGCCACCCTGAACGAACCCCTCTGCTCGGCCTGGATCGGCCACCTCGAAGGCAAGATGGCCCCCGGCGTCACGGACCTGACAGCGGCGGTCCGCGCCTCCTACCACCTGCTCCTCGGCCACGGACTCGCCGTCCAGGCCATCCGGGCCGCGGTCCCGCACGCCGAGATCGGCATCGTCAACAACCTCTCCACCGTCCACCCCGCCACCGACCGCCCGGAGGACATCGCCGCCGCCCACCGCATGGACGGCCACACCAACCGCTGGTGGCTCGACCCGGTACACGGCCGCGGCTTCCCGGCCGACATGCGGCAGGTGTACGGAGTCGAACTCCCGCAGCAGCCGGGTGACTTGGCGACGATCGCCGCGCCGCTGGACTGGCTGGGCCTGAACTACTACTTCCCGGCCACGGTGAGCGACGACCCCGACGGGCCCGCCCCGCACGCCCGTTCCGTCCGCCGCGGCGGCGTCGCGCGCACCGGCATGGACTGGGAGGTCGACCCGAGCGGCATCGAGACACTGCTGCTCCGCCTGACGGACGAGTACGGAGCGCGACGGCTGTACGTCACGGAAAACGGTTCCTCGTACCCAGACATCGTCCGCCCGGACGGCACCGTCGACGACCCGGAGCGCCAGGCCTACCTGACGGGACACCTCGCCGCCTGCGCCTCCGCCGCCCGCAAGGGCGCCCCGCTGGCCGGCTACTTCGCCTGGTCCCTGCTGGACAACTTCGAGTGGGCGTACGGCTACGACAAGCGCTTCGGCCTCGTCCACGTCGACTACCCGACACAGAAACGAACCATCAAGGGCACGGGACGCCACTACGCCGAGATCATCCGTCGCCACCGGGAAGGGGTGGCGAAGGCCGCCTGAGGGCGCGGGGCACGGCGGGCGCGGGGTGGGGGAGCGCGCGCCCGCCAGGCCCCGGGCCTTTGATTGTCATGAGCGCGTCGGTACGACTTGTGTTTCCAGCAAAATGTAGGGCAGGAATTCCAGAAGGACAGCGAGAGCAAGAAATTCCTGGAGGCGGGGCTCAGGACGGTGGCAGTCAGCGCAGGTGCTGCAATCGCCCTAGGTGCGGTCTTTGTCGGCGCCAGGATAATGGGCGAAGGCAGGGACAGCTCCGAGGGATCGCTGAAAGACTAGCCTTGACCGCTCGTGACCGTCCGGCAGTGTTGCTGGCGTGCCCGTTCCGCGGTGATCTGCCCTGTGATTTGACGGCGCGGATGAATTTGGCCCGGCTGTCGCGTCGGCTGCGCGTGAGGTTCCACTTCCCAGACAGGGCCGACGTGCTTTCATTCCGTGAGATTGAGAAGCGCGGTGGCGTGGTCGGGCCAGGATTCGGTCAAGGGTGCTGATGTTCGGTGTGGTTGAGGTGAACCGGAGGCATCGGCACGGTTCGGGACTGCTGTCGGCGGCGAAGCGGGCGAAGCAGTCCCGATGTGGCTCCGCCTAGGACTGCGAGCGTGCACAGCGCGAGCAGGGAGCAGCTTCGACAGCGGCGGCCGCGGGCCCGGAACAGATCGGGCACCGCGTCCAGGACCTGTGCAACGTGTGCAGGCGGGAGACGGGGAGTGTCGCCCCCGAGAACGAATCAGCCTGCACAAAACCCTGACGCCGCAGGCGGCGGTGGATATTGTGTGTCTGGCACAGTATTCGCAGGTTGGGGGCGGCATGGGGCTGGCGAACGAGAAAATCATCTCCCAAGTGGAGGACCTGCTGAAGGGCAGGGTCGTCATCCCGTCCATCCAGCGGGACTTCGTCTGGATGAGGCCTGATGTACGCGATCTCTTCGACTCCCTCTATCGCGGGTACCCCGTCGGCGCCCTGCTGCTATGGAAGACCAACCTGACCGTCCCCTTCAAGACCGCTGCCGTGGTTCAGACCGCCACGTCGGCGCACCAACCCCTCTACCTGCTGGACGGCCAACAGCGGCTGACTTCCCTCGCCTGGGTCTACCGACCGGAATCCAAGGCGGACGGTCGTCTCATCGACCTGCGTTTCGACGTGCGCACCGAGGAGTTCGTCAACCCGAGCGCGATTCAGCGCAAGGACCCGCTGCTGTTCCCGGTATCGACCCTATTGCAGGAGAACACGCAGTTCTATCAAGTCCTGAACAAGGCGGGGGTCCCGTTCGACGCTCCGGAGTTCGACCTCTGGACGCAGCGGCTGCAGAAAGTGAACAGCATTAGGCATCACCAGATCGCTGTCATCACCTACGAGTCCGACGACTACGAGGAAGTGGCCGAACTCTTCGCCCGGCTCAACAAGGGCGGTCGACGGCTCTCCAAGGGCGACCTCGTGTACAGCGCCATCGCAGCCCGTTGGGCCGAAGGCCTGGAAACCATGGACACCTTCCACCAGGAACTCCAGGACAGCAATTTTGTTCTGAACCGGGAAGCTGTCCTGCGTCTGATGAGCCTCCTGGCGGGAACCGGCGCTCACCACATCAAGCTCATCGGTGCGGATGTGGACGAAGCCGCTCTGAAGGAGGCCTGGCAGGCCACCGAGCGTGCTCTGCGCTTCGCTGTCGACTTTCTGCGCGGAGAGTGCTCGATCCCCCGTTCGGAGATCCTCTCGTCGCCGAACGTCGCCATCGTGCCAGCCTTGCTGCTGCACCACCGGGACGGCAAGCTGCGTCCTGGTGAGGCGCAATTGCTGCGCAGGTGGGTGTACACAGCGATGGGCTTCAGCCACTACTCGCTACAGGTCGAGGGCAAGCTGGACGCGGAGGCCAGGTTGATCAGGTCGCGGGAGGGAGAGGACCTGTTCGTCGAACTCATCCGCCGCGCCTCAGGCACGCGGTCCGTGGACAGTCCCCTCCAAGCGAGGGATCTGGAGCAGAAGTACTCCACACATCCGTTCTTCAAGCTGCTCTACATCGCCGCGCTGCGGGGCAGAGCGCGGGACTGGGCGACCAACATCGCCATCAGTGACCAGCCGATGCACAGTGGTGCCAAGATCGAGTTCCACCATGTGTTCCCACGGGCGCGGGTCCAACCGGCGTACGCGAAGGAGGAGTGGAACAGTCTCGCCAATCTGGCCTTCGTCACTGGCCAGACGAACAAGATGATCTCCTCGAAGCTCCCCGCAGAGTACATGGCGGGGATCGCGCGGGAGCGCCTGGCAGAACAGTGGATTCCGGAGGATCCCGAGCTGCGGTCCCTGGAACGATTCCCTGACTTCCTGGCGGGGCGCAGGCGCTTGCTGGCCGACGTCCTCAACGAGCTGTTGGGCCTCCCGTCGTACGGTGGGAGGGACGCCCACCCGGTCAGCGACGAACTGCCTGCCGACGAGGAGGTGATCGCAGAGGATCCGGCCGCGCCCACACTTGTCGGAGCGAGAGTGCAGGAACTCCGCACGGAGCAGGGGATTGAGATCCACGCGACCTATGAGGGCCGGCGTGTCGACGCCTACTACGACCCTTCCTCCCGCATCGTGACGATCCCCTCCGGCCCCGGACGAGGTGAGTACGAGAGTCCCAGCGGGGCGGCAGTCGCCCTCGTGCAGGCCCTCAATCCGCACGTCAATCCGAACCGCAATGGATGGTCGTTCTGGGCCGTCACCGCCACGGGGCATCTCTTGCAGAGCATTCGATAGCGATCGGCCCATGTTCGCCCGGTTCCCGGCTACTTGCCTCCACGCATGTGTGGTCTCACGTAAGTGCGTCCCTCGGGAAGCTTGTGGGATCCGGTGAGACCGGCGCTCCGGTGAGCCTCCGTGTACGCGGCTTGGGCGGCGTCGCTGGCCTCCTTGCCCAAGTGGTCGATCCTCATCAGGTGTCCGGCCACTCCGTGCTGAGAAGAGGCGCTCGGCAGATGCACGATTCGCGGCTGCTTCTTCTTGTGCTCGGGAAGGACGAACGGCGTGTAGCAGACCAGGCGGATTCGCCTCTCGCCGGGACACGCAGGAAAGTTGAGGATGCCGTCGGCGGCGCAGCTTCCCGTTTCCCATGTGAGGCGCTTACGGCTGATGAGTCCGTCCACCGAGGCTCGGAGGGTTTCGCTTGAGTAGCGTTCGGATGCGCTGCGGCTTCGAACGTTGCGGATCAGGTTTTCCATGGGCAGCAGGGCGTGACCCTCCTCGTCGAGGTAGCCGAGTTTGCGAATCGTCTCCTGTACCAGCAGGTCGAGTGAGGAGGCGGCATGGCCTCCACCGGGCGTCAGGATCGTCGGGAGTTCCCGGGCGATGATCCGGGCGTCGTACTCGTAGAGGAGCCGCTTCATCGCGATGAAGACAGGTCGTTCCAGAGGGGTGAGGAACAGACGGAGCCGGCTCCGGTCCAGCTCGGCGGTGACCCGTGTGCCCGGCACGACCTGCGTATGAGGCCAGTGGATGCCCTGAAGGCGCCCTTTTGTGATCCTCTTGCCGAGAGAAACCGCCAGCACTTTGGGAAAGCCGTGACCGTCGTGAAGATGCACCACTTTCGCCGTCCGAATGCGGCGTACGGCCTGCGCGGGCAACGGGCAGTGGCCGTGGTCCAGATGGCGCTGGCGAATCACGAACGTCCACCGCAGTGCTGACTCCGTCGCCACCACGTCGTAGGGCTGCCCGGGGTCCGGCTGCTGGATCAACACGACCTGTGCGGGCTCCGGATATTCCGCGCTTTCCGCGCTGCCGAGCGTCGGCGCAGCGGCGCGGGTCGTCGCGCGGGGTTCATGGGGAGCGGCAGCGTTGGTGAGTTTGTGCAGGTGGCAGTCCGTGCAGTGTGCGAGCTTCCTGCCCGAACTCGTGGTCTTGATGGCAACCACGATGTCTGTGGTCGTCCGCTGGCACTGACTACAGGAAAAGGAAGTGGGCGCGGAGAGCCTCTGTAAAGTCCAACGGACGTGGGTACGCGTACTTTCGAGGATCTCCGTACCTTGGAACTGCGAGTCTTGAGCGCTCATGGTTGGCCCCCTCCGCTACATGAGGTACTCCGTGCCTCCACCTGATCTGCCCGCGTTGCTTACTTTTCCATGTGTTCGCACCCGCATGCGAGACACAGTAGAGAGTCTGCCAGTGTCACGAAGGCAGAACCGGATCAGCGAGTCTGCCGCTTCACACACCTGCCTCCACCAGGAACGGACTGGGCTCTCCGGACCAGGACACGTACAGGCTGTCCCTGGCCCTCGTGCAGGCGACGAAGAGCAGGCAGCGTTCGGCCATCATGTCGCTCTCGTGCTGCATGGTGTCCACGTCGGGCGGGGTGACCGCCTTCGGGAACGGCAGGGCGTCCTCGTTGACGCCGATGACCGCGACACAGCGGAACTCCAGACCCTTGAACGAGTGCATGGTTCCCACCCGCACGGTCTCGGTCTCCGCCGCGCCGGACTCGGCGGCACGCAGTGTCGCGGCGGGGATGCCGGACTCCTTCAGACGTGCCACCGCCCTCGCACACGTCTTGTTGAACCGGGCGCTCACCCCGATCTCCCCGGCACCCACGCCTGTGTCCATCCACGCCCTCACCTGGGCGACGAGCGCGTCCAGTTCGGCGTCCTCGGTCGCCGCCGTGTGCACGGCGGGCCCGTCGCCGTGCAGGGCGGAGCGGTAGCCGAGCAGCGTGTCGGTGCGGTTCGCGTCCTCCAACTCGGCGATCGGGCGGCCGACGAGCAGGGCGGTGGACCAGCGCAGGATCTCCTGTGTGCTGCGGTAGTTCTTGCGCAGCTTCACCGACCGCCCGGTCACCTTGATGCCGAGCGACTTCAGCGAGACCTTCGCGTCGTAGATGCGCTGATGCGGGTCGCCCGCGATGAACAGGTCGTCCGGGCGGGCGGGAGCGGCCGCACGCAGGAGACGCCACTGCGCCGGGTGCAGATCCTGCGCCTCGTCCACCACCACGTGCCGGTACTGCGGGCCCCTCTCCTCCAGCAGCCGGGCCGCCTCCGCGCACGTCTGGAGCCAGGTACGGGCCCCGTCCGCGGCCAGAGCGGCCGTGAACCGCTCGACCGTCTCCCACACGAGGGGCCGCTCGGCCGCCACCAGCCGGCTTCCGCGGCCGCGCCGGTCCGCCGCCTCGTACTCGGCCAGGGTCCTGATGTCCTGGGCCAGGATCACGTGCCGGTACTCCTGGGCGAGGAACTGAGCACTGCCGGGGAAACCGGTCGCCTTCGCGGCCTTGCCCCAGCGGCTCTCCTCCTCGTTGTTCATCAGCGGCCGCAGGGCCACCGCTCCCGGTGCCTCGGCGACGACACGGGCGGCGAAGCCGTCGACCGTCGAGATGTCCACCCGCGCGCGCAGCTCCGGGTCCTCCACCAGGGACTCCAGCCCGGAGCGGAGAGCGTTGACGAGCGCGTTGGTGTATGTCGTCAGCAGGACGCGGTCCCCGTCGCGCAGGTGTCCGAGCAGGTGTCTGACCCGGTGCAGGGCCACCACGGTCTTCCCGGTGCCCGGCCCGCCGGTGACCTGGGCGGGCCCCGAGTACGACGCCCGGTAGGCGACCTTGCGCTGCGAGGGGTGCAGGAACACCCGCCAGGCCGCGAAGGGCTTCTCGAGGATGTCCCGCAGCTCCTCGGAGGCCGTGACCAGCGCGATACGCGCCCGGCTGTGCCGGATCGCCGTCTCGTAGTCCTGGGTGTCCACCGGCTGCGACGACGCCTGGAGGGCCGGCGCGACGATGTCCTGCCAGACCTCCTCCACCGTGCAGCCCTCCGCGAGGTACTGGAGCACCTCCCGCTGGTCCTGCGGCAGCAGCGGCGCGAAGATCTCCAGCTGCTCCTTGTCGACGAGCGAGCGGGCCTGCCGCAGCGTCTCGGCGTCGATGCCGAGGGCGGCCAGGTCGCCGTCGGAGAACTTCGCGAACAGCCGCGCCTTCGGAGAGGTCCGCGCCACCCGCTCGTACGCCGGCGTGAGCTCGTCCAGGGTCGCCGCGTCCCGGATCTCGACGGCCCGTGTCACCTCGTTGATGCTGGACTTCTGTTTCTTCGCCCAGGCGATGGCCTTGTCGTGCTGCATGACCCGGAGCAGGACGAAGGTGTCCCCGGAGGGCGGGGCGAGGACGACACCGCGCCAGAACTGGTCGATGCGGATCGTCCGGATCTGTTTGTCCTGCGCGTGCGTCAGGCTCTCCAGTTTCAGCCCCGGATCCTTGAAGAGCTGGTCGAGGGTGAGCCGGCTGAACTTCTCCCAGGCGTCCAGCACGCCCTTCCTGACCGGGGGCTGGAGCTTGGGGAGTTCGGCGAAGAACGCGATGTCGAAGGCGAGCTGCGGCATGGGGCGATCCTAAGGGCCTGGCGGGCTGCGGCGGGTTGTGGTGAGGAAGAACGACCAGGTCAGGTGGGTGAACCGGCCGGGCCGCCGTCGAGATCCAGACGGATCACCGCCAGGGTCTCGGCCACCTCGGCGGTGAGTTCGTCGTCCGGCCCGAGCACCATGCACAGGTCGGAGTGCAGCGGGTCCAGGACGTGGAACGCGTCCGCCGTCCGGCCCTGCGCGAGCAGCAGCATGCCGATGTCCCGGCGCAGCTCCACGGCGTCCTCGCTCATGTCGCCGCCGATGGCCCGCACCAGCTCCAGGACGTCCTGAAGACCGGCCAACGCCTCGGTGACCTGACCGAGTTCGCCCCGGCAGCGGGCCGCCTGCGCCCGGCTGTCGAGAGCGGATTCACTGGCCGGGCCGCTGATCCTGCCGTAGGCCTCGGCGAGCGCCTCGAACTCGGGCAGCGCCGCCCGGTAGTCGCCCGCCAGTTGCCGGCTGAAGGCCCGCCGCCTGCGCAGCCCGAGCACCACCTTGTTCTCGGAGCCCAGGGAGCGCGCCGCCGACTCGATCAGCTCACCGACCACCTCCGCGGCCTGCGAGTACCGCTCCTCCTCCATGAGAGCGGCGTAGTGGGCGTGCACCTCCCGCACCTGGTCGCGCAGCGCTTCGGGAAGCGGTGCGGGCACGACGGCACCCGGTGCCTGTGCCGAGCCGCTGCGGGCGGTCGCTCCCGCGCCGGCCCGCGCGCGGGGCGCGTACGGGCGGCGGAAGATCCCGGTCGGGTCCGGAGCGCCGACGGGCCCAGCCTCCTCCGCCGTGGACGGCTCACCAGGCGCGGGCAGGAAGGGCCGCAGCCGCTCGTACACCTCCTGCACGTCCCCGGGACGCGCCTCGGGCGCCTTGCGCAGCAGGTGCAGGACCAGTTCCTCCAGCGCGGACGGCACGTCGGCGCGCAGCTGCCGCAGGGGCGTGGGCGCCGCCTGCACGTGCTGCGTCATCAACTGCCACTCACTGTCCCCGCTGAACAGCGTCCGCCCGCACAGCAGCTCGTGCAGGACACACCCGAGGGCGTACAGGTCGGTGTGCGGCGTGACCCGCGCGCCGCGCACCTGCTCCGGCGCCATGTACTGGTAGGTGCCGATGGGACTGCCGGTCGCGGTCAGCTTGGTGACGTCCGAGCGCAGGATGGCGGCGATGCCGAAGTCCAGGACCTTCACCGTCCCGTCCCGCGCGACGAGGATGTTTCCCGGCTTCAGGTCCCGGTGCACCACCGGCACGTCGTGCGCGTACGACAGCACGGTCGCCACCTGCGCCGCCACGGCCACCGCCCAGCTCACCGGCAGGAGGCGCTGCGGATGGATGTAGGCGGGCAGCGGCACCCCGTCCACCAGCTCCATGACCAGGTACAGCTGCTCGTACGTCTCGTCGAGCACCGCGTCGTACACCTGCGGAACGCCCGGGTGCTGGATCCGCGCGGTGATCCGCGCCTCCCGCCGGAACCGCTTCTCGAACTCCTCCGCCAGGTGCGGTGACGTCACCGACTGGGGCCGGATGCGTTTCACGGCGACGGGCCGGTCCAGCACGGCGTCATAGCCGCGCCACACGTCCCCCATGCCGCCGTGGCCGAACTGTTCGAGCAGCTCGTACCGCCCCGCGATCGGTTCTTCCGGCACCCGTCCCCGCCCCCCGTGAGCGTCCGCTGTGGTCAGGGGGTCAGTTTCGCGCCTGCGGGATTCCCGAGTCCAGCCGGGCTACCGGTTCCCGCCAGGTACGACGCACTCCGCCCACACCGTCTTACCGGGCCCGTCCACGCGGGGCGTGCAGCCCCAGCGGTCGGCGAGCGCATCGACGAGGAGCAGGCCGCGCCCGCCGGTGCGCGGGCCGTCGTCCGTCCGGTCCCCGGGGGCGGAGGCGGAGGCGCGGACGGCCGCGGCTGCGGGAACCGGGGTGGGCAGGCGTTCGCCTCGGGTGTCGGTCACTTCGACGCGTACGGTCGTGGTGGCGAAGGGGCCCGGCGCGCCGCTGAGCCGTACATGGAAGTCGCGGCCCGCGACATGTCCGTGCCGTACGGCGTTCGCGCACAACTCGGCGGCGACGAGCGTCAGTACGCCGTGCGCATCGCTGCCGAACGGGATGCCCCACGCGTCGAGCCGCTCGCCGCACATGCGCCGGGCTAGCCGCGCGCCGCGGGGCGTGGAGCTGAACCGCATCGCGAAGTGGCATACCGGTGCGAGGGATTCTGTGCTGTTCATGCACTCACGGTGGCGGGTTGTGGCGTAGCGTGACGAGGGGTGACGCGCCGACGCGGGCTTTCGTACGCGGCGGTACGCGCCGTGTACGTGGCGATACGCGGGGAGCGGAAGAAGCGAGGCGGTGTCCGTGCGGGACGACGAGGCGGAGCAGCGGCGACCGGAGGACGAGCCGGGGGCCGGGGTGGTGGGCGCGTTCGGACGGCAGTTGAAGCTGCTGCGGATGCGCGCGGGCCTGGACCGGGTCGAGTTCGGCAAGCGGGTCGGCTACTCGGCCGAGTCGGTGGCGTCCTTCGAGCAGGGCCGCCGGACGCCGCAGGCCAAACTCATCGACCGTGCGGACGAAGTGCTGGACGCCGGGGGCGTGTTGAAGGCACTGAAGGAGGAGGTGGGGCGGGCTCAGTATCCGGCGTTCTTCCGGGACGCGGCGGGGCTGGAGGCAAAGGCTGCGGCCCTGAACCTGTATGCGGTCTATGCCGTGCCAGGGTTGCTTCAGTCGGAGGAGTACGCCCGAGCCGTATTCCGGATGCAGCGGCCACTGCTCGAAGACGCGGTGATCGAGCAGCGCTTGGAAGCGAGGCTGGCCCGTCAGGAAATCTTCAGCCGGCGTCCGGCACCGTTGATGAGCTTCGTGATCGAAGAGGCGGTACTACGGAGGCCGATCGGCGGTCGCAAGATCATGCAGGGGGCGCTAGAACAAATCCTTCTCACGGGCCAGTCCCGGAACGTAGAGGTGCAGGTAATGCCCTTCGGACGGGAGGACCATGCTGCACTGGGAGGCCCGTTCACTCTGATCGACACCGACAAGGGGGAGCGCATCGCGTACGCGGAGATTCAGGACGACAGCCGCCTCTACACCGATCCTGCGTACGTACGGACGCTCGAAGCCCGCTATGGCATCCTCCGATCACAGGCCCTGACGCCGAGCGAGTCGTCGGCGTTCATCGAGCAACTGATGGGAGAGGCATGAGCGTGCAGCGCATCAAGGCGGCTGTACCCGAAGCCGCTTGGTTCAAGAGCAGCTACAGCACAGGGAACGGCGGCGAGTGCCTGGAGGTCGCCGCAGCCTCACATGCCGTGCTGGTGCGGGATTCGAAGCAGGTCGACGGATCGGTGCTCGCTGTCGGCGTCGACGCCTGGGCCGGGTTCGTGCGGCTGGCCGTCGGCCGCTGAGGGACGTACGACGTGCGGGGCCCGGCACGACGCCGGGCCCCGCACGCGTCAGACGTCGTCCAGACCCTCTTCGCTGCGGATCATCCGCCAGGCGGCCCGCCGCGCGCTCCGGTCCAGGTTGGACTTGAAGCTGCGGTCGGCGCCGAAGTAGCGCTTGCCGAGCGTGTCGATGGTGGACACGTGATCCATCATGTACTCGTTGAACTTCTTGTCGAAGACGACGGCGAAGTTGTCCTCGTCGTTGACGACGGCGGCGGCCCGGACCTTCGGGTCCTCCTTCGTGGCGTTGAACGCCGGAAGGACGTCGGCCTCCGTGAACTCCGTGCCGAACTTGGCGTTGAACTTGTCGATCAGCTCGGACAGAAGCGACTTCTCGGCGTCCTTCGCACCGCCGGTGCCGTCGCCGAAGCCCTTCAGCTCGGCCGAGCCCTCCGGGTTGAGGGACACGTCGTGCTCGCCGGTCTTCGCCACGCGCAGGTGACTCAGGTCGACCTCGCCTATGTCGACGCCACCGTCGGCGTTGCGGGGGAGGCGGTTGAGGAGGTAGCGCCCGTAGAGGTGCAGCCGTTCCAGGTCGGGGTCCTGGTAGGGCACGATCTGCGCCAGGAAGCCGTACTTGCGGACGTAGTCGTTGAGGTTGGCGCGGAACTCCTCCGCGGTCTCGACCTCGTCCTCCTCCTCGCTGTCCATCAGCTTGGTGAAGCGGGTGACGGCGGGGGACAGGAGCCGGTACAGCTCGGCGTGCAGCTTCTCCCACTTGGCCTGTGAACCGGCCGCCTTCTCCTTGGCCTCGAAGTACGCGGCGGCGAACTCGTCCATGTCCTGTTCGGAGATGACCGGCGCGGACATGACGCGGCTCTGGGCCGTGTAGAGGAGGTTCGGGTCGGACGGGAGGGTCGTCGCCTCCTCGAAGTACGGGCGGAAGGCCTCCTGGATGTCCTCGGCCTCGTTGACGAAGTCCAGAACGGCCAGGTCGGCCTGGGACTTGCGTTCGGCGGTGCGGTTGAGGCGGGACAGGGTCTGCACGGCGGAGATGCCGGTGAGCGTCTTGTTGACGTACATCGTCGTGAGGAGCGGCTGGTCGAAGCCGGTCTGGTACTTCTCCGCGACGACCAGGATCTTGTACTCCTGCTGTCCCTTGCCGCCGGCCTTCACGGCCTTGTCGTCGGCGCGGGTGTAGGCGAACGCCTTCGGCAGCGCGCCCTCCGGCAGACCGCCGTTCTCCTTGGTCTCGGTGGTCTCCTGGTCGTCGATCGTGAGGGAACCGGAGAAGGCGACGAGTACGCCCAGGTCGGGGTACTTGGTGTCGTAGTCACGGTCCTTGATGTAGCTCTTGATCGCTCGCGCCATCTGCGCGGCCGACTGCCGGGACGCGGTGACCACCATGGACTTGGCCCGCCCGCCGAGCCGGCCACGGGTGTGTGTCACGAAGTGCTCGACGATCACCATCGCGTGCTGGGACACGGTGTGTTCGTGCGTGAGCGCGAACCGGGCGAGCAGGCTGTTGGCCTTGGAGGGGTCGACCTCCTTCTCGTCCGGGTTCTGGTTCACCAGCTTCCAGTACGTGGCGTACGTGACGTAGTTGCGCAGCGGATCGAGGATGAAGCCTTCCTCGATGGCCTGGCGCATGGAGTACGTGTGGAAGGGGCGGTAGACCGCCTTGCCGTTCTCCGTGCTCTCGGTGCCGAAGAGTTCGAGGGTCTTCGCCTTGGGCGTTGCGGTGAAGGCGAAGTAGGAGAGGTTCGTGGCCCGGGACCGCTCCACCGCCTTCCCCTTGAGCTTGTCGCCGAGCGTGACGGTCGTCGCGCCCTCGTCCTCCGAGTCGGAGTCCAGACCGAGTTCCCGCAGCGCGGACTTGACGGCCGTGGCCGCGTCCCCGGACTGCGAGGAGTGCGCCTCGTCGATGACGATCGCGAAGCGCGTGCCCTTGATCTCGGTCGGGTTGCGCTTGATGTAGTCGAGCAGCGCAGGGAACGAGTGCAGGGTGACGGTCACGATCTTGCCGGTGTCCCGCGACAGGGCGCGCGCGAGCTGCTCGCTCTTCGCGCCGTGCTTCTCGTCGACCTTCACGACCAGGCCGTCGGTCTGCGAGAAACTGCCGACCGTTTCCCGGAGTTGGGCGTCCAGGTTGCGGCGGTCCGTGATGACGATGACCTTGTCGAAGACGGGCTCACCCGGCTTGATGCGGCCACCGGCGAGGGCTTCGGGTTCGAGGGAGTGCGGGTCGGTGCGGGCGTGCAGGTCGCTCAGGCGGTGGGCCAGCCAGCCGATGGTGTTCGACTTGCCGGAGCCGGCGGACGCCATGACCAGGTAGTTGTGGCCGGTGCCCCGCGTGGACGCGTGAGCGGTCAGCTTCCGGACGACGTCCCACTGGTGGTAGCGGGGGAAGATCGTCGACTTGGTGGTGCCGCCGCCGGGCGTCTTGTGCTTCTGCTGGTGCGCGAAGCGGTGGAGGAGGTCGAGCCAGTTCTCGGGGTGCCAGACCTGTTCCCAGAGGTAGGAGGTGGCGTACGTCCCGAAGGTGGTGGGCGCGGGGTTGCCCGCGCCGCCGGGCTGGCCGGGGCCGTTCGAGCCGGTGTTGAACGGCAGGAACCTCGTGCTCTTGCCCCGGAGCTGGGTCGTCACGAACACCAGGTCCGGGTCGACGGCGAAGTTCGCGATGACCCGGCGCGTGAAGATCAGCTCGGTCGGGTCGCGGTCGGTCCGGTACTGCTCCTTGGCGTGCTCGACGCCCTGCCCGGTCAGCGGGTTCTTCAACTCGGCCGTGGCGACCGGGATGCCGTTCAGGAACAGGGCCAGGTCGAGCAGGTGGCCCCAGTCGGCCTGCTTGGTGGCGTAGGGGAGTTCCCGGACGACGGTGAGGCGGTTGGCCCGGTAGTCGTCGAGGACGTTCTCGGCGGCGACCAGATTCGGCCTGAAATAGGCGACGCGGAGGAGGATCCCGCGATCCTTGACCCCGTTCCGCAGGACGTGCAGCAGCCCGTCGTCGGCGATGGCCCGGTCAAGACGCTGCACGAAGCCGCGCTCGGCCTCGCTCTTGTTGCCGCCGTAGATGCTGAGAAGGTCGTTCCACTCGTCGAGCTGCGTCTCGCGGATGAACGCGAACAGCTCATCGGTGTCGAGACCGAGATCGGCCCGGTACTTCTTACGATCCCCCTCACGCCACCCCCGCTCGCAGAGAGCGGCGACGATGGCATCCCCGAAGGCGGACTCGTCGTGCACGGGGCTCATCCCTGGAGTCCTTCCGTTACGTTGCGGCCACTGGCGGTGGAGACGTCAAACTGCCCGGTTACGGCAGCGGTGATGAGGGCTTGGCGGCGTTCGGCGAGCAACGTAGCTTGCCGTGCGACCTTGTCACGCAAGGCATCGAGATTCGACCGCTGCTGGCCGACGCGCTTGACCAGGTCGAGTTGCGCATCCAGGGGGGCGGCCGGGATCGGCCACCCCTTGACTTCTTCGAAGCGGATGTTAGCCATGGATTGGGAAGCCCCGTTCGATGCAGCCGCGCAGAGATCGCGAATCCGTCGTCCTCGCGCCAGGGTGGCCACAAATTCAGCCGAGATGCGCGCGTCCAAGCGAACTCGGAAGATCTTGTCTGACAGTAGAAGCTTGCTCCGGACATGAGGGACGACCGCAGTTGAGCCGACGAGCTGGGGCGTATTGGCTCGCGTGATAAGGAGGTCACCTTCTCGAACCTCATGGCGCGGATCCGGCTTGATCTCGGCAGGTAGTTGTTTATTCTCGTCTGGAAAGAAGCGTTCGGGGCGGAGGCAACTGACCTTGAGTACTCCCCATTCATTGGGACCAGCCGGGAAGGCGTCAGCTTGAGGGCTTGTGCCTTGTTCCATGCCCAGGAGGAATCGACGAAGGGGAACTGTTCCCCACTCGTTCATCAGGTTGTCGATTGCTGAATCGAGTTGGGCCGATTCGCGCTCATCGAGCCTCTGCATGACTTGTTGCTGGAGCTGAATGAGCCGTTCAATGTTGGCGGTCTCGGCGTCGAGGAAGTCGGCGATGCGACGCTGCACCTCGACCGGTGGGACCGGGATGGGCACGCCTGACAAGTCTTCCTTGGTGACATGAACCATACCGATCATGCCGCTCGTGAGCTCACGCTCGATCCAGCGGGTGGCCGCCATTAGAGCCCAGTAGAGCCACCGCGGATCACAGCCGAAGACACCGACCTTGAAGATGTGCTGGTTCAGGTAGTGCTTGCCGTGCTTGGTCCACAGGTAGGGGCCGAACGAGGTCCCGGGGTTCCCCGACCAAGAGAACAGCAAGTCACCGGAATCGACCCGGTATCTATTTGGGAGGCTGAGTTCGGAGTGGTTGAAGCGCGACGACCCGTTGAGGTTCTCGATTCGGATGATCGGGGTGCCGGTGTCGCTCCGTTGACCGGAGTTGAAGACGTAACCGTTCGTCAGTGTGGCCAGGTACTTGAGCGGGACCGCAGCCCAGGTTCCGGGAAGGGCGCTCCCGTATGGGAGACATGCGTCCGTCATTCCGTCACTTCCCCGAGCAGCCCCTGAATTTCCGCCTCCAGCGCCTTCAACTCCGCGTCGATCTCCGACAGCGGCCTCGGCGGCTCGTACACGTAGAAGTGTCGCGTGAACGGGATCTCGTAGCCCACCTTCGTCTTGGTGTGGTCGATCCACGCGTCCGGGACGTGCGGGTGGACCTCGCGCTTGAGGTACTCCTCGACGTCCTCGCCCAGCGGAACGTTCTCGTAGTCCCGAAGCTCCGAGTCCGGCTCGGCCTCGCCCTTGATGCGCTGGACCTCGCCCTCCGGGTGCCGGACGCCGATCGATTCCCGTACCGCCTTCGCGAACGGCGCGCCCGCCGGCCACAGCAGCCCGGCCGCGACCACCGCGTCCTTGAGTGCCACCAGCGCCTCGGACTTCGTCCCCCACGACGAGCCCAGCAGCGTACGCACCGCGCCGACGAAGTCCTCGGACTGCTCCAGCTTCTGCACCGGCTTCGACGCGGCCAGTGCCGCCAGCGTCTCCTCCGTCACCTCGAAGCGGAGCTTCAGCGGGCGTTCGACGGTGATCCGCTGGTACCCGAAGTCGGTGTTGGCGAAGACCTTCACCTTGGCGTGGAGCGGGTGTTCCGGGTCGGCGGCGGCGGTGAGCGCGTCGCCGTACAGCCGGGTCACCGTGGCGATGTGGTCCTTGCCGAGTTCCTTGCGCTTGTCGCCGAGGGACTTGCGCATCTTCTGCCACTGGTCACGCGCGTCCAGCAGGACGACCTTGCCCTTGTGGTCGGGGTTCTTGCGGTTGGTCAGGATCCAGAAGTACGTGGAGATGCCGGTGTTGTAGAAGAGC
This sequence comes from Streptomyces zaehneri, assembly GCF_032248645.1. Lineage (NCBI taxonomy): Bacteria > Bacillati > Actinomycetota > Actinomycetes > Kitasatosporales > Streptomycetaceae > Streptomyces > Streptomyces zaehneri. The sequence goes on from NZ_JASTTJ010000006.1 coordinate 137,156, forward strand.
TGGTCGGGGAGCGCGACGATGGCCTCAAGCCAGTCGTTCTCCAGGATCCAGCGGCGGATCTCCGACTCGCCGGAGCCCGCCGCGCCCGTGAACAGGGGCGAGCCGTTGAAGACGATCGCGATGCGGGAGCCGCCCCCGCCGTTCACGTCGACCGGCTTCATCTTCGAGATCATGTGCTGGAGGAACAGCAGCGAACCGTCGTTGATCCGCGGGAGCCCCGCGCCGAAGCGGCCGGAGTCGCCGAGCGACTTGTGCTCGAACTCGACGTCCTCCTTGACCTTCTTCCACTCCACGCCGAACGGCGGGTTGGCCAGCAGGTAGTCGAAGGACCTGCGGGCGTGGCCGTCGTCGGAGAAGGAGTTGCCGAACGCGATGTTCTCCGGGTCCTGGCCCTTGATCATGAGGTCGGACCGGCAGATCGCCCAGGACTCGGGGTTCAGCTCCTGCCCGTACACCTCGACGGTGGCGTCGGAGTTGTAGTCCTTGATGTGGTCCTCGACCGCCGAGAGCATGCCGCCCGTGCCGCAGGCCGGGTCCATGACCGTGCGGATGACGCCGGGGACGTGGAGCGCGTCGCCGTCCGGGGCGATCAGGAGGTTCACCATCAGCTTGATGACCTCGCGCGGGGTGAAGTGCTCACCGGCCGTCTCGTTCGACTGCTCGGCGAAGCGGCGGATCAACTCCTCGAAGATGTAGCCCATGTTGTGGTTGGGCACGATCTCGGGGCGCAGGTCCAGGTCGGTGAACTTGCCGATGACCTGGTAGAGCAGGCCCGCGCTGTCGAGCCGCTTGATCTGCTGGGCGAACTCGAACCGCTCCAGGACGCCCCGCGCGTTGTCCGAGAACGCGCCCACGTACACGTGGAGGTTCTTCGCCGCGTTCTGCGGGTCCGCCGCGATCTTCTTCAGGGTCAGGGCGGACTTGTTGTAGAAGGAGTGGCCCGAAGCCCGGCGCAGGAAGCCGTCCGGGTCGATGTCGCTGTCCTTGTACTGGGCCGCCAGCTCCGCGACCTTCTCGCGCTTCGGCTCCAGCACGCACTCCAGTCGCCGCAGCACCGTGAACGGCAGGATGACCTTGCCGTAGTCGGACTGCTTGTAGTCCCCCCGCAGGAGGTCGGCGACGGACCACGCGTGGTTCGCCAACTCCGTGTGCTTACTGCTGTTCAACTGAATCCCCGAATTCCTTTCCGAGATGTCCCGCATGTCCCGCCCCCACCGCGCCGCGGCATGAGCCGCGCGGGTGCCGACAAGTGTGGTCTATGTGGATGAAGGGCCGTATGTCGAATGCCGTGAACCGGCCCCCTGCGGGTGAGCTGCCTCGCCGTCCCGGCCCACCGCTTCCCGGCCCACCGCTTCCCGTCCCGCCGCTTCCCGGCCCGCCGCGTCCCGCCCGGGAAGCAGTTGCCCCCCGGTCAGGCCGCCCGCCAGCAGCCGGGCCGTCTCCTCCGCCAGGCGCGTCGCCCGCCGGGCCTCGGCCCGCAGGGCGTGCACGTGCCGGAACGCCTCTCCGTACCGGCGCTGCTCCTCCAACGGCAGCAGCGGCACGCGCAGTCGACCCGGGCTGACGGTCAGGACCGTGCTGCCCGTCGACGCGCCCGCGATGTTCTCCTCCGCGCCCAGGAACCCGGCGAGGAACCAGGCGTCCAGGCGCGCCGGATCAGGCCGGAAGAGGTGGACGTGGGGGCCGAGCAGCGCGCCGGCGTCCTCCTCGCCCGCGACCCGCGCCATCGGTCCGCCCCCGTTCGCGACCGCTCGTACGAGGACGTCCCCGACGGCGACCAGGGGCGCCACGGCGCTGCGCAGTTCCGACGGGTCGCCCGTGGGGCCCGACCCGCGTGCGATGTCCGCGCCGGTGAGGACGGCGCGCGCACCGGGTGCCTCCGGGTTCGCGTCCCCGGCTTCCGCCCGGTCCGCCCGCTCCGCCTCTTCCGCGCGGCCCCGCGCACCCTCCGGCGCCGTCCGCAGGAAGGTGAGCGCTCCGCCGCGCGAGAGGTCGGACGCCGTGGCCGTCCGCCATTCGCGTGCCGCGGCTCCCGCGCTGCCCCACTCCTCGTGAGCGGCCGTCCGCGCGAGCGACTTCGCGGCCTTGACGAGGTCCCGCCGGGCCGCGTCGACCTCCGCCGACAGTTCCGCCGGATCGACCTCGGCCCGCGACGCCCGTACGAGACGTGCCGGGGTCAGGTCCACCACGTCGTCCAGCAGGTCCACGACGCCCGCCGCGTGCGCGACCCCGGGTTCGCCCTCGAACGTGTCCGGGTTCTCCGTGAACGCCCGCCACACCCCCAGGACCCGCGCCGTGAGCTCGGCCCAGTCCGGCGCGGCGGACCGGCTCCCGGTGCCCCGGGCGCGGGTGCCTGTGGCCGTGCCGTCGCCCCCCGTACCCGCCGGCGACGACGTCTCCGCCACGTCCACGAACAGCACCGACTTGCGCTCCGGGCCGCCCGGTTCGGGACGTTGCAGCACCCAGATCTGGAGACCGACGTGCAGCGGAACCGACGCGCCCACCGGTAGGGCGATGACCGCGCGCAGAGCCCCGCCGCGTACCAGCTCCGCCCGTACGCGACGGCCCGACGCGCGGCCTGCCATGGCGGGCGGCAGGAGCAGGACCGCGTGGCCGCCCGGCGTCAGGTGGGCGAGCGCGTGCTGCACCCACGCCAGTTCCGATTCGGCGCGGGGCGGTACGCCGTACGCCCAGCGGGGGTCGTACGCGAGCTCGTCGTGACCCCAGTCGCGGACGCCGAAGGGCGGGTTGCACAGCACGGCGTCGACGACGAGGCCGGGGAAGGCGTCCGCGCGGAGACTGTCGGCGGCGCGCACGGTGACCTCGGCCCGCGGAGCGGTCAGCATCAGGCTCACGGCGCTGCGCCGGGCCTGCACGGGGAGCGTGTCCTGGCCGTACAGCTCGCGTGCGCCCCGCCGGGCCGCGGCCGCCAGCAGGGTGCCGCTGCCGCAGGCCGGGTCGAGGACGCGGACCGGCGGTCCGGGGATCAGGCCGGCCAGCAGGTCCGCGAGCGGTTCGGGGGTCCGGTACGCGCCGGACGCGGCGCTGTCCTCCAGCTCCCGCTCGGCGAGCACGCCCAGCGCGGCCTGGCCGCCCTCGTCGCGTACACACGCGTACAGGGCGCGCAGCACCGCCGTGTCGTCCGCCCTGAAGCGGACGGCGTCCGCGACCGGCACGGTGTCGGCCACGGTGGCCACCTCGCGCTCGGCGCGGCTGACCAGGTCCGGGTCCGGCAGCAGCGCGGCGGCCGTCAGCTCCTTTGGCGAGCGGCGCGCCGCCGCGAGAACCAGCAGGAGGAGGTCGGACGTGCCTGCGCCGCTCTGCGCATGCAGACGGAGGGTCGTCCGCAGCTCCTCCGAGGGACTCGCCGCGGCGACCTGGCCGCGCGAGGCGAGCCAGGAACGCACGGACTCCAGGTCGTACAGCGGGCTGCTGTCCGTACCGCCGGACGGGGCCGGGAAGTCGTCGTGCCGGCGTCGCCAGTTGCTGACCGTGGCGCGCGTGACCCCCGCGATGCGGGAGATCTCGGCGGCGGTCACCTGGGCGGATGGCTGGGACATGAATGGGGTCCTGGCTCTCGGGCTTCTGTCTCGCTCGGCAGCGGACGTCAACAACCTACAGCACCCTTCAAATCTGTCAACGTGATTGACAGTGCTTTCAGTGAGGTGCTTATCTTTCGGTGCTTCCGATGGGAAGCGGCCGCCCGGCAGGCCTCTGCCGGGCGCGTGTACGCACGGTTCGGCTCGATCATCGCGAACAACAACCTGGGGGGCGGGGCGGGTGACGCTCAACAAGGGGAGTACTTCAAGACCAACCGGTGCAAGGAACGGAAGAGTGTCGGCTGACTCCCGGCGTTGCGTGAAGTGACGAGCATCACAGCAACCACAGAGGTGTCTGTGAAGTCGAAGAATGCGCCGACTCCCGTGGTCTTTTCCGGAAACGGCGCAGTACAACCGCAGGAGAAGGGCAGATCGGACAGCATGGCGAAGCGCGCACGTCGGGCGGATGTCCTTGCCATGGAACAGCGGGCTGTCGACCACGCCTACCGCTGCCTCGAACACTCGCGACGCGAGGCCGCCGTGCTCAAGGAGGTGGCGGCCTCCGCCAGCGGCAAGGACGCGATCGACGTCAACCGTGCCTGGCGGCGGGAGCTGAACAGCCTCGATCTCGGCAGGAACTCCCTCGTGTTCATGAGGGCCGATGTCGACGAGGGGGCCGGCGCCGAGACGTTCTACATCGGCCGCCGCGCGGTGTTCGACGCGGAGCGCAACCCCGCCGTCATCTCCTGGAGCGCCCCGGCCGCCGTCCAGTGGAGACTGACCAGTGAGCAGGAGCCGGGCGGGGTGCGGCTGTTGCGCCAGATCGTCTGCGACGAGCGCGTTGTCAGGCGTTACTTCGACCTGCACGGCCGGGACGGCGCCGGTGCCCGCGCAGGCGAGAGCGGGCGACGGTCCCAGGAGCTCCGGGAGGACCGTCAGCCGGGCGAGCCCGAACAGTCCCAGCAGCCCGACGAGTTTCACGAGCCTGACGGGGCCGAAGAGGCCACGGGGCAGCTCGCCGAGCCCGAGTGGAGCGATCCGCTGCTCGACGAACTCGAGCGGGGGCGCGACGGCGCCCTGCACGACATCGTCGAGACGATCCAGCGTGACCAGCTCCGGCTCGTGACGGAGCAGCCCGGCGGGGTGCTCGTCGTCCAGGGCGGGCCCGGCACCGGCAAGACGGCCGTCGGGCTGCACCGGGTGAGCTGGCTCCTCGACAACCGGCACATGAGCGCCGACGACATCCTGGTGCTCGGGCCCAGCCGCGGATTCCTGCGGTACGCGGCGAGTGCCCTCGTGGAACTCGGCTCCAACGGTGTGACCATGCTCGACCTGCCCGCGTTGTGGTCGGGCGGCACCGCCGACCGCGACCCGCACGACGTCGCCGTCATCAAGGCCGACGCGCGGATGAGCCATGTCCTGCGGCGCGCCGTCGACAACCTCACCACCGACACGGCCGAGCGGCTCGAGGCACTGGTCGGCGGACCGGTGTTCTCCTTCGAACTCCGGCGTCGCGAGGTCGAGGTGCCCGTCGTGGAACTCGCCGACATCGCGGCCGCCGCGCTCCGCGGGGACAGCCCCTACGAGGTGCGTCGAGAGGGCTGCTTCCGGCAGATCGTGCAGCATCTCACCGAGGCCTACGTCGGGCTGCTGCCCGGTCCCGCCGACAGCGACTACTTCGACGTCATCCGCCAACTGCGTCCCGTCAGCCGCCTCATGCGGCGCATCGCACCCGAGCTCTCGGCACGCGACGTACTGCGCCGCCTGCTGTCCGGCGCCCCCGTGCTGGCCGCCGCCGCCGACGGCGTCCTCACCCCCGGCGAACAGGCCGCCCTCGTCGACCATCAGGAGAGCCGAGCGCGATCCGCACCCGCCCGGTTCGGGGCCGAGCCGAGTCTCGAAGACCTGGTCCTCCTTGACGAGCTGGAGTTCCTGTTGTCCGGGCGGCCCGAGCGGACGTACGGGCATGTGGTGGTCGACGAGGCGCAGGACGTCACGCCCATGCAGGCGCGGGCCCTCGCCCGCCGATGCCCCGGCGGGTCCATGACCGTCCTGGGAGACCTCGCCCAGGCCACCGGCCCGTTTCCCTACCGGGACTGGGAGAAGATCGGTACGACGCTCACCGGCCGTGACGGCTGGCGGGTGGCCGAACTGCTGACCGGGTTCCGGGTGCCCTGCGAGGTCATGGACTACGTGCGCCCGCTCGGCATGTACTGCGCTCCCGGAGTCGGTGTGCCCGACTCCGTGCGACGGACGGGTGCCGCCGTGGCCGTGGTCCAGGGCGGCGACCCGGCACAGCGGGCCGCCGAGCACGCTACCGCCCTCGCCTCGGGGCCGGACGGCGCCGCAGTCGGCCGTACGACCGCGGTGATCGTCCCGCAGGCGGCACGCTGGAAAGAGGCAGTGGTCGCGGCCGTGCCGGATCCCGGGACCGTCGCGGTGCTCACCGCCGAGGAGGCCAAAGGCCTCGAGTTCGACCATGTCGTCGTCGTGGAACCCGCGGCGATCGCCGCGGACGACGTGACCGGGCCGCGTCGCCTGTACGTGGCGCTCACCCGCTGCACCCAGTCCCTGACCGTGGTGCACCAGCGCCCGCTGCCCCGGTGGCTCGGAGGGCCGGGGAACCCCGTGCCGACTCCGAGGCAGTTCATGGCTCAGGTGGGTCGCAGGAAGAGCCCGCACGGTGGATCCGGGCTGTGCACCCGCTATCGGGTGGACGGGGCCAGGTGCGAGAACGAGACGCGGCAGCCGGACGGATGGTGCCGGAAACCGGGCTGCGGCGGCTTCCGGACCGCGCAGCCCGCGTCCCTGGGCAGGAGCTACCTCGGGGTCCCCAAGGACGGTGTGACCGAGTCCCGGCTGGAACTGTCGCCGGAACGCGTCTCCGACATCCGCATCACGTCGGCCGCGTGCGGCGCCTTCGTGGTCCGGCATCGGGGCAGCCTCGGTGAAGCCGCCGTCGAACTCCACGCGATGCTGGCCCCGTTCCTGGCCGGGGGCCGCCACCTGCGCACCGAGAACGGATGGCTCCTGGACCTGGAGGGCTACCGGCTGGTGCTGGACGCGGACGCTCGCGCCGTGACCGCGTACCTGACCGGCCATCCCGAGCGCAGCTTCGCGCAGGTGGCGGCGGGAGTGCCCTCTCGCGTCGGACATCAGGCGCGGGGCGCACGGCGATCCGCACTCACCGCGCCGGAGGCCGACGCCGGCCCCCGCCTGCCCGACGACACCGCCGTGCGCGGCCTGAGCATCCCGGACCTGCACGTCACCGCGGGGGCCTGCATCACGTTCGAGCGTCTCGCCCAGTGCTCGCAGTCGCCGGACGCGGAGTTCGTCCGGCGACTACGGGAGGACCTCGCGGCCGACCTGGAGACGGGCCGCGTCGAACGGGTGGGGCAGCGCCCGGTCGTCGAGGGCGAACACGGCCAGTGGTGGCTGCGGTCCGACGGCCGAGTCCTGACGACGGTCCGCCGGACCGGAACCGAGATCTACCGGGGTTTCGCGGCATCACCGGCCGACGAACCCGCACACGAGGGCAAGCCGACAGGACGAGGCGAACCCCCTCAGGAAAGGGACCACATGTCGACGAGCAGCACCGCCGGGGACGTCACGGGCGCCGTCACGGACCCGGCGGGTGGACCCGACCTGGCCGGCACGGTCGTCGAACGCGAGCGGGTCGCTCGTTCGCACCGCGTCCACGAAGGCCTGCGACACCGGCTGCTGGCCGATCTCTACGACTGCTTCGACGAAGTGGGCGACAGCGCATACGCCGACGCCTGGACGCACGGCCCCGACGGCACCACCCTCTTCGACGTCCTGGCCGAAGGTCCCCCGGAGTACGAGCGGATCCGCGAGGCCGCCCTCCACCTGCTGGAAGCATCCTGCCTGCACCCCGACGGACCTGCCGAGTACCTGGTCGTCGTACTCCCGGAGGCACCGGCGCAAGTCTGGGCCGCCGACGCCGCCGACCGGGCGTTCAGCGTCGGTCTGGCCTGGCGCGAAGGCTCGGGGTGGGCAGGACCCGCCGCGGCACGGATCCAGCCGGAGGAGCCGGACGAGGGCGGCACGCCCTGAGCCGGCCAAGGCGGGGTGATGTCGAGCCCGGACGGAAGGGCGAGATCCGACGGCCGGTGGGTCAGGGGCCGGATGAGCGATGTGGGAACAGATGGTGAATGACGACAGCCCCGCGACGGGCCTCGGGCCGGGCGCGTCCACGCAGCGGGCCGACATGGTCGAGGCATGGCGCGAGCGACGCCGGGCACGCCGACTGCGGCCGGACGCCGACGAACCGCAGACGACGGGCCTCGACGGGTTCGCGCTGCGCCGATGGCGCAGAGCCGGCGTGTTCGGCGCCGACGCGGTGCGACGTGTGGCACGGCTTCTGACCGACCTGCGCGACAGCCGGTCCGGTGACGCGACCGCGCCCGACTGGGCGCTGCAGGTGCTGGCCCGGTGTCTCGGAGGCGACCCGGTCGCCCAGTTGCCCTCCGCCGTACGGGCCCTGCTCGAACACGGCGAGGACCACGACGTCGTCACCGCCATGGCCGTCGTCCACGAGGCCGGGCTGCCCTGGCTGACGCCGCAGGGCCAGACCCGGCTCGAACACCTCATGGGCTCCGAACCGACCTTTGTGCCACGGGAGATGCGCCCCACCCTCACGGAGGACGCGTCGGGCGCCTTCGCCGCGCAGTACGCCCTTCGCCAGGAAGGACTCGCCGGGCTGTCACCCACGGTGTGTGCCCGGATCCTGCCGTGGGCGCCGCTCGGGATCGTGGACGACCTGATCGACGCCGGCGTCGTCACGAGTGACGGCGGGCCCTGGAAGGCGCGGCCCGACGTACGGGAACGGGACTACCTGCGGGCCAGGCTCGCCCCGGAGCAGGTGGACCAGGAGACGGCCGAGGCTCTCGGATGGCAGGAGTACCTGCGGCGCCGGCGCTTCCTCGACGGTGAGCACGCCGACGCGGTCGACGCGGAAGCGGCTGACCTCGCGGGCGAGAACGGCGACGAAACGGACGAAGACGTCTACGGTCTGCTCGAACGGGCCGCGGAGGGCGATGCCGACGCCGTCAAGGGACTGGAGTACGTCCTGCCCCGTTACCTGGTGTTGAGACTGCGTCAGATCCGGGACGGCGCCCTCACCGGCAACTGGCCCACGGACATTCTGGCCGACCGCGGACTGTGGCGACTGATGGCGGCGCTGTGGGAGCCGAAGGCCGCCGTGAGCCCCCGGCGCAGCACCTTCCACGCGCTGTCGGCACTGCGACACGCCTATGACTCCATCTGCGCGGGCGACCTGAAGAGAGCGCGAGCACAGGTGGAACTCCTCGTCGAGCACGACCAAGGGGATCCCGGGCAGGAGGCAGAGGCCTGGAACATGTCCGCCTACCTGGCACTCCTGGACGAGAACCTGGACGGGGCGCTCGCCGCCCTCGGTCAGATCGGGGAGAAAAGTCCCCGGACGGCACACAACCGAGAACTGCTCGAAAGACGGCGCACCCGGGCGCGCAACGACCGGCCCCATCCGTCCAACCCCTATCTGGAACTGGGACTGCCCCATCAGTCGCCGTTCTGGAAACAGCGGTACCGCGACCTGCGGCGGGAGTTCGCGGACGACCGGGAGGAGGCCGCCCGGCTGAACCGCGCCATGCGCCGCATCCAACAGGCCGAGCAGCACGAGGACTTGTCGGACTTCTTCGTGCTTCCCCTGGACGCGGATGCGTTCCGCCTGCCCGATGACCTGCCCGTCACCCTCGTGCCACCGGTCGAGCCGCTGCCGCGACGCACGGTGCCCCGCCATCCCGACGACGTGGAGACGGTGCGGCGTCGGGCACTGGCCGATCTCCTCCCCACCCTTCTCAACGCGCCCCGGCGCCCGGACCACCAGCACAGGACCACACATTGAGCAAGCCCCGGAATTGGATCAACCAGCCTGACTCCCCGAACCGCCGGCGGGGTGAGAGAGGCAGGTCCATTGATCCTGAACTACTTACCTATCAACCTCACGAACTGCTTAACCCGGCTGATGTGCTGAAGCGCTTCACGGAGAGTGCGCAGGCGCTCTTGGAGAGCGTTCCTGTTGGGAGCAGGCCTAAGCAGGGTGAGATCCTGGCCGCCTTGAGGCAGGGCGTACTCGAGGCGTTCAGGACTCGAGAAGAACATCTGGCGCGTCTCGTGGAGTGTGACCTTGAGGCGCGGGGGTCCGGCAATCGGATGAGCACACTCAAGTGGCAAGTGTCAGTCCGCAAAGCACTTCTCGGACTCGGCGTCCGAGTCGTCGAGTCTCCTGACGAACGTGAACATTTTGTCGTCGTCGAGGGCGAGGGGGAGGAGTTCGAGGTCGTGCGGCCCGCATACATCGACCAGGCGACCGGCAAGGTCATTTTGTCCGGCCAGCTGCGCCGGGTGCTCCGCCGACACACACAACCCGACGACGGCACCGGAACGCAGGACGCCGCGATGAAGGAGGACCAGCCGTGACGGCCACCGGGATCGACTTCGGCACCACCAACTCCGTGGTGGCGCAGTGGCAGGGCGACGACGTGGAGGTGCTGCCGCTCGACGCCCACCACCTCGACGCCGACTGGCGCCGGCCAGGCTTCGAGTTCCTCTTTCCGTCGGTCGTCGGCATGAGCTCGCTGCGCAGCGGCCCGCTCTTCGGATGGGAGGCGAAGCTGAGGTCGGAAGAAGCCGCGGAGGCCTGCAAGCGGCTCCTCAAGAGCGACGAATACGTGAACGTGCAAGGCCGGCGCTTCGCCGCCACCACTGCGGCCGCAGGCGTGTTCACCGCCATGAGAGACGGCGCGCGCCACAACCTCACCGAAATCGACCGTGCCGTCATCACCGTTCCCGCGAACGCCACGGGAGCCGCCCGATACCGCACCCGTGCGGCCGCCCGGTTCGCCGGCATCGACGTGCAGGCACTTCTCAACGAGCCGACCGCCGCCGCCATCTCCTACGTTCACGACATGCGCGAGGACGCCCAGATCCTGGTGTTCGACTGGGGCGGCGGAACCATCGACGTCACCGTCCTCGACTACGAGGACGGGTTCTTCGAGGAGCGAGCCTCGCGCGGTGTGACGGAACTCGGCGGGCTCGAGATCGACCGACGGCTCAGGAGGCTCGTCCTGGACAGGGCCCCGGCACGGCGCGAGTGGGCTCCCGCCCAGGAGCGTCAGTTCCGGCTCGACATCGAGCGGAGCAAGATCCTGTTGTCCTCGCAGCCCTCCGTGCGGATCAGGACGCCGGACGACAAGGAGGTGGAGATCTTCCAGGAGGAACTGGAAGAGTCGATCACCGATCTCGTGGACCGAGCCCTGGCCCCGGTCGAGGAGTGCCTGCGGGATCTTCACATGGCGCCGCTCGACGTGGACGACGTCCTCATGATCGGCGGTACCAGCCAGATCCCGAGCGTACGGGCGGCGGTCGCCGAGGCCCTGCAGATGGACCCGGTGCCGACCCAGTTGTGCGATCCGATGACAGCCGTGGCCCGCGGTGCCTCGATCGCGGCAGCCGTGCTGGCCAAGGAGACGCCCGGCGTCATCCAGGTCGCCAACAGCCACGCACTGGGGACCGTCGTCAAGGCGGCCGACGGACGGCGGAAGTTCAGCGAGATCATTCCCCGCAACTCACCGCTGCCGTGGAGCGAGCGCAAGAGCTACACCCCCAAGCGCGACCACGAGCGCAAGCTCACGGTGGAGATCTGGGAGGGTGACCCCGACAAGGAGCTCTCCGACTCCGACAACGTCCAGCTCACCGAGTTGACCCTGAACTACCCGACGCCCCGGGTACGGGAGGAGTCCCGTTTCGACCTGGAGTACACCTACGACTCCGACGGCCTGCTGCATGTGAAGGCCACCCTGGAGCACACCGGCCAGGTCGTGGTGGACGAGGAGGTGAAGAGCTTCGGCTCCGGCGGGGCGACTCCCGAGGTACGCAAGGAACTTGACGACCTGTTGACGGCAACCCCCGTGTCCTCGCAGCTGCTGCGGGGCAACGGGGCCGAGAAGGGTGGCCGTCCCGCTGTTTCTCCTTCCCAGGTCGGTGGGCCGGGGGAGGGCGACGAGGTTCACACGCTGGTGGTCGACGGCTCCAACCTGGCCTGGATCGGCCATTCGCCGAGCCGACCCGGCGTGTACGAGGAGGGCGACCGGCCGAGTTTCGCCCAACTCCTGGACGCTCGCGCAGCGCTCGCCAGGAAGTTCCCCGGGGCGGACATCCACGTGGTCGTGGACGCCACCTTCCGGCACAAGGTGGCGGAGGAGGAGAAAGCAGCCGTCGTCGCCGCCCTGAGCAAGGGAGACATCCTTCAGCCACCCGCGGGGACGGAAGGAAAGGGCGACGCACTGGTCGTGGCCATCGCGGACGAATCGGGTGCGGTGGCAGTGACCAACGACAACTACGTCGAGCTGCAGAGCCGTCATCCGTGGCTGCGTGAGAACGGACGAGTCCTCGGCGCCACGTACACCAAGGGAGTCTGGATCTTCACTCCGCGCACCTGTGTTGCGCCCGGCCTGAGGAGCTGAGCGCCGCCACTGACAGCCTGTCACCGAAGCGCCCGACCCACGGGGCTGCGCACCACGGGATGCGTGGCCCCGCATCAGGAACCACGAGGCGGCTGCCGTGTACACGGCCGAGGGCGCCTTCTCCCCGGCTGCCACTCGCGCGGCGCTGGCCGCATTCCCGTCGCCGGTCCTGCTCCTGGCGGGGGAGAGGGACCTGGCGGCTCCGCCACGCGTGACGAGGGAGTTCGCGGAACCGTTCCCGAGGACGGAACTCACCGTGCAGCCCGGAGCGGGGCACTTTCCCTGGCGGGACGATGGTGTTCGGTTCGTGTCGATCGTGAAGGAGTTCACGGACCGCTGACGGGCCGGCCTGGTCGCTGTGCGGTCGGTCGGCCCGTCAGGTGGGGGAATCGGCTGGGGCGAATCAGCAGTCGCGCAGTTCCGCCGACTGGTTGAGTACCTGCGCCCGCGTCGAGGTGAACCGTGCAGGTCAGTGAAGTGACGCCGGGCCGGGGACGAACTCCGGGTCCACCTGGGCGGCCAGGTCCTGACCGGTCGCCGCGTCCGCCCAGGCGCGGGCGTTGCGGAGGTGGAACTCCACGGCGTGTCGGTGCAGGGTCGGCCAGTTCCTCTCGCGGGCGTCGACCGTCTCGCGCAGGAGATCGAGGGCGTGGCGGTTGACGTCCTCCAACTCGCCCTGGGGATCACCCCGTTCGGCTGAGCGGACCCAGGGGGAGACGACGAGGTGGGTGAGGAGGTCGTCGCCGACTTCCTCCTTGAGGAAGAGCAGGTCGTCCTCGCCGGTGACCTTGTTGCCGACCACGGCGAGGGGGATGCCGAACTCGCGGGCGTGGTCGCGGTACTGGCGGTAGACGGAGACGCCCTTGCGGGTGGGTTCGGCCACCAGGAACGTCATGTCGAACCGGGTGAACAGGCCGGAGGCGAAGGCGTCCGCGCCGGCCGTCATGTCCATCACCAGGTACTCGCCCGGTCCGTCCACCAGGTGGCTCAGATAGAGCTCCACCGCGCCCAGTTTGGAGTGGTAGCAGGCGACCCCCAGGTCGCTCTCGTCGAACTCGCCCGTCACCATCAGCGGTACGCCGCCGACCCGCTGGACGTGCCGGGTGTGCAGTGCGTCGTCGCCCAGCAGGCGCAGCAGCCGGGAGCCCCGGCCCGGAGGGGTCGTCTTGACCATCGCCTCGCGGGAGGTGATGCGCGCGTTGGTGCCGCGCAGCAGGTCCTTGATGTCGCCCAGACGGGCGGCCAGGGGCGGGGCCTCGAAGGGCGCCGTGCCGGCCGCGGGGTCCAGGGCCTCGGACAGATGCTGGTTGATGTCGCCGTCCACGGCCAGCACCGGTGCGCCGGATCGTGCCAACTGCCGGGCGAACAGGGCCGACAGGGTCGTCTTGCCGCTGCCGCCCTTCCCCACGAACGCGACGCGCATCACAGCACCCCCTTGTTGAAAATGAATGTCATGTGGCTAGATTTAGGGGCGCGCCGCGATCTCTGTCAAATCCGGGAGGAATGGTTAAGTGATCAACTTGCTCTGCTTAATGCATATGATTTGCAAGTGCGTGACTACTGCATCAGGCCCGCGGGCCCCGAGGACCTCGACGGTGCCCGAGCCGTCATGCTCGACACCGTCTACCGCGATTTCGGTACCGGTTACGTGCCGCGCTGGCACGGCGACATCATCGACCCCGTCGCCGCCTACCTCGTCCCGGCCCGCCACACCCTGCTGGTCGCGCTCGACGGCGAGAACGGCGAGGTCGTCGCCACCGCGGCCCTGGACTCCCGAGGCCCCGCGCACCCGCCGAACCCCCGCCATGTCGCCGACCGCTACCCCTGCGGCACGACCGCGCAGCTGCGCCGCGTCTACGTCCGCCGGGAGCACCGCCGACGCGGCCTCGCCCGGCGGCTGGTCGCCGAACTCCTCGCCTTCGCGGCCGCGGACGGCGGCTACGGGGCCCTCTATCTGCACACGGACCCGGCCGTGGAGGGAGCCGAGGCGTTCTGGCGATCGCTCGGCACCGTCGTGCACGACGAACGGGAAGGAGTGACGGGCGGCCAGGGCGTCGTGCACTTCGACGTCCCCCTCGACGTTTTCCTCGACGTCCCCCTCGGCGTTCTCCGCCCCGGCTCTCCCTCCTCCTTCTCCTCCTCCGCCCCGTCCGCCCACGCTGCCTCTTCCTCCTCCCGCCCTCGTCCCACAGGCCGGTAACTCCATGCGCTTCCCCCGCCGTCCCCGCTCTTCCCGCGGTCCCCGTCCTCCCCGGCTTCTCGCCGCCGCGTTCCTCACCCCGCTGCTCGCCGGCTGCTTCGCATCCTCCGGTGGCGACGACGATGCGGCCTCCGGCGCCGACGGCGGCCCCCGGCTGCGCGTCGCCCTCGCCTTCCCGCCCACCGAGAACCTCTCCCCCTACGGCGCCGACGCGACGATCCTCAGCCGTCTCGGGGTCACCGAGGGGCTGACCGCCCTCGACGCCAACGGCGCCGCCGCCCCCGCACTCGCCGCGTCCTGGCGCCGCGTGGACGACCGCAACTGGCTGTTCACCCTGCGCGAGGCCGCTTTCCAGGACGGTACGGAGGTCACGCCCGCCGCCGTGGCCGCCTCCCTCACACACGCCACCGAGGCCCAGCCGGTCCCGGCAGCGCTCTCCGGTGTCACCTTCACGGCGAAGGCGGAGGGCGGCACCGGCGTACGCGTCACCACCGTCGCCCCCGATCCGGTCCTGCCCCTGCGCCTGTCCAGCCCCGGCCTCGCCGTCCTCGCTCCGAAGGCCTACGGGAAGAAGGGCGCCGTCGATCCGGTCGGCACCGCCACCGGACCCTTCGAACTCACCGAGGTCACCGGCGCCACCGCCGCCGGCCTCGACCGCTTCGACGACTACTGGGGCGGCCGGGCCCAGGCCTTGGGCGTCGACGTGCGCTTCATCGCCGACGGCACCGCCCGCGCCAACGCCCTGCGCACCGCAGAGGTCGACGTCGCCGAGGCGATACCCGTCGCCCAGGCCGCCACCCTCGACGCCGACACCCGCCGCGAGACCGCCACGACCCGCACCATCAGCCTGCTGCTCAACGCGAAGTCGGGCGTCTTCAAGGACCCGGCCCTGCGGGCCGCCGCGCGTGCGGCCGTCGACACCTCGGCCCTCGCCGAGGGTGTCTACGAGGGTCACGCGGATGCCGGCGCCGGCATCTACGGCCCCGCGGTCACCTGGGCCGAGGGCAAGCGCGTCCAGCCCGCCGGGCGGGTGAAGGCCGCTGCTCCCGGCGGCGCCTCGCTCACCCTCGCCACCTACGACAACCGGCCCGAACTCCCTGAAGCCGCTCAGGTGTTGAAGCAGCAGCTGGAGAAGGCCGGCTTCAAGGTGAAGCTGGAGGTGCGTGAGTACTCGAGGCTGGAGAGCGACGCGCTCGCGGGGAGGTTCGACGCCTTCGTCGGCGCCCGCAACAGTCTCCTGGACACCGGCGACCCCGTCTCCCTCCTGGCCAGTGACTTCACCTGCGACGGCGGCTACAACCTCGCCCTGCTGTGTGACAAGGACGTCGACCGGCTGGTCGCCAAGGCGCAGACGGTGGCCGACACCGGTGAGCGGCAGGACGCCGCCCTGGCCGCCGAGGCCGCGGTCCTCGGCACCGACACCGTCGTCCCGCTGGTCCACCAGCGCGTCGTCACCGGCGTCGGCGCCGAGGTCGAAGGGGTGCTCCTCGATCCCTACGAGCGCACGCTCGTCGGTGCCGGGACCCGGCGCTGACGGGATGAGGAGCAGGCTGGGCGCGCTGCTGTGGCGTGCCGTGCTGGCCGCGCTGCTGGTGTGCGGCATCGGGCTGCTGCCCTGGCTGTCGCACACCGATCCGGCGCTGACCGTGTTGAAGGCGCGGTCCGCCGACCGTGACGCCACCCCCGAGGTGCTCGCCGAGATCCGAGCTGAACTTGGCCTGGAAGAAGGTCCGTTGCGCCTCCTCGGGCAATGGCTCGCGGGGCTGCCGCGCGGGGACGCCGGACGGTCGTGGATCTCCGGTGCCGATGTCGCGCCCGGCGTCGTCGAGGCGCTCGGCGCGTCGCTGCTGCTGATGGTGGTGGCGTTGGCGGTCGCCCTGGTCACCGCCGCCGGCGTGTGCGGCCGCACCCTGTACCTCGGTGCCCGGCGACGGCTGGAGGGCCGGCCCGCCGGCGGCTCCGGTTCCGCCGTGCTCGCCGCGCTGCCCGAGTTCCTGACCGCCTCCGTGCTCGCCACCGTCGTCGGTGTGCAGTGGGGATGGCTGCCCGCTCTCGGCTGGTACGGCCCGCAGTGGACGGTGCTGCCCGCTCTCGCCCTGGGCCTGCCCGCCGGCGCGGTGCTCGGACGTCTTCTCGACGACCAGTTGCCGGCCGCCTTCGTCGAGCCCTGGGCGCAGGCCGCCGCCGCGCGCGGACTGCCGGGCCGGAGCATCGCCCGCAAGGCGCTGCGCCGCTGTGTGCCCGGACTGCTGCCCAGCCTCGGGCTGTTCGTCGTGGGGCTGACCGGCGGATCCGTCGCCGTGGAGCAGATCTTCGACATTCCCGGGCTCGGCCGGACCACCCTCCAGGCGGCGATCGCGCAGGACCTGCCCGTTCTCCAGGCCGGCACCCTCGTCCTCGTCGCCCTCGCGGCCGTCACCACCGTCGGCGCCCGGCTCGCCGCCCGGCTGCTCATCGGTCCGGTGCTGCGCGACGGCGCATTGCATACACTCCACCGGCCTCCGCCGCCCGTCCGCAGGATCCTGCCTATTGCATACAGTCTTCTGCTGTCCGTCGTCATCTCCCTCGGCCTGCCCCGCGATCCGCTCGCGCTCGACACCGCGGCCCGCCTCCGACCCCCCTCCACCGCCCACCCGTTCGGCACCGACGCGCTCGGCCGCGACGTCCTCGCCCGGGTCGCGCACGGCGCCCTCGACACCCTGCTCCTCGCCCTCGCCGTCAGCGCGGTCGCACTGACGGCCGGAGTGCTGCTCGGGCTGCTGCCCCGGTTGTCCGGGCCGCTCGTCGACACCGTGAACGCCGTACCGCCGGTGCTCGCGGCGCTCCTCGTCGCCGCGGTCCGGGACAGCGGGTCCGCCACGCCCGTGCTCGCCGTGGCCGTCGTGGCCTGGGCGCCGCTCGCCGCACACACCTCCGCACTGCTGCGCCAGGAGCGGGCCACGCTCCACCTGACCGCCACCCGCGCCCTCGGCGCCGGCCCCGGGTATCTGCTGAGGAGCGAACTCCTGCCCGCCGTCCTCCCGCCCGTGGCCCGGCACGCCCTCCTCAGGCTGCCGGGCATCGCCCTCGCCCTGGCCTCGCTCGGCTTCCTCGGCCTCGGCGCCCAGCCGCCGTCCCCCGAGTGGGGCCTGCTCCTCGCCGAGAACCAGCCCTACGCCGAACGCGCCCCCTGGGCCGTCCTCGCCCCCGCGGCCGTCCTCGCCGTCCTCGGCGCCCTGGCGGTGACCGCGGCCGGCGGGCTGCGACGACCGAGGCCACGGCGCCCTCGTGCGGCGGACCCGCTCGCGGAGGAACATCCGTCTCCGCGAACGGAGTTGGTGGAGGCCGGATGACGGCGACAGGGCTTTCCCGGCGCCGCGGCGCGAAGGGGGCGCCCGCGCTCTCCCCTCTTCTGCGCCTGCTGATCCTCACCCAACTCGCCTTCAACATCGGCTTCTTCGCCGTTCTGCCGTTCCTCGCCGGGCATCTGGGCGACGCGGTCGGCATGGCGGGCTGGCTGGTCGGGTTCGTGCTGGGGCTGCGGACCTTCAGCCAGCAGGGGCTGTTCGTGGTCGGCGGAGCCCTCGCCGACCGGTACGGCGTCCGGCCCGTCGTCCTCGCCGGATGCGTGCTGCGCATCGCCGGGTTCGGCTGGCTCGGATACGCCGAACAGACCGGGACGGTCATCGGGGCGGTGCTGCTGATCGGGTTCGCGGCGGCACTGTTCTCACCCGCCGTCGAGTCCGAGGTGGCACGGCAGGCCGTCGTGCACGAGGAGTCGGGCGGCGGGCCGCGGACCCGGGTGCTCGCGCTGTTCACGGTCGCCGGACAGGCCGGGGCGTTCGTCGGGCCGCTGCTCGGCGCACTGCTCCTCGCCGTCGACTTCCGCGCGGTGTGCCTGGCCGGAGCCGGCGTCTTCGTCCTCGTCCTGGCCGCTCACGCCCGGCTGCTGCCCCAGCACATCCCCGGCCGCTCCCGGGTCCAAGTGCGCGGCGGAACAAGCCCGTTGCTCCGCAACCGCCGCTTCCTCGCCCTGTGCTGCGCGTACGGCACCCATCTCCTCGCCTACAACCAGCTCTACCTCGCCCTGCCCGCCGAGGTGGAGCGGGCGGCCGCCTCCCAGGCGCCGCTCGCCTGGCTGTTCGCGCTGTCGTCGCTGCTGGTCGTGACGGCCCAACTGCCGGTCACCCGGTGGGCGGCGGAGCGGATCGACCCGCGCCGCTCGATGGCGGCCGGGCTCGTGCTGATCTCCGCCGGATTCGCCGTGGTGGCCGTTGCCCGGCCCGCCGGACGGACCGGGACGGCCGGGCTGCTGCCCGCGGCCTGCTTCGTCCTGTTGCTCACGCTCGGTCAGATGCTCGTCGTGCCCGCCACCCGTGCCTGGGTGCCCGACCTCGCCGAGGAGGGCCGGCTCGGCCTGTACACCGGGGCACTGTCCTCGGTCTCCGGGCTGATCGTGCTGCTCGGCAGCGCGGCCACCGGCACCCTCCTGGAGGCCGGGCTGCCCCCGGCCGTCCCCTGGCTCCTCCTGGCCGCCGTACCGGCCGGCGCCGTCGCGCTCCTTCCCCGGCGGACGTGAACCCGGGAGCGCGGGAACGCGGTAGCGCGGGAACGCGGTAGCAGGGGAAGGCGGTAGCAGGGGAACGCGGGCGCGGCGGGCGTAGATCGGTATCCCGTGGTTCGACAGGCGCGCCCACGTCGTACCGGCCCGCCTGGCTGGGCGCGCGGGAACGGGGAGAACGTGAACGCCGGAGCGGCGGTCGACGTATCGGTCGAGCGTGGGAGGATCCCTCACCATGAGCGCGTCCCCGGCCGTCCGGAGTCTGCGCGCCGCGGTGTTCGCCGCGGTGTGCGTGCTGCTGGCCGCCGCCGGGCACGGGCTCGCCACGGGTGACACACCGCCGCCGTGGGCCGACGGCGCCGGATTCCTGGCCGTTTTCACCGCCGGGTGGCTGCTCGGCGCCCGGGAACGCGCCCTGCCCGGTATCGGCGCGGCCATGCTGGCCACCCAGGCAGGCCTGCACGTCGCCTTCGACGCGGCCCGCTCCCGTACGGCCGGGCGGACCATGCCCGCGATGCCCGTGACGTCCGCGCAGGGTACGCATGCGTACGGCATGCACGCGTACGGCATGCACGCGCACGGTGTGCACGCGTACGGCATGCACGCGCACGGTGTGCACGCGTACGGCATGCACGCGCACGGTGTGCACGCGCACGGCATGCACGCGCACGGTGTGCACGCGTACGGCATGCACGCGCACGGTGTGCACCTGCACGCCCACACCGCCTCGGCGATGACCGCGCACGCGACGGCGGCCCATGTCCTCGCCGCGCTCGCCGCCTCCTGGTGGCTGCGCCGCGGTGAGGCCGCCCTGTGGTCGCTGCTGCGTCGGGCGGTCGCCCTCCTGCCGGGCCTCGTGGCCTGGTGGCGGGGGACCCCTGCCCCGCCACCCGTGCCGTCGGTCCGCCTCGCCGCCCCGGCGCCCGTCCCGCTCCGGCAACTGCTGCTGCGCCACGCGGTGAGCCGCCGCGGACCGCCCGCCCCGATCCCGTACGCGATCTGACCCCGAGCCGGCCCCGAGCCGGACCCTCATCCTTCCTGTACGGAGATCACCCACTCATGTCCACGACACACCCCGCCCTGCGCCGCGCCGGTCTCGGCGCCGTGCTCGCCGCCGCCGCGGTCCTCGCCGCCGCCGGTGTCGCCTCCGCGCACGTCACCGTGCACCCCGAGAGCTACGCCAAGGGCGCCACGGACGGCGTCCTGAGTTTCCGCGTCCCCAACGAGGAGGACACCGCGAGCACCACCGAGGTCCAGGTCTTCCTGCCCACCGACCACCCGGTGCTCGGCGTGCTGGTCCACCCGCAGGACGGCTGGACCGCGAAGGTGACGACCACGAAGCTCAGGACGCCCGTCAAGACCGACGACGGCACGATCACCGAGGCCGTCTCCGAGATCACCTGGACCGGCGGGAAGATCGGCGCCGGCCAGTACGAGGACTTCGACGTCGCCTTCGGCCGGCTCCCCGACGACACCGGCTCGCTGGCCTTCAAGACCCTCCAGACCTACTCCGACGGCAAGACCGTCCGCTGGATCGAGGAGGCCGAGGAGGGCGCGGACGAACCGGAGAACCCGGCGCCGGTGCTGAAGCTGACCGCGGCCGCGGCGGACGACGGCGACAACACCTCGGACGCCGCCTCGAAGAGCGCGAACGGCGCGAACGGCGCGAACGGCGCGAACGGCGCGGACGGCGCGGACGGCGCGGAGGGCGCGGAGGGCGGCAAGAGCGGCGCGGTCCGGGTCACCGCGGCCGACGCCGATGACGCAACCGCCCGCGGGCTGGGCGTCGCGGGGCTGGTCGTCGGTGTGCTGGGTCTCGCGGCGGCCGGCTTCGCCGTCGTACGGACGCGGTCGGCACGGTCGTAGCCACGCGGGAAGCCCATGGGGCAGGGCCCGGACCGTGCACCCGGTCCGGGCCCTGCCCCATGGGAGAGAGGAGCTACACGAGCTCCAGGACCTTCGGCGCCGGAGCCTGCGCGGCGATCCGCGAGGTCCGCCGCAGCCACAGCACGTCGCGGCCGAAGGACCACACCAGCGAGCCCAGCGCCAGCAGGACGACGGCGAAGTTGGCCGCGTACGGCAGCAGGTTCGCGCCCGCCAGCAGCAGCAGGACGCCCTGGAGCGCGGCGACCGTCTTGCGGGCGGTGCTCGGCGGGAGCGGGGCGTTGAGCCAGGGGGCGACGCGGGCCGCCGCGACGAACACGTAGCGCATGCCGCCGATCAGCAGGACCCACGGTCCGAGCGCCATCGAGACGTACACGCTGAGCACCAGGATCAGGAACGCGTCGACCTCCATGTCGAAGCGCGCGCCCAGCGCCGTCGAGGTGCCGGTACGGCGGGCGACCTTGCCGTCGACGCCGTCGAGGATCAGGGCCACGGCCGTCAGGCCGACCAGCAGCGTCACCGGCGGCGTGCTCTCGAAGGAGTCCGCGACCAGCGCGGTCACCCCGCCGACCAGCGTCGCCCGGCCGAGGGTCACCCGGTTGGCCGGGCCGAACGAGCGCAGGCTGGAGCGGTGCAGCGCCCGGGAGAGCACCCCCCAGGTGGCGATGGCGAAGACGAGACCGGTCACCCAGCCCGCCGGCCCGAGGCCGATCGCCGAGCCGAGCAGAGCCAGCAACAGGATCTGAACGCCCGCTCCCACAGCGGTCTCCTGCTGGACCAGCCTTGCGTCGTAAGTGTTGTTCAGGGCCACCGCACATTCCTCCGGCCAGATGACAAAGATGATCAGTGCCGCGTACTGTGCGCGGACTGTGCACACCTCGGTACGTGGGCCGGTTGCCGATCGTTCAGGAGGATGCCGATGTCTGTCACCGCTCGTGCGTTCTGGGTCAGCTCTCCGGGTGAAGGGGAGATCCGCGAGGTCGTCGTTCCCGACCCGGCCGAGGACGAGGTGCTGGTGCGCTCGCTGTGGTCCGGCGTGAGCCGTGGCACGGAGACCCTCGTCTTCCGCGGCGGGGTGCCCGAGAGCCAGCACGCGGCGATGCGGGCGCCGTTCCAGGAGGGCGACTTCCCGGCGCCCGTGAAGTACGGCTACCTCAACGTCGGCGTGGTGGAGAAGGGACCGGCGGCGCTCGTCGGACGCACGGTCTTCTGCCTCTACCCGCACCAGACGCGCTACGTCGTCCCGGCGTCGGCCGTGACGGTCGTACCGGACTCGGTGCCCGCGCCGCGGGCCGTCCTGGCCGGCACCGTCGAGACGGCCGTCAACGCGCTGTGGGACGCGGCGCCGCTGGTCGGCGACCGGATCGCGGTGGTCGGCGGCGGCATGGTCGGCTGCTCGGTCGCCGCGCTGCTCGCCCGCTTCCCCGGCGTCCGCGTGCAGTTGGTGGACGCCGACCCGGCACGGGCGAAGGTCGCCGAGGCCCTCGGCGTCGACTTCGCCCTGCCCGAGGACGCCCGCGAGGGCCTCGACCTCGTCGTCCACGCCAGCGCCACCGAACAGGGCCTCGCCCGTTCCCTGGAGCTGCTGTCCGCGGAGGGCACGGTCCTCGAACTGAGCTGGTACGGCGACCGGAAGGTGTCCCTCCCGCTCGGCGAGGACTTCCATTCCCGGCGGCTGGTCATCCGCAGCAGCCAGGTCGGCACCGTCTCCCCGGCCCGGCGCTCCAGCCGGACGTACGCCGACCGGCTCGCGCTCGCCCTGGAGCTGCTGGCCGACCCGGCGCTCGACGCCCTCGTCACCGGAGACAGCGCCTTCGAGGAGTTGCCGGAGGTGATGCCGAAGCTCGCGGCAGGCGAGATTCCGGCCCTGTGTCACCGCGTCGGGTACGGGCAGGAGCGCCTGACCTGAGAAAAGAGTGAGATCGGGCTGAACACGGGGAAGTGAAGGTCCGTACTACACGGCATCCCCCGGGCGGCCAACGGCCGGGGGGAACAGAGGCGCCGCACCTGGAGGGTCGTCCGTTGTTCAGTGTCACCGTCCGCGATCACATCATGATCGCCCACAGCTTCCGCGGCGAGGTCTTCGGACCCGCGCAGCGCCTGCACGGAGCGACGTTCCTCGTGGACGCCACTTTCCGCCGCGAGCAGCTGGACGACGACAACATCGTCGTCGACATCGGGCTGGCCACGCAGGAGCTCGGCGCCGTGGTCAGCGAGCTGAACTACCGCAACCTCGACAACGAGCCCGACTTCGCCGGGGTCAACACCTCGACCGAGTTCCTGGCCAAGGTCGTCGCGGACCGGCTCGCGGAGCGGATCCACAAGGGCGCGCTCGGCGAGGGCGCCCGGGGCATCGCGGCCATCGCGGTCAGCCTGCACGAGTCGCACGTCGCCTGGGCGAGTTACGAGCGTGCGCTGTGACCGACGTGACCCTGGAGAAGGCGGCCGTGCCCAAGGCCCCGCTCGCGTACGTGCCCGCGCAGGCCGCGCTTCCCAAGATCGGCGGGATCATCCCCATGTCGCTGCGCTCCGTGCAGTTCGTGATGCCGGGCGGTGTCGACGACCCGGCGAACCCGAGCGGCGGCAACGCCTACGACCGGCGCCTGTGCCTGGATCTGCCCGGCTTCGGCTGGCAGGTGCACAAGCACCAGGTGTCCGGTTCCTGGCCCCGTCCGGAGGCGGCCGCCCGCGCGGAACTGGCGCGGACGCTGCGGGAGTTCCCCGACGGGACGGTCGTCCTCCTCGACGGGCTGGTGGCCTGCGGGGTCCCGGAGATCATCGCCCCCGAGGCGGAGCGGCTGCGGCTCGTCGTCCTCGTCCACCTGCCGCTCGGTGACGAGCGGGGCCTCGCGCCCGAGGTGGCGGCCGAACTCGACGCCAAGGAGCGGGCCGTGCTGCGGGCCGTCCCGGCCGTCGTCGCGACCAGCGAATGGGCGGTACGCCGCCTCGTCTCCCACCACGGACTCGCCCCCGAGCGCGTGCATGTCGCCGCCCCCGGCGCCGACATCGCCCCCCTCGCCTCCGGCACCGACGGCGTGTCGCGGCTGCTGTGCGTGGCCACCGTGTCCCCGCGCAAGGGCCAGCACCGGCTGGTGGAGGCGCTGGCCGCGGCGAGAGACCTGCCGTGGAGCTGCGTGTGCGTGGGCGGACTCGGGCAGGACCCGGAGTACGTCGCCCACCTGCGCGGCCTGATCGCCGAGCACGGCCTTCAGGACCGGCTGGAGCTGGCGGGACCGAAGGCCGGCGCCGAGCTGGACGCCGCCTACGCCTCCGCCGACCTGATGGTCCTCACCTCCTACGCGGAGACGTACGGCATGGCCGTCACCGAGGCGCTCGCCCGCGGCATCCCCGTCCTCGCGACGGACGTCGGCGGGCTGCCCGAGGCGGTCGGCCGCGCCCCCGACGGCGGCGTCCCCGGCATCCTCGTCCCGCCGGAGGACCCGGCCGCCCTCGCGGTCGAACTGCGCGGCTGGTTCGGCGAGGCCGACGTACGGCGTCGTCTCAAGGCCGCCGCGCGGGGTCGCCGGGCGGCCCTGAACGGCTGGGCGACGACCGCCCAGAGCCTGGCCGGCGTCCTGGGCAGGCTTCCCAGCGAACCCAGGAGGGCTGCATGAGGAAGACGAAGGCGACCCCGGCCGACGTGGCACGACGCGTGGGCGGCATCCCGGCACAGCCGGTCCGCAAGGAGGCTGGTTCCGTGGTGGAGTCCCTGATCCCCGACGGCGGCCCCGCGGCACGCGCGGTGGCGCGGGCGGCGACCTCCGGCACGGGTTCCGGTTCCGTGCCACAGGCCGGGGGCGCCGGCGCGCAGTCCGCGGTGGAGTCCCCGGGTCCCGGTGCCGACGACACGGTGCTCGGCGTGATCGCCGGCGCCGGACCGGTGAGCCCGACCGGGGAGCGGCCCACCGTGCGGCTGCGGGACGCCGGGCCGGACGAGCAGCCCCGTTACGCCCCCGAGTGGCTGGAGCTGCGCGAGCCCGCCGACGCCGCCGCCCGGTCGATGGAGCTGCTCGACCCGCTGCGGATCCGGCTCGCCAACCTGCCCGGACGCGGCGGTCTCGCCATCCACGACCTGGGCTGCGGCACCGGCTCGATGGGCCGCTGGCTGGCTCCCCGCCTGGACGGCGCCCAGCACTGGATCCTGCACGACCGTGACCCCTACCTCCTGCACTTCGCCGCCGTCGCCTCGCCCCGGGCGGCCGCCGACGGCAGCCGGGTCACCGTGGAGACCCGGCGCGGCGACGTCGCCCGCCTCACCCCGGACGCGCTGCTCGGCGCCTCGCTGGTCACCGCGTCCGCGCTGCTCGACGTCCTCACCCGCGAGGAGGTCGAGACGCTCGCCGCGGCCTGCGCCGGCGCCGGCTGCCCGGCGCTGCTGACCCTCTCGGTCGCCGGACGCGTCGAACTCAGCGCGCCGGACCCGCTGGACGACGAGATCGCCGCCGCCTTCAACGACCACCAGCGGCGCGGTGGTCTCCTCGGCCCCGACTCGGTGACCGTCGCCTGCGAGGCGTTCGCCGCCCACGGCGCGACCGTCAAGGTGCACCCGAGCCCGTGGCGGCTCGGCCCCGAGAACGTGGGCCTGACCGCCCAGTGGCTGCGCGGCTGGGTCGGCGCGGCCGTGGAGGAGCGCCCCGAACTGGCCGAGCGCGCCGAGGCCTACCTGGCCGCCCGGCTGGCGGCCTGCGCGGCGGGCGAACTGCACGTCACCGTCCACCACAGCGACCTGCTGGCACTGGCCCGGCCGACGGGCGGCCTCTGATGAGCGCGGAGACGGTGAGCCCCCGGGTGACGGTCGCGCGCCGGCCCCTGCGCAGTCCCTCGGTGGCCCGCACCGGCGCCGCCGTGTCCGAGGCCCGGATCGGAGTCATCGTGACCGGGCCGCGGGCGGAGAAGCCCTCCCGGCTGCGCGCCCTGATCGGCAACCGGGCCGTCCGCACGCACTTCGGCACGGTCGCCGGAGTCGCCATCCTCAGTGTGCTGCTGTGGCGGCTGGGCACCGGGGTCTTCATGGACGGACTGCGCCGGATCGACGTGCCGACGCTGCTGGTGGGGCTCGGGATCGGCGCGGTCACCACGGTGTTCAGCGCCTGGCGATGGGCGCTGGTGGCCCGCGGGCTGCGCATCCGGCTGCCGCTCGGCCCGGCCGTCGCCGACTACTACCGGGCGCTGTTCCTCAACGCGGCCCTGCCCGGCGGCGTCCTCGGCGACGTGCACCGCGCGGTACGGCACGGGCAGAGCGCCGGTGACGTCGGACGTGGCGTGCGGGCCGTGGTCCTGGAGCGCACCGCGGGACAGCTCGTGCTGGCCGTCGCAGGCGTAACGGTCCTGCTGACCCTGCCCTCCCCGGTGATGCAGGACGTCCGGCACATCGCCCCGCTGGTCCTGCTGGCCGGCGTGGGCGCGCTCGCCGTCGTCCTCGCCGTCCGGATGAACTCCTCGGCACCGCGGCGCGGGGGCCGGCTGCGGGCGGGACTGGCCGAGGCGCGCGAGTCACTGCTGTCGCGGCGCAACGGGCCGGGCGTCGCCGTGTCCTCGGCGGTCGTACTGGCCGGGCACCTCGCCATGTTCGTCGTGGCCGCGCGCGTCGCCGGCTCCGGCGCCTCCGTCCTGGCGCTGCTGCCGATCGCCGTCCTCGCCCTGCTCGCCATGGGCCTGCCGCTGAACGTCGGCGGCTGGGGTCCGCGCGAGGGCGTCACCGCCTGGGCGTTCGGCGCCGCCGGGCTCGGCGCGAGCACCGGTCTCGCGGTCGCCGTCGTGTACGGCGTGCTCAGCTTCGTGGCGGCGCTGCCGGGGGCGGTCGTACTGGTCGCCCGCTGGTACGCGGGGCTGCGGGCCGGGGCCGCCGCGAAGACGGACCCCGGGCCGGACGAGCGCCGTCACGACGACGTCGCGGCACCCGCCCCGCAGTCGTCACCGGCGTCGGACCCACCCGTCGCGGCGGTACGGATCTCGGTTCCCGAAGCCGTCCCGGCCCCCGTGGTCAGCAAGGAGAAATACGCGCCGAAGGAATCCGCCAGGCTCGCCAGGAGTTCCTTCCCCTTTTCCGCGGACCCCAGGGAAGGACGGCCGATGACGCCCGAATCGGTATAGGCGGACATTCCCAGCGTGAGCAGATGACGGCGGTCGTCCGCGACGAAATCGGCCGACTCATAACCGGGCCGGACGAGTTCGGGGTGGGCGTGCAACAGGATCGAGGTCTCGATCTCCCCGGCGTGCATGTCGGTGAGCAGCGAGGTCGACACCCCGGACCGCTCCAGCGCCGCCTCCCAGTCCTCCGGGGCCGGGAAGAGGGCCATCCGCTCACCTGCGGCGGAGGACTCCTGGACGACGTTGCCCAGGACGTAGTTCCCGCCGTGTCCGTTGACCAGCACCAAGGCCTCGACGCCCGAGCGGCGCAGCGACGCCGCTATGTCCCGTACCACCGCGTGAAGGGTCACGGAGGAGATGCTGACGGTTCCCGGCCAGGCCGCGTGCTCGTGCGAGCAGGCGATGGTCACCGGCGGGAGGAGGTGCACCGGGTACGCTCCGGCGATCTCCCGGGCGATGGCACAGGCGACCAGTGTGTCGGTGGCCAACGGCAGGTACGGTCCGTGCTGTTCGAAGCTTCCGACGGGCAGGACCGCCACCTGTGTCGAGACGCCGGCGCCCCGGGTCCTCACGTCCTCGCAGGTGTCCGCCGGCACCAGTCCGTACGCCGCCGACCGTATTTCCGAACCACTCATTTCTTCCCGGCCCTTCGTCTCTGCTTAGGAACCAGATCATGACAGAAAAAATTGGCGTACTCGGCACGAAGACCCCGCAGCGCACCGGTGTGGAACGCGTGGTGAATGCCCCCCTGCCCACCGTGTACGGGAATTTCCAGGCGGTCGGTTACATGGACCACGACCGCGGTGACGAGCAAGTGGCTCTGGTGTACGGCGAGATCGGCGCCGAGGACGTGCTGACCCGGCTGCACTCGGAGTGCCTGACCGGCGACGCGTTCGGCTCCCAGCACTGCGAGTGCGGCGACCAGCTGGCGTCCGCGCTGCGGGCGGTGGTCGCCGAGGGCCGCGGCGTGGTCGTCTATCTGCGCGGGCACGAGGGCCGGGGGATCGGACTGCTCGGCAAGCTGCGGGCGATGGCGTTGCAGGCGGAGGGCCTGGACACCGTCGAGGCGAACGTCGCGCTCGGCTTCCCGGTCGACGCCCGCGACTACAAGGTGGCCGCCGACATCCTGCGCGACCTGGGCGTCGACTCCGTCCGCCTGATGTCGAACAACCCGCGCAAGCGCGAGGCGCTGGTGGACAACGGCATCCGGGTCGCCGAGGAGGTCCCGCTGCTGATCGAGCCGTGCGAGAACAACATCACCTACCTGCGTACCAAGCGGGAGCGCCTGGACCACCGGCTGCCCCACCTGGACGCGGTGGCGCACTGGTCCTGATCGGCTTGGGACCGCCGCCCCGAGGGGTAGGGATCACGGCGGCCATGGCCTACGACAGCCCCGGTCCCGGCGTACGGGCCGGTGCCGCCGTGACAAGGAGCCGCCCGGGTGAACACGCATGCCTCGGTAGTCGTCATCGGCGGCGGGGTGATGGGCACGAGCATCGCCTACCACCTCGCCGCCGCCGGCGTCCGTGACGTCCTGCTGGTGGAGCGCGACGAACTCGCCGCGGGTTCGACCTCGAAAGCCGCCGGCGGGGTGCGCGCCCAGTTCTCCGACGAGCTGAACATCCAGCTCGGGGCGCGCAGCCTGGAGAGCTTCGGGCGGTTCGAGGAGGAGACCGGGTACGACATCGGGCTGCACCGCGTCGGCTACCTGTTCCTGCTGTCCACGCCCGAGGAGGTCGCCTCCTTCGAGGCGGGCGTGCGGCTGCAGAACGCGCTCGGGGTGCCCAGCCGCATGATCGACCCGGCCGAGGCGCGGCGCCTGTCCCCGCTGATCCGCACCGACGGGTTACTCGCGGCCGCGTTCTCGCCCGACGACGGGCACTGCACCCCGGAGGCCGTCGTCCACGGGTACGCGGCCGCCGCCCGCCGGTACGGGGCGCGCATCCTGCGGCACACCGCCGTCACCGGCATCGAACGGCGGGGCGCCACGATCACCGCCGTGCAGACCACCCTCGGCCGCGTCACCACCGACACGGTGGTCTGCGCGGCCGGCGCCTGGTCCAGGGCCGTCGGCGCGATGGCCGGCGTGGAACTGCCGGTGCAGCCGCTGCGCCGCCAGATCGCGGTCACCGAACCGGTCCCCGGTCTGCCGCCGGACCTCCCCATGACCATCGACTTCACCAGCAGCCTCTACTTCCACGGCGAGGGCCCCGGTCTGCTGGTCGGCATGTCCGACCCCGACGAACGGCCGGGCTTCGCCACCGACACCCACGACCGGTGGATCCCCCGGCTCGCCGCGGCCATGGAGCGCCGCGCCCCCGCCCTTCTCGACCTGCGCCGCACGGGTGGCTGGGCGGGGCTGTACGAGGTCACCCCGGACCACAACGCGCTGATCGGCGAGGCGTCTTCGGTATCCCGTTTTCTGTATGCGACCGGCTTCTCCGGTCATGGCTTCCTCCAGGGGCCGGCCGTCGGCGAGGTCGTCCGCGACCTGTGTCTCGGCCGCGTACCCTTCGTGGACGTCACCCCCCTGAGCGCCGACCGTTTCGCGGCCGACGCCCCGCGTCCGGAGGCCAACCGCGTATGACCGAACTGCACCTGTGGCTGCGGCACGAGGTCCGCACCACCGAACGGCGCACCCCGGTCGTCCCCGACGACGCCCGCCGCCTCGTCGAGGCCGGTGTGGAACTGACCGTCGAGGACTCCCCGCAGCGCGTCTTCCCGGCGCGGGAGTACGAGGCCGTCGGCGCACGGATCGTCCCCGCCGGCTCCTGAGTGTCCGCACCGTCCGAGGCGGTCGTCCTCGGTCTGAAGGAACTCCCGGATCAGCCGGCGAAGTTGAGGCACCGTCATGTCTTCTTCGGGCACGCGTACAAGCAACAGCCGGGTGCCGCTAGCCTGTTGCGCCGGTTCGCGGCCGGGGGAGGGGCGCTCCTGGACCTGGAGTACCTGGTCGACGACGACGGTCGCCGGCTCGCCGCCTTCGGTTTCTGGGCGGGCTACCTGGGCGCCGCCCTGGCGGTCCTCCAGCACCGGGGCCGGCTGGCCGCACCCCTGCGTCCGACCGGCAAGGACGCGTTGGACGAGAGGCTGCGTCCGGCCGCCGGTGACGAGGAGTTCACCGCCCTCGTCGTCGGCGCCCTGGGCCGCAGCGGCCGGGGGGCGCGGGCCGCGTTCGCCACGGCCGGAGCCGAACCCACCTGCTGGGACCTGGCGGAGACCGGCGACCTGGACCGTACCGCCCTGCTGGCCCACGACGTGATGGTCAACTGCGTCCTCGCCCAGGCCCCGGTACCGCCGTTCGTCCGCGAGCGGGATCTCGACGACCCGGCCCGCCGGCTGCGCACCCTCTGCGACGTCACCTGCGACGTGGGCTCACCCCTCAACGTCCTGCCGGTGTACGACCGCACCACCGAGTGGACGGACCCGGTGCGCCGGCTGCGCAAGGAGCCCCCGCTCGACCTGATCGCCATCGACAACCTGCCGTCCCTGCTGCCGCGCGAGTCCAGCGTCGACTTCTCGGCGGACCTGGCACCCCGGCTGACGGACTTCGGCGTCGGCGGGCCTTGGGGCCGCTGTCTGGACCGCTTCCGTCGAGCTTCCCGCGAACTCGGACCGGCTGAAGAGGAGTTCGGTCGTGACTGACCTGGTTGCGGTGACCGGCACCGTCCACTGGATCGGGGCCGGCCTGTCCACGGGCAGCGGCCTGGCCGCCCTGTGCGAGCACACCGACGGTGTGCGGCTGTGGCACCGCACGGTGGAGCGGGCGGCCGAGACCCTCGACCGGCTGGGTCTGACCGGACGCGCCGAGCCGCTCGCGTACACCCTCGACGCGCTCACCGGGCGACTGGCGCCCGGGGACGTCGTGGTGTCGATGCTGCCCGCGTCCGAGCACGCGGCGCTGCTGGCGGCCTGCGTGACCCGGCGGGCCCACTTCGCGTGTTCCAGCTATGTCTCCGACGCGATGCTGGAGCAGGTGCCCGCGGCCACCGGGGCCGGGCTCGTCGTCCTCACCGAGGCGGGCCTCGACCCGGGCATCGACCACCTCTTCGCGCACAGCCTGGTGGCGCGCGCCCGGCGGGCGATCGGCGACGACACGGCGGCCTCGTACCGCCTCACCTCGTACTGCGGAGGCGTCCCGGCCGTTCCCGACGACTTCAGGTACCGCTTCAGCTGGGCCCCCTTCGGCGTCCTCAACGCCCTTCGCTCGCCGGCGCGTTACGTCGAGGACGGCATCGAGACCGTGGTCGGCCGGCCCTGGGAGGCCACCCGGGAGCACCTCGTCGACGGCGAGACCTTCGAGGTCTACCCCAACCGCGACAGCGTTGCGTTCATCGAGCAGTACGGGCTGCCACGGGCCTGGAAGCCGCAGACCTTCGTACGCGGCACCCTGCGCCTGGACGGCTGGCTGCGGGCCTGGGGCACGGTCTTCGAGCGGCTGAGGACGGACGACGACGCGGGTGTCGCCGCGCTGGCCCAGGAGTTGGCGGCCGCCCACCCGACCACGGACACCGACCGCGACCGCGTGGTCCTCGCCGTGTCGCTGGAGGTGTGGGTGCCCGGGAGCGGCACGCAGGACGGCGGCGAAGCGGGCGACCAGGCCGGGGGTGTCGGCAACGGCACGGTGTGGTCCGGGAGTTACCTCCTGGACCTGGAGGGCGACGAGGAGGAGAGCGCGATGGCACGTTGCGTCTCCCGGCCGCTCGCCCTGGGCGTCCGGCACATCCTGGACGGCTCCCTGCCACCCGGGCTGAGCCGCGCGGCCGGGACGGCGCCGCGCTCCGAGGAATGGCTTCGTGAACTCAGCCACCAGGGGCTCGAGTTCACGCTACGGGTCGCTGGCTGACGGGCCGGTCAGTCGGTGATCGCCTCGTGGACCAGCCGCTTCAGCTCGGGGTAGAGCTTCAGGGACTTCCGCGGCCTCAGCTGGGTCAGGAACTGGACACTCAGATCGCGGCCCGGGTCGACCCAGAACGTGGTCGTGGCGACGCCGCTCCAGCCGTAGGCGCCGAGCCCGGACGGTGCCTGGGTGCGGCTCGGGTCGGTCACCACCGAGACCCCGAGGCCGAAGCCGACACCGTCGTTGCCGGGTTCGTCGTGGGCCGGGCGGCTGCCGAAGGTCCGCAGGTCGGCGCCGCCGGGGAGGTGGTTGCGGGTCATCAGGTCGACCGTCTCGGGCTGGAGCAGGCGTACGCCGTCGAGCTCTCCGCGGCGGCGCAGCAGCTCACTGAAACGGTGGATGTCGTATGCGGTCGCCACCATACCGCCGCTGCCCGACAGGAACCGGGGGCGGCCGAACAGCGGCAGGCCCGGGATCCGCTCGATCCCCCCGCTGTCGGCGTCGCTGTACAGCTCCGCCAGTCGGCCTGCCTGTTCGTCCGTGACCTGGAAGCCGGCGTCCGGCATGCCGAGCGGGCGGAAGATCCGCTCGGCGATGAACTCGTCCAGCGGCCGGCCGGAGACGACCTCGATGATCCGGCCCAGGACGTTGGTGGCCACCGAGTAGTTCCACTGCGTGCCCGGCTCGAACTGGAGCGGCAGCCGCGCGTACGCCTCCACCGTCCCGGCCAGGTCCGAGCCCGGCAGCACCGCCGACTCCAGACCGGCCTCGCGGTACAGGGCGTCGACGGGGTGGCAGTGGTAGAAGGCGAAGGTCAGGCCCGCGGTGTGGGTCATCAGATGCTTCACCAGCAGGGGCTGCCCGACCGGGCGGGTGGTGAGGTCGGCGCCCGAGCCACCCACGTACACCCGCTGGTCCGCGAAGGCCGGGAGGTGGTCGGCCACCGGGTCGTCGAGGCGCAGCCGGCCCTCCTCGACCAGTATCAGTGCGGCGACCGAGGTGACCGGCTTGGTCATCGAGTAGATCCGGTAGAGGGTGTCGGCCTCGACCGGCAGTCCGGCGGCGATGTCGCGGCGGCCGTGCGCGGTGAGGTGGGCGACCCGGCCGCCGCGGGAGACGGCCACGAGGAACCCGGGCAGGCGCCCCTCGTCGACGAAGTGGGCGACGTGCTGGTCGAGCCGGTCCAGCGCCTTCGCGTCCAGCCCGACCTCGCTCGGGTCGACCTCTTGCCGCAGCAGTGCCATGGTTTTCCTCCGGTGCGCTTGTTCAAGGTGCGGTCCCGGCCTACCCCGCCCGGACGACCTCAGACCTCATGGTCGCGTAGGGAACGCGTGTGCGGACCCCTTTCGGCACCGTGATCGGTGTGCGTTGCGTCGCTTCCACCAGCCGGGGGACCGGGCGCAAGGGCGGCCGGGGCCGTTCGCGAGCCGCCCGGCAGGGCCCGGCAGACCGGTAGCGCCGCCGCGGCCACGAACGCCAGGACGACCAGGGGTGAGCGCGTCGCCCCCAGGTCCATGAGCACGGTCGCCGAAGCCACCCCCAGCACCGGCCCGACGTTCATCGCGGTCTGCTGCAACCCGCCGGCCACCCCGGCCGACTCCGCGGGAGCCTGCCGTACGACGACATGGGTCGCCGCGACCATCACGGTGCCGAACCCGGCGCCCACCAGCGCGAACCCGGCGCAGACGGCGACCGGCGCCGAGGCCCGGGCGAGGACGAGGAGACCGGCGGCGAGGACGACCACCGCTCCGGCGACCGTGGCACGCGCGCCGCACCGGCGCAGCAGGACGGCGGAGGCGGGCGCGGCGGCCACCAGCAGCCCGGCCAGCGGAAGGCTGAGCAGCGCGCTGCGCAGCGGGGTCAGCCCCAGGTCGTCCTGGAGCACGTAGACGCAGGTCAGCAGTCCGCCGTTGAGGGCCGCGGACGCGATGACGAGCACACCGAGCGCCCCGCCCACCGCCCGGGAGCCCACGACCTCCGGCGGCACCAGCGGGGAGCCCGCCCGGCGCTCGTGCCGTACGAAGGCGGTGCCGGCGAGGAGGGCGACCGGCGCCGACCAGGTCACGCCGGGGAGGGTGACGAGGGTGTGCACCAGGCAGGCCAGGGCCACGGCGAGCAGCAGGGCGCCGGGCAGGTCGAGCGGGACGCCGGCGGCGGGACCCGAACGGTCCCGTAGGTCCCGTGGGTCCCGTCCGTCCCGTCGGTTCCCACCGTCCTGGCGGTCCCGGGAGGCGAGGGCGAGCAGGCCGAACACCAGCGTGGGCACGATGTTGAGGAGGAAGACGGCCCGCCAGCCGAACTCGGTGGCCAGGGCCCCGCCCACCACCGGCCCGGCCGCCGCGGCCACCCCGATGGACGCGGTGCGCACGGCGATCGGCGTCCGCAGCCGCTCGGGCGGATACGCGGCGCGCAGCATTCCCAGCGTGGCGGGCTGCAACAGCGCTCCGAACACGCCCTGCACGACCCGCAGCCCGATCACCCACCCGACGTCCGGCGCCAGCGCGATGCCCGCCGAGGCGGCGCCGAAGCCGAGCATGCCGAGGGCGAAGGTGCGCCGGTGTCCGTAACGGTCCCCGAGCCTCCCGGCGAACACCAGCAGGCCCGCCACCGCGACGAGATACCCGGTGCTGGTCCACTGGACCTGGGTGAAGGAGGCGCCCAGGTCGCGGCGCAGGGTGGGCTGGGCGACGGTGAGCACGGTGCCGTCAAGGGCGACCACCATGGCACCGGCCACGCTGCTCGCCAGCGTGAGTGGCAGGGAGGGGCGGGCGCGCCTCACCGGCCGGCCTCCGGACCGAGATGCGCGTCCAGGGCGGTCCGCAGAAGGGGTGCGAAGTCGTCCGTCCCCGTCGCGAGTTGGAGGCTTCCCCAGCGCCAGAGCTGGGCGATGCCGTGCAGGTTCGCCCACAGCGCGCCGGCGACCGACCGGGCGTCACCGCCGCCGGGCCGGAGCCGGCCGACCAGGTCCACCAGGACACCGAACAAGGGAAGGCTGGTGTCCCGCAGCCGCAAATGGCCGCTCTCCAGCAGATCGTGACGGAACATCAGCTCATACATGCCGGGATTGTCCAGCGCGAACTCCAGGTAGACGCGTGCCAGTTCGCTCAGCTGATCGCGGGGGCCGGCGGTGCCGTCGCCGAGGGTCGTCGTCACCCGGGCGCCCAACTGGGCGAAGCCGCGGTGGGCGATGGCGGACAGCAGCTCCAGATGGGTGGGGAAGTAGCGGCGCGGCGCACCGTGCGAGACGCCGGCCCGGCGTGCGATCTCCCGCAGCGTGAGCGCTCCGGCGCCCTCCTGGGAGACCAGGTCCACGCCGACGTCGACGAGACGGGTCCGCAGATCGGGGTCAGGCCTTTCGGAGATCGGCGCTCGGGAGGCGGGCTCCTCGGCGATCGGCTTTTCGGCGTCCGGCTTTTCGGGGTCGCTCATAGACACTGTCTACCAGGCTGCTGTAGACAGCGTCTACTCGCTTGGGGCGTGTCTTCGCTCGGGAAGAGCGACCTGGGGAATGCGGCCCGGGGCGTCGCCGGTTGTGTCGACATGACTCAGGACACGACGCAGAACGCGCTGCTCGCACTGCTCTCCGAGGGCCGCGGTGGGGTACTGGTCACCCTCAAGCGCGACGGCCGCCCTCAGCTGTCGAACGTTGTCCACCACTACAGTCCGGACGAGGGCGTCGTCCGGATCTCGGTCACGGACGGCCGCGCCAAGACCCGCAACCTGCGGCGCGACCCCCGGGCGTCGTACCACGTCACGGCCGCCGACCGCCGCGCCTACACGGTCGCCGAGGGCACCGCCGACCTCTCCCCGGTGGCGAAGGACCCCTACGACGCCACCGTCGAGGAGCTGGTCCGCCTCTACCGCGACCTGGTGGGCGAGCATCCCGACTGGGACGACTACCGCGCCGCCATGGTCCGCGACCGCCGCCTGGTGCTGCGCCTGCGGGTGGAGCGGGCGTACGGCATCCCCAAGGGCGCCGACGACGGTTAGCCGGCGGACCCGTCGCCGGCGTCGCTGCGGGCTTCCAGGGCGTGCAGGACGGCGACCATGTCCGCGCCCGCGTGGCCGAGGGCCACGGTCTCCTCGTACAGGGCGTGGCAGGTGTCGAGGAGTGGGGAGGCCAGGCCGGACGCGCGTGCGGCGTCGGCGATGAGGCGGTTGTTCCTCAGGACGTCCAGGGCGGCGGCCTGTACCGCGAAGTCGCCCGTCAGCAGCTTGGGCGCCTTCATCCGCGAGACCCCGCTCGCCAGGGGGCCGGCCGCCACGACGTCCAGGAACAGCCGCCGGTCCAGTCCCTGCCGCTGCGCGAAGTGGAACGCCTCGGTGAGGCCGGTCACCTGCGTGATCAGGAAGAGGTTCACCGCGAGCTTCATCAGCAGCGCGCCGGGTGCCGGGCCGCAGCGGAACGTCTCGTGACACATCGGGGCGAGCAGCGGCCGTACGGTGTCCACGGCCTCCTCCTCGCCGGCGAGCATCGCCACCAGCCGGCCCTGCTCGGCCGGGACCCGGGAGCCCGAGACCGGCGCCTCGACGTAACTGCCGCCCGCCGCGCGCACGTCCGCCTCCAGCGCGCGCGAGTACTCGGGCGAGGTCGTGCCCATGGTGACGACCACGCGCCCGGTCACCCGCGCGCCGAAGTCCGGGGTACCGCGGCCGAGGACGGTGTCGACGGCGGATCCGTCGGCCAGCATGAGGATCACGACGTCGGTGCGGGCGAACACGCCGGCGGGGTCCGCCGCGACCTCGGCGCCGGCCGCCCGCAGAGCCTCGGCGGGAGCCGCCGAACGGTTCCACACCACGAGGGGTGTCCCGGCGCGGGCCAGCCGCAGCGCCATCGGGCGGCCCATCACGCCCAGACCGATGAATCCGACCTGCATGGCCGCCGCCTTTCCCCGCACTCTATGACAGCGGTCATAGTAGCGAGTCCTATGACGCCGGTCATAGGATTCCCCTTCGTCGTATGCGGCGAGTGCCACACCCCGGAGGAGGCCGACCATGCCGGTGCCCGAACGCGGACCCCGTGAGCGGATGGTCTTCAGCGCGGCCCAGCTCATCCGCCGCGACGGAGTCGGCGCGACCGGAATGCGGGAGGTCGCCGTCCACGCCGGTGCGCCCCGGGGCTCGCTCCAGCACTACTTTCCCGGCGGCAAGCAGCAGCTCGTCAACGAGGCCGTGGACTGGGCGGGCCGCTACGCCGGCAAACGCGTGGCCCGGTTCCTGGACGAGTCGGCGAGGACCGGCGAGCCGACTCCCGCCGGGCTCTTCGCCGCGATGGTGCGCCAGTGGACGGACGAGTACGCGGCGTCCGGGTTCGCAGCCGGCTGTCCCGTCGCCGCCGCGACCGTCGACTGCGCGGCCTCCGGCGACGCCACCCGGGAGGCCGCGGCCGCCGCGTTCGCCACCTGGACCGGCCCGGTCGCCGAGGCCCTGACGGGCATGGGCGTCCCGGCGGCCCGGTCCGGCTCACTGGCCACCCTCATGATCAGCGCCCTGGAGGGAGCGATCCTTGTCGCCCGGGCGGAACGGGACGTCCGGGCCCTGACCACGGTCGCGACGGAATTGGCTCCGCTGCTGGACGCGGCCGTCGAGCGGGCCGTTCCCGGCGTTTCCCAGGGTTGATCGTCGCCCCCCGTCCTCCTGCCGGCCCCTCCACCCGTCCTCCTGCCGGCCTCTCCACTCGTCACCCCTGCCCCCCTCCACTCGTCACCCCTGCCGGCCTCTCCACCCGCCCCCACCCGTCACCTCGCCCCCTCGGCCCGCACGGCCGAGCCCCCGGCGCCGAGAAGGCGGCCGGGGGCTCGGGAGGCGCGGAACCGGGAGTCACGGAAATCCCGTTTCAGAGAGTCACGCCGTCAGGAATCTCCGGGAGTCGCGAAGGCGCGGTGGACCCGGGATCAGGCGGTAACCGTTTCCGGCTGGGACGCCTTGCGCGCCCCCCGCTCACCCAGCTGCTCCGTCGGGATCTCCGCGGTCTCCCGGGCCGACAGGGCCGCGATCACCGGCGGGACGCACAGCGCCGCCGTGAAGAGGGCCACCGAGGACCAGCCGTCGCCGTCCGGGCCCGCGATCTGCGCGGCGAAGGTGACCGCGAAACCGGCCACCGCGAAGCCGATCTGGGTGCCGATCGCCATGCCGGACAGGCGGACGCGGGTGGAGAACATCTCACCGTAGAAGGAGGGCCACACGCCGTTCGCGGCGCTGTAGACCACGCCGAAGGTGGCGATGCCCAGCAGCAGGATCAACGGGTAGGAGCCGGTGGAGATCGCCCACAGGTAGGCGAACAT
The DNA here is from genome assembly GCF_032248645.1 of Streptomyces zaehneri. NCBI lineage: Bacteria > Bacillati > Actinomycetota > Actinomycetes > Kitasatosporales > Streptomycetaceae > Streptomyces > Streptomyces zaehneri. The sequence goes on from NZ_JASTTJ010000006.1 coordinate 175,058, forward strand.
CATCACCGCGCTGCCGGCCGCGCCGATCAGGTACACCGGACGGCGGCCGATGCGGTCGGAGAGCATGGCCCACGCCGGGATGGCCGCCAGCGCGACCACGTTGGCCAGCGCGCCCACCCACAGCATGGAGGTGCGGCTCATCCCGACCGAGTCGCTGGTCGCGTAGGCCAGCGCCCACACCGTGAAGATGGTGCTGACCGAGGCGACGAGCGCGCCCGCGACCACCCGCAGGACGTCCGCCCAGTGGTCGCGCATCAGTACCGCCAGCGGCAGCTTGACGACCTCACCGGTGGCTTGCTGGGCGGCGAAGGCCGGGGTCTCCTCCAGCTTGCGGCGGATGACGTAGCCGACGACGGCGACCGCGATGCTCAGCCAGAACGGGACCCGCCAGCCCCAGGACAGCAGCTGCTTCTCGGGGAGGGCCGCGATCGGGATGAAGACGAGCGTGGCGAGGAGCTGACCGCCCTGGGTGCCGCTGAGGGTGAAGCTGGTGAAGAAGCCCCGCCGCTCCGACGGCGCGTGTTCCAGCGTCATGGAGTTGGCGCTGGCCTGCTCCCCGGCCGCGGAGATGCCCTGGAGGACGCGGCACAGCACCAGCAGGACGGGCGCGAGCGTGCCGACCTGCGCGCGGGTGGGCAGGCAGCCGATGAGGAACGTCGAGACGCCCATCAGGATGAGCGTGAAGACCATGATCTTCTTGCGGCCCACGCGGTCGCCGAAGTGGCCGAGGAAGAGCGCGCCGACGGGCCGGGCCGCGTAGGCGACGCCGAAGGTGGCCAGCGACAGCAGGGTCGCGGTGGCCGGGTCGGACTCGTCGAAGAAGACCTTCGGGAAGATCAGTGCTGCCGCGCTGCCGTAGATGAAGAAGTCGTAGTACTCCAGAGCGCTGCCGATCCAGGCCGCCGTGGCGGCTTTCTTCGGCTGGCCGGGAGGTGCGGCGGGGACGGACACGGCGTGCTCCTTCGAGGGAACTCCAACGTACGTGGAGTGAGGCAAGGGGAGTAGGGCCGGTCCCCTGGGGTGCGGGGCGGCTGCGCCGGGTGCGTGCCCGGCTAATTAACCCACTGGGTAGTTAGTAGCGGATGGCTACGGATGTTGCGCTGATGTTTCTCCGCTGTCAATAGGCGGCGCCGAAGGATCTTTGGCGGAAGCCCCGCGTAGTTCCACCAGGACCGGTCCACCCGGTCGCACCGCTCGGCACGCCGGTCGGCGCGCCGCTCGGCACACTGGGGCGGCGCTCCTGGTGGGTGCTGGTGCGTCGGGGCGACGCGCCGGAGGGTCCTCAACCGCAACGGCCGGTCCGCCGCAACGGTCGGCCCGGTGTGCCGGTCGGCCCGCCGGGTCGCTCCCCAGGTCAGTCCGCCGCGCGCTCCGCCGTCAGGTAGGCGATCACCATGTCGCCGAGCATGGCCCGGTAGTGCTCCCGCTGGGCCGGGTCCACCAGGTCGCGGCCGAACAGGGCGCCGAACGTGTGCCGGTTGGCCACCCGGAAGAAGCAGAAGGAGCTGATCATCGCGTGCAGGTCCACGGCGTCCACGTCGGCCGTGAACAGGCCGGACTCCCGCCCGGAGGCCAGGATGCGGCCGATCACGTCGAGCGCGGGGGAGCCGATACGCCCGAGCTTCTCGGAGGCGGCGATGTGCTCGGCCTCGTGGATGTTCTCGATGCTCACCAGGCGGATGAAGTCGGGGTGCTGCTCGTGGTGGTCGAAGGTCAGCTCCGCCAGCCGGCGGATGGCGGCGACCGGGTCGAGATGCTCGACGTCGAGTTGCTGCTCGGCCTCGCGGATCACGCCGTACGCCCGCTCCAGGACGGCGGTGAAGAGCTGCTCCTTGCCGCCGAAGTAGTAGTAGATCATCCGCTTGGTGGTGCTGGTGCGGGCCGCGATGTCGTCGACCCGGGCCCCTGCGTAGCCGACCCGGGCGAATTCCAGCGTCGCCACGTCGAGGATCTCGGCCCGGGTCCGGGCGGCGTCGCGCAGGCGCCCGTTGCCGTGGGGTCGTGCCGGTTCGTCGACGCTGGTCATCCAGGTTCCTTCGGGCGGCGTGGGTGCAGTGACGAGATTCTAGAAGCCCGCCCCCGTCCCGTGACGTGAGAGGGCTTCCCCCGGAGTCCGCCTTGGTGTTATGACTAACTCACCAGTTCGTACATTAGCCAGCCGATCAGGAGGTCCGCCGTGGCCGTCGTCTTCAAGGACTCGTATCTCGTCGGACTGATCGGCTCCGGCATCGGTCCGTCCCTCAGCCCGGCGCTGCACGAGCGGGAGGCCGACCGGCAGGGTCTGCGCTATCTCTACCGGCTCATCGACATCGACGTGCTGGGGCTGGGGCCCGAGGCGGTGGGCGACCTGGTGCGCGCCGCCCGTGACCTCGGCTTCGACGGGCTCAACATCACGCACCCGTGCAAGCAGCTGGTCATCCCGCACCTCGACGCGCTCGTCCCGCAGGCCGAGGCGCTCGGCGCGGTCAACACCGTGGTCTTCGAGGACGGCCGGGCCATCGGCCACAACACCGACGTAACCGGTTTCGCCGCCTCTTTCGCGCGTGGTCTGCCCGACGCGCCGCTGGAGCGGGTGGTGCAGCTGGGCGCCGGAGGGGCGGGCGCCGCCGTCGCGCACGCCACCCTCACGCTGGGCGCCGGCCAGGTCACCGTCGTGGACGCCTTGGCCGACCGGGCCGCGGATCTCGCCGGTGCCCTCAACCGGCACTTCGGACCCGGCCGGGCCGCGGCCGCGGGCCCCGACCGGCTGGCCGATCTGCTCGCACGGGCCGACGGTGTCGTGCACGCCACTCCCACCGGCATGGCCGCCCACCCCGGCCTGCCCTTCCCGGCCGGGCTGCTGCGCCCCGACCTGTGGGTCGCCGAGGTGGTCTACCGTCCGCTGGAGACCGAGCTGCTGCGCACCGCGCGCGCGGTCGGCTGCGCCACTCTGGACGGGGGCGGCATGGCCGTCTTCCAGGCCGTGGACGCTTTCCGGCTGTTCACCGGCCGCGAGCCGGACAGCGCCGGCATGCTGGACGACTTCGCGGAGATGGCCCGTGGCGCGGAGCACTCGGCGGGCCATGCCGTATGACGGCCGCAGGCCATTGCGTGCGAAGGCCCGCGGGGCACGCCCCGTGACGGCCGTGGGCCATTGCGTGCGAAGGCCGCGGGGCACGCCCAGTGACAGCCGCGGGCCAGTGCGTGCGAAGGCCGCGGGGCACGCCCAGTGACAGCCGCGGGCCAGTGCGTGCGAAGGCCCCGGACCGCACCCCATGACCGCCGCGGGCCGTTCGCGGCAGACCGCGCCCACGCGGCGGAGCCGCAGGAGTGTCCCGCCCCGTGCCCCGACGGGACGCCCACGTGGCGGAGCCGCAGGAGTGTCCCGCCCCGCGCCCCGACGGGTCGCGACCCAGCCCTCGAAGGAGCATGACCGTGCGTACGTCGATAGCCACCGTCTCCCTCAGCGGATCCCTCACCGAGAAGCTCACGGCCGCCGCCCGGGCCGGTTTCGACGGCGTCGAGATCTTCGAGAACGACCTGCTCGCGAGTCCCCTCACTCCGGAGGAGATCCGCGCCCGCTGCGCCGACCTGGGCCTGAGCATCGATCTCTACCAGCCGATGCGGGACATCGAGGCGGTGCCGGCCGAGGAGTTCGCCCGTAACCTGCGCCGCGCCCGGCACAAGTTCGAGCTGATGGACAGGCTCGGCGCGGACACCGTCCTGGTCTGCTCCAGCGTCTCCCCGCTCGCGGCCGACGACGACGCGCTCGCCGCCGGGCAGCTGAGCGAACTGGCCGACCTGGCGCAGGACTTCGGCATCCGCGTGGCCTATGAGGCGCTCGCCTGGGGACGGCACGTCAGCACCTACGACCACGCCTGGCGCATCGTCGAGGCGGCCGGCCACCCCGCGCTCGGCACCTGCCTGGACAGCTTCCACATCCTGTCCCGGAGCTCCGGTCCGAAGGACCTCGACGGCATCGAGGACATCCCCGGCGAGAAGATCTTCTTCCTCCAGCTGGCCGACGCCCCGCTGCTCGGCATGGACGTCCTGCAGTGGAGCCGCCACCACCGCTGCTTCCCCGGGCAGGGCGGCTTCGACGTCGCGGGCCTGGTGGAGCACGTCCTGCGCACCGGTTACGACGGGCCGCTCTCGCTCGAGGTCTTCAACGACGTCTTCCGGCAGGCCGAGGCGGGGCCGACCGCAGTGGACGCCCGCCGCTCCCTGCTGATCCTCCAGGAGGAGGCCGGCGTCCGGGCCCTGCCCGCGCCCGCCGCCCCCACCGGGGTCGCCTTCGCCGAACTGGTCACCCACGACGCCGAACCCGTCGGCGCGCTCCTCACCGGCCTCGGCTTCGCCCGCACCGCCCGCCACCGCGGCAAACCCGTCGAGCTGTGGGAGCAGGGCGAGGCCCGGGTCCTGGTCAACACCGGTCCGGCCGTCCTCCCCCGCTTTCGGCTTCGCTCGCGCGGGGGGACCCCCAACGACGGCACCACCCTGACCGCGCTCGGCCTGGAGTCACCGGACCCCGCGGCGGCCGCCCGCCGCGCCGAGGCGCTGCTCGCCCCCGTCCTGCCCCGCCGTCGCGCCCCCGAGGACGCCCCGCTCGACGCCGTCGCCGCGCCCGACGGCACGGAACTCTTCCTCTGCGCGACGAACCGGCCCGAACTGCCCAACTGGCGCGCCGACTTCGTGGACGTACCGCACGCCCCGGCCGCCTCGGACGCCGTCCGCATCGACCACGTGGCGCTCACCCAGCCCTGGCACCACTTCGACGAGGCGGTCCTCTTCCACCGCGGTGTCCTCGGCCTCGACGCCCAGGAGAGCGTCGACGTCGCCGACCCCTACGGGCTGTTGCGCAGCCGCGCCGTCACCAACGCCGACGGCAGCGTCCGCTTCCCGCTCACCGTCGGCGCGGCCCCCGGTGACGACAACGCGCACGCCCGGCACATCGCGCTGGCCACCGACGACGTGGTCGGCGCGGCCCGCCGGTTCACCGAGGCCGGCGGGCGCCTGCTGTCCATCCCGGCGAACTACTACGACGACCTCGCGGCCCGCTTCGAGTTCGCCGACGGCGAGCTGGACACCTACCGCGACCTCGGCATCCTCTACGACCGTGACGCGCACGGCGTCTTCCGGCACTGCTACACGCACACCGTCGGCCGGGTCTTCTTCGAACTGGTCCAGCGCGACGGCGGATACCAGGGGTACGGCGCCGCCAACGCGCCGGTGCGGCTGGCCGCCCAGCACGCCGCACGCTGATCTACTGCCGGCTGACCGTCCTGGTCACGCCGGCGACGACCGTCGTGGCCAGGATCCAGCCGGTCACGATGAGGACGTAGGACAGCGACTGGTACCAGCCGGCCGGCGCGAACGCGCTCTCCTGGCCGAAGGAGATCACGGGCAGCAGCAGGTCGAGGGTGTAGAAGACCGGGTTGAATTCGGGTGCCTCACCCGCCTTGAGCGGGGGCGGGTGGTGCCCGGCGTACGTGATCGAGCCGACCGCCAGCAGGGACAGCAGCCAGGCGGCGGCCCGCAGCGGGCGGAACCCGTAGCCGACGGCCGCGTCCTGGAGGTGGCCCCACGCCCGGCCGTACCAGGGCAGGGTGCCGCGATGCCGGCGCTGCTTGGCCAGCTGCACCACCCGGGCCGCACGGTCGTCGCCGATGCGGCGGTAGGCGCCCGTCAACTGCTCGTAGGCATGCGGGTCGAAGGCGCCGTCGTCGCGCTCCAGCATCGGCAGCCGCCGCTCGGCGGGCTCGTGCGGGGTGAGGAAGGTGTAGGTGAGATCCAGCAGCCGGACCTGGTCGGGCAGCATCTCCGGCTCCAGCTGGAGCTGGCCCACCTCGGCGCGCCGCAGATTGAGCCGGCCCTCGATCGGAGGACCCTCGCGCAGCCACAGCTCCCCTATGACGCAGCTGCTGGCCCGCAGCGCGGTGCCGCCCGGGTTGGACAACGTGGTACGCAGCAGGTCCAGCCGGCCGGGGATGCGGGAGCCGCGCAGATCGATCCGGCCGTGTGCGCGCAGCCGCCGGCCCAGCAGGTTGGCCCCCACGTCGAGGGACTCCGCGTTCAGCACATGCGCGCCGGGGTTGTCCAGTTCGGCGTCCTCCAGGTCGATCGAGCCGGTGACGGAGGCGCCGTCGAGCCGGATCAGCCCCCGGGTGCGCAGTCCGCGGGCGCAGAGGTCGTCGTCGATGAGAACCTGGTTGAGCTGGAGGACGGGCTCCGTGGGGTCCGTCGCGGTGACCTCCGCCCCGTCGAGGTACAACGCACCCGAGATCTGCGCCCTGCTGAGGTGTACCTGGCCGCCGACCCGGCAGCGGGTCAGCCGCAGGCCCCCGTCGATCCGGGTGTGCGACGCGTCCAGACCGGGCAGCTCGCAGTCGCGCAGGCTGACGTAGTTGAGCTGGGCGCCCACCAGCCGCGGGGCCTCGTCGAAGCGGCAGTGGACCAGGCGGATCATGCTGTCGACGGCCGCGTACCGCAGGTCGAGAAGACCGGTGACGCGCGCCCCGGCCACCTTGAGGGCGGCTATCTCCCCCGGTTCGCGGGGGCCGTTGAGGAGCAGCGCCCGCAACACGGCCGCCCGTACGCTGCGTTCGGGACCGTTCTCCTCGCCCTGCGTCCGGAAATCCACGGTCCGACCCGTGGCGAAGGCCCGCCAGAGTCGCTGTTCGGCCGGTGTCAGATCGTTGATCTCCATCAGCCGCGACTCTGGCGGGCCTTGCCGAGCGGTGTCAACCGGCTATGGCCGGAGGTTCCATTCGGCGATCACGGGCCGTCCGTGCTCCGTCGACAGACGGCTGACCGTGCCCGTCGCCAGCTGGAACAACCGTCCCTCGGCGGGCGGGAGTCCCAGCCGACGCGCGGTCAGGACGCGCAGGAAGTGTCCGTGCGCGACCAGCACGGCGTCACCGCCGCGGTTCTGGAGTGCCGCGTCCACCCGTGACAGCACCCGGTCGGCGCGCCGGCCGATCTCCTCGGGCGACTCGCCGGGATGGCCGTCAGGGCCGGGCGGCACGCCGTCCGTCCACAGGTCCCAGGTGGGACGGGTGCGGTGTATCTCGACGGTGGTGATGCCCTCGTAGGCGCCGTAGTCCCACTCGTGCAGGTCGGGTTCGGGTACGGCCCCGGCGACGCCCGCGAGTTCGGCGGTGCGGACCGCGCGGTGCAGCGGGCTGGTCAGAGCGAGGCAGGAGGTCCGGCCGGAGAGGAGCGGAGCGAGCGACTTGGCCTGTTCCTCACCGTGTTCGGTGAGGGGCAGGTCGGTGAAGCCGGTGTGCTGTCCCGACACGCTCCACTCGGTCTCCCCGTGGCGGACCAGCAGCAGATCCCCCACGGCCGGGCCTACTTCTCCGCCGACTCGACGGCGTGGCCGCCGAACTGGTTGCGCAGCGCCGCGATCATCTTCATCTGCGGCGAGTCCTCCTGACGGGAGGCGAACCGCGCGAACAGCGACGCCGTGATGGCGGGCAGCGGCACGGCGTTGTCGATGGCGGCCTCGACCGTCCAGCGGCCCTCGCCGGAGTCCTCCGCGTAGCCGCGCAGCCTGTCGAGGTGCACGTCCTCGTCGAGGGCGTTGACGGCCAGGTCCAGCAGCCAGGACCGGATGACCGTGCCCTCCTGCCAGGACCGGAAGACCTCGCGCACGTTCTCCACGGAGTCCACCTTCTCGAGGAGCTCCCAGCCCTCGGCGTACGCCTGCATCATGGCGTACTCGATGCCGTTGTGGACCATCTTCGAGAAGTGCCCGGCGCCCACCTTGCCCGCGTGGACGTAGCCGTACGGGCCCTCCGGCTTGAGCGCGTCGAAGATCGGCTGCACCTTGGCGACGTGCGCGACGTCGCCGCCGACCATCAGGGCGTAGCCGTTCTGCAGGCCCCAGACGCCGCCGGACACACCGGCGTCGACGAAGCCGATGCCCTTGGCGCCGAGCTCCTTGGCGTGCTTCTCGTCGTCCGTCCAGCGGGAGTTGCCGCCGTCGACGACCGTGTCGCCGCTCTGGAGCAGGCCGCCGAGCTCGTCGATGACGGACTGGGTGGCCTCGCCGGCCGGGACCATCACCCAGACGGTGCGCGGCGCTTCGAGCTTGTCGACGAGTTCGGCGAGACCGCTGACGTCGGAGACCTCGGGGTTGCGGTCGTAGCCGATGACGGTGTGGCCGGCGCGGCGGATGCGCTCGCGCATGTTGCCGCCCATCTTGCCGAGACCGATCAGGCCCAGCTGCATCGATGTCATGTCAGTTCACTACTTCCTGAGTTCGCGGTAGGCGGCGACGAGAGCGGCGGTGGAGGGATCGAGGCCGGGCACCTCGGCGCCCTCGGTGAGGGCGGGTTCGACGCGCTTGGCGAGCACCTTGCCGAGCTCCACGCCCCACTGGTCGAAGGAGTCGATGTCCCACACGGCGCCCTGCACGAACACCTTGTGCTCGTAGAGGGCGATGAGCTGACCGAGCACCGACGGGGTCAGCTCGGGGCTGAGGATCGTGGTGGTGGGGTGGTTGCCCTGGAAGGTGCGGTGCGCCACCTGCTCCTCGGGCACGCCCTCCGACCGGACCTCCTCGGCGGTCTTGCCGAAGGCGAGGGCCTGCCCCTGCGCGAACAGGTTGGCCATCAACAGATCGTGCTGCGCCTTGAGTTCGCCGCTCAGCTCGTCGAGGGGACGGGCGAAGCCGATCAGGTCGGCCGGGATCAGCTTCGTGCCCTGGTGGATCAACTGGTAGTAGGCGTGCTGCCCGTTGGTGCCCGGAGTGCCCCACACCACCGGGCCGGTCTGCCACCGCACGGGCCGGCCCTCGCGGTCCACCGACTTGCCGTTGGACTCCATGTCGAGCTGCTGGAGGTAGGCGGTGAACTTCGAGAGGTAGTGGCTGTAGGGGAGCACGGCGTGCGACTGCGCGTCGAAGAAGTTGCCGTACCAGATGCCCAACAGGCCGAGGATCAGTGGGGCGTTGGCCTCGGCGGGCGCGGTGCGGAAGTGGTCGTCGACGATCCTGAACCCGTCGAGCAGCTCCCGGAACCGCGCCGGGCCGATGGCGATCATCAGCGACAGGCCGATCGCCGAGTCGAAGGAGTAGCGTCCGCCGACCCAGTCCCAGAACTCGAACATGTTGGCCGTGTCGATGCCGAAGTCGGCGACCTTCTCGGCGTTCGTGGACAGCGCGACGAAGTGCTTCGCGACCGCCTTCTCCTCGCCGCCCAGCCCGGTCAGCAGCCAGGTGCGGGCCGAGGTGGCGTTGGTGATCGTCTCGATCGTGGTGAAGGTCTTGGAGGCGACGACGAACAGCGTCTCGGCGGGATCCAGGTCGTGGACCGCCTCGTGGAGATCGGCGCCGTCGACGTTGGAGACGAACCGGAAGGTCAGCGAGCGGTCCGTGTAGGCCCGCAGTGCCTCGTAGGCCATCGCGGGACCCAGGTCGGAGCCGCCGATGCCGATGTTGACGACATTGCGGATCCGGCGGCCCGTGTGGCCGGTCCACTCGCCGGAGCGCACGCGGTCGGCGAAGCCGCTCATCCTGCCGAGCACGGCGTGGACCTGGGGGACGACGTCCTCGCCGTCGACCTCGACGACGGTGCCCGTGGGGGCCCGCAGCGCGGTGTGCAGGACCGCGCGGTCCTCGGTGATGTTGATCCTGTCGCCGCGGAACATGGCGTCGCGCAGCCCGAACACGTCGGTGGCGGCGGCGAGTTCGCGCAGCAGGGCGAGCGTCTCGTCGGTGACCAGGTTCTTGGAGAAGTCGATGCGCAGGTCGCCGACGCGCACCACGTACCGCTCCGCGCGCTCGGGGTCCGCCGCGAACAGCTCCCGCAGGTCGGTCTGCCACCGGGCACGGTGGTCCTTCAGCGCGGTCCACTCGGGCCGCTGGTCGAGCCGGGGGGTGTCAGACATGGGAGGGGGTCTCCTTGGTGCCCTCGCCGCGCAGGGCGACGGCGTACATCTCGTCCGCGTCGAGGCGCCTGAGCTCCTCGGCGATGAGTTCGGAGGTGGCGCGGACCTTCAGCGCCAGGGTGCGGGAGGGCTGGCCGGGCAGCGTGAGCGTGGCGAGCGGGCCCTCGGGGCGGTCGATGACGATCTCGCCCCTTTCGGTGCCGAGCCGGACGGCCGTGACGACCGGGCCCGCGGTGACGACCCGGTCGACCACGACGTTCAGCCGGGCCTCCAGCCAGCGCGCGAGCAGCTCGGCGCTGGGGTTGTCGGCCTCGCTCTCGACGGCCGCCGAGATGATCGGCGCCTGGGCCTGGTCCAGGGCCGCCGCGAGCATCGAGCGCCACGGGGTGAGCCGGGTCCAGGCGAGGTCGGTGTCGCCGGGCGCGTACGACTTCACGCGCGTCTCCAGGGCCGTCAGCGGCCGCTCGACGGCGTACATGTCGGTGATCCTGCGCTGCGCGAGGGCGCCCAGCGGGTCCTTGGCGGGGTTCACCGGCGCGTCCACCGGCCACCACACGACCACCGGCGCGTCCGGCAGCAGCAGCGGCAGGACGACGGAGTCGGCGTGGTCGGACACCTCGCCGTACGTCCGCAGGATGACCGTCTCGCCGGTGCCCGCGTCGGCGCCCACCCGCACCTCGGCGTCGAGACGGGCGGTGGTGCGGTCGCGCGGGCTGCGGGCGTGCCGCTTGATGACGACCAGGGTGCGCGAGGGGTGCTCGTGCGAGGCCTCCTCGGCCGCCTTGATCGAGTCGTAGGCGTTCTCCTCGTCCGTGACGATGACCATCGTCAGAACCATGCCCACGGCCGGTGTGCCGATGGCGCGGCGACCCCGCACCAACGCCTTGTTGATCTTGCTTGCCGTGGTGTCGGTCAGGTCGATCTTCATGGCCTGCGCCAGCTCCGTCCGTCTCGTGCGAGCATCTCGTCGGCTTCCTCGGGTCCCCAGCTTCCCGAGGTGTACTGCGCGGGCTTGCCGTGCCGTGCCCAGTACTCCTCGATCGGGTCGAGGATCTTCCAGGACTCTTCCACTTCCTGGTGGCGCGGGAACAGGTTGGCGTCGCCGAGCAGCACGTCCAGGATGAGCCGCTCGTACGCCTCCGGGCTGGACTCGGTGAAGGACTCGCCGTACGCGAAGTCCATCGTGACGTCCCGGATCTCCATCGAGGTGCCCGGCACCTTGGAGCCGAAGCGGACCGTGATGCCCTCGTCCGGCTGGACTCGGATCACGATGGCGTTCTGGCCGAGCTCCTCGGTCGCGGTGGAGTCGAAGGGGGAGTGCGGAGCGCGCTGGAAGACCACCGCGATCTCGGTGACCCGGCGGCCGAGGCGCTTGCCGGTCCGCAGGTAGAACGGCACACCCGCCCAGCGGCGGTTGTCGACGTTCAGTTTCACGGCGGCGTACGTGTCCGTCGTGGAGGACGGGTCGATGCCGTCCTCCTCCAGGTAGCCGAGCACCTTCGCGCCGCCCTGCCAGGCGCCCGCGTACTGGCCCCGCACGGTGTGCCTGCCCAGCTCCTCGGGCAGCTTCACCGCCCTGAGCACCTTGAGCTTCTCGGTGAGCAGCGCGTTCGCGTCGAAGGCGGCGGGCTCCTCCATGGCCGTCAGGGCCATCAGCTGGAGCAGGTGGTTCTGGATGACGTCACGGGCGGCGCCGATGCCGTCGTAGTAGCCGGCCCGGCCGCCGATGCCGATGTCCTCGGCCATCGTGATCTGCACGTGGTCGACGTACGACCGGTTCCAGATCGGCTCGAACATGGTGTTGGCGAAGCGCAGCGCCAGGATGTTCTGGACGGTCTCCTTGCCGAGGTAGTGGTCGATGCGGAAGACCTGGTCCGGCTCGAACACGTCGTGCACGACCGCGTTCAGTTCCTGCGCGCTGGCGAGGTCGTGCCCGAAGGGCTTCTCGATGACGGCCCGACGCCAGGACCCCTGCGGCCCCTTCGCCAGCCCGTGCTTCTTGAGCTGCGCGACCACCTTGGGGAAGAACTTCGGCGGTACGGAGAGATAGAAGGCGAAGTTGCCGCCCGTGCCGCGGGAGGAGTCCAGCTCCTCGACGGCGTCCCGCAGCTGCTTGAACGCCGTGTCGTCGTCGAAGTCGCCGGGGACGAACCGCATGCCCTCGGCGAGCTGCTGCCAGACCTCCTCGCGGAACGGCGTCCGGGAGTGCTCGCGCACCGCGTCGTGGACGACCTGCGCGAAGTCCTGGTCCTCCCAGTCGCGGCGGGCGAAGCCGACGAGCGAGAAGCCCGGCGGGAGCAGACCGCGGTTGGCGAGGTCGTAGACCGCCGGCATCAGCTTCTTGCGGGACAGGTCGCCGGTCACGCCGAAGATGACGAGGCCGGAGGGGCCCGCGACGAGAGGCAGGCGCCGGTCGCGGGCGTCCCGCAGGGGGTTCTCCCAGGCCGCGTCGAGACTGCTGGTGCTCATTCCGCGTCAACTCCCTTGCTCATCAGCGACTTCGTGACCGCGTCCAGAAGGTCCTGCCACGCCACCGCGAACTTGGCGACACCCTCCTCCTCCAACCGGGTGACGACCTCGTCGTAGGAGATGCCGAGGGCCTCCACGGCGGCGAGGTCGGCACGCGCCTGGGCGTAGCCGCCGGTGACCGTGTCCCCGGTGATGTCGCCGTGGTCGGCGGTGGCGTTCAGCGTGGCCTCGGGCATGGTGTTGACCGTGCCCGGTGCCACCAGATCGTCCACATACAGCGTGTCCTTGTATGCAGGATCCTTCACACCGGTGGATGCCCACAGCGGACGCTGCCTGTTCGCCCCGGCGCCGGTGAGCGCGGCCCAGCGGTCGCCCGCGAAGACCTCCTCGTACGCCGCGTAGGCCAGCCGCGCGTTGGCGAGGGCCGCCCTTCCCCTCAGCGCGAGGGCCGCGTCGGTGCCGAGCACGGTCAGCCGCTTGTCGATCTCGGCGTCGACGCGGGAGACGAAGAAGGAGGCCACCGAGTGGATCGTGGACAGGTCCAGGCCCCTGGCGGCGGCCTTCTCCAGGCCCGCCAGATAGGCGTCGATGACCTCGCGGTAGCGCTCCAGCGAGAAGATCAGCGTGACGTTGACGCTGATGCCGAGGCCGATGACCTCGGTGATCGCCGGGAGACCGGCCCGGGTCGCCGGGATCTTGATCATGACGTTGGGGCGGTCGACGAGCCAGGCGAGCTGCTTGGCCTCGGCGACGGTGGCGGCGGTGTGATGGGCCAGACGGGGGTCGACCTCGATGGAGACCCGGCCGTCACGGCCACCCGTCGCCGTGTATACAGAATGCAGGATATCGGCTGCGGACCGCACGTCGGCCGTCGTCATCATCCGTACGGCCTCGTCGACCGTGACGCCCCGCACCGCGAGGTCGGCGAGCTGCTCCTCGTACCCCTCGCCGGAGCCGATCGCGGCCTGGAAGATGGACGGGTTGGTGGTGACGCCGACGACGTTCTTCGTCTCGACGAGTTCGGCGAGGTTGCCGGAGGCGATCCGCTTGCGCGACAGGTCGTCCAGCCAGATGGAGACGCCCTCGTCCGACAGGCGGTCCAGCGCTCCCGCGGTCGCGGTTGCTTCGGTCACTTCGATCATCTTCTTTCCGGCAGTCGGATCAACCACGCGCTGCGGCAAGGGATTCCCTGGCCGCGGCGGCGACGTTCTCGGCGGTGAAGCCGTAGGCGGCGAACAGGGTCTGTGCGTCGGCGGAGGCGCCGAAGTGCTCGAGGGAGACGATGCGTCCGGCGTCCCCCACGAAGCGGTGCCAGGTGAGACCGATGCCCGCCTCGACGGCGACGCGGGCCTTCACCGACGGCGGCAGGACGCCGTCGCGGTACTCACGCGGCTGCTCCTCGAACCACTCCACGGACGGCATCGACACCACCCGGACGCCGATGCCCTCGGCCTCCAGCGTCTCGCGCGCGGCGACGGCCAGCTGCACCTCGGAGCCGGTGGCGACGAGGACGACCTCGGGGGTCGCGGTCGAGGACTCCACCAGGACGTAACCGCCCTTCGCCGCGTCCGGGTTCGGCGCGTACGTCGGCACGCCCTGACGGGTCAGCGCCAGACCGTGCGGGGCCGGCCTGGTGGCGTGCCGCTTCAGGATCTCGGCCCAGGCGATCGCCGTCTCGTTGGCGTCGGCCGGGCGGACGACGTTCAGGCCCGGGATGGCACGCAGCGAGGCCAGGTGCTCCACCGGCTGGTGGGTCGGGCCGTCCTCGCCGAGGCCGACGGAGTCGTGCGTCCACACGTAGGTCACCGGCAGCTGCATCAGCGCCGACATCCGGACGGCGTTGCGCATGTAGTCCGAGAACACCAGGAAGGTGCCGCCGTAGACGCGGGTGTTGCCGTGCAGCGCGATGCCGTTCATCTCCGCGGCCATCGAGAACTCACGGATGCCGAAGTGGACGGTGCGGCCGTACGGGCTCGCCTCCGGCAGCGGGTTGCCCTCGGGGAGGAACGACGACCTCTTGTCGATGGTGGTGTTGTTGGAACCGGCCAGGTCGGCGGAGCCGCCCCACAGTTCGGGCAGGACCGCCCCGAGCGACTGGAGCACCTTGCCGGAGGCGGCGCGGGTGGCGACCTGCTTGCCGGGCTCGAACACCGGCAGCGCGTCCTGCCAGCCCTCGGGCAGCTGACCGGCGAGGACCCGGTCGAACAGCTGGGCGCGCCCGGGGTCGGCGCCGCGCCACTTCTCCAGCTGCTTGTCCCAGGCCGCGTGGGCCTCGGCGCCCCGGTCGAGCGCGGCCCGGGTGTGCGCGAGGACCTCGTCGGAGACCTCGAAGCTGCGTTCCGGGTCGAATCCGAGGAGGCGCTTGGTGGCGGCGATCTCCTGCGCGCCGAGGGCCGAGCCGTGGGAGGCCTCGGTGTTCCGGGCGTTCGGCGCGGGCCAGGCGATGATCGTGCGCAGCGAGATGATCGAGGGGCGCCCGGTCTCGGCCTGGGCCGTCCTCAGGGCCGCGTACAGGGCGGGCACGTCGACGTCGCCGTCCTCGGTCGGCTCCACGGCTTGCGTGTGCCAGCCGTAGGCCTCGTACCGCTTCAGCACGTCCTCGGAGAAGGCGGTGGCGGTGTCGCCCTCGATGGAGATGTGGTTGTCGTCGTAGACGAAGACGAGGTTGCCGAGCTTCTGGTGGCCGGCGAGCGAGGAGGCCTCGGCGGAGACGCCCTCCTCCAGGTCGCCGTCCGAGACGATGCCCCAGACGGTGTGGTCGAACGGCGACTCGCCCTGCGGGGCGTCGGGGTCGAACAGGCCGCGCTCGTAACGGGCCGCCATGGCCATGCCGACGGCGTTGGCGACGCCCTGGCCGAGCGGCCCGGTGGTGGTCTCGACACCGGCGGTGTGACCGTACTCGGGATGGCCGGGCGTCTTCGAGCCGTGCGTACGGAAGCTCTTGAGGTCCGCCAGCTCCAGCTCGTAGCCGGAGAGGAAGAGCTGGGTGTAGAGGGTCAGCGAGGTGTGGCCGGGGGACAGGACGAAGCGGTCACGGCCCGTCCACTCGGGGTCCGCCGGGTCGTGTCGCATCACCTTCTGAAAGATCGTGTACGCGACGGGAGCCAGGCTCATGGCCGTTCCGGGGTGTCCGTTGCCCACCTGCTGCACGGCATCCGCTGCCAGAAGGCGTGCGGTGTCGACGGCACGCCGGTCAAGTTCGGTCCACTCGAAGTTGTTCGGTATCTGCGTGCTCATCTTCAAGAAATCCTCGATAGGAGCGAGTCATCTGCTCGGTTGCGTTCAAAACTAAAAGTCTGACTTTTACGAAGGAAGGTCTCCCTGTGTCAGCCTGTGGTGAAAGTGGGACACCCGTCGGCGACACATGAGCGCAACGGGTCGGCAACTGGGCGGCACGAGATGGACATGGTGGACACACGTACCCAAGGCGGCGCCGGTGAGGGCATCAGAACCTTTCCCTTTCCCGTCGAACTCAGCGTCGGTGGCGTCGGCATGCAGGTGGGCCCCATGGGCACCGGTCGCACCTGGCACACCGACGCGCCGCTGGACCGTGTGCACCGCATCGACTTCCATGTGGTGATGCTCTTCGACGACGGTCCGGTCCGCCACATGATCGACTTCGCCGAGCACGAGGCGACGGCCGGCGACGTGCTGTGGATCCGCCCGGGCCAGGTCCACCGCTTCTCGAGGTCGAGCGGGTACCGCGGAACGGTGCTGACCATGCAGCCCGGTTTCCTGCCGCGTGCCACCGTCGAGGCCGCCGGCCTGTACCGCTACGATCTGCCGCCGCTGCTGCACCCGGACGAGGGCCAGCTCGCGGGCCTGCGCGCGGCGCTGACGTACCTGCGCGGGGAGTACGACGACGGCGGCGCCGACGGCACGCTGCCGCTGAGCCTGCACACGGCGGTGCTGCGGCACTCCCTCACCGCGTTCCTGCTGCGGCTGGCGCACCTCGCGGCGAGCAGCGCGGAGGCGGCGCGGAGCCAAGCCGACACCACGTTCACCCTGTTCCGGGACGCCGTGGAGCGGGACTTCGCCACCAATCACAGCGTCAGCGCCTACGCCGACGCGCTCGGATACTCCCGCCGTACCCTCGTGCGAGCGGTCCGCGCCGCCACCGGCGAGACGCCGAAGGGTTTCATCGACAAGCGGGTCGTCCTGGAGGCGAAGCGGCTCCTGGCCCACACGGACCTGCCGATCGGCCGGGTCGGTGCGGCGGTGGGCTTCCCCGACCCGGCGAACTTCTCCAAGTTCTTCCAACTGCACACGGGAAACACCCCGGTGGCCTTTCGCGCGGAACTGCGCTGAGGCGACCGGGGTGTGTGCCTGCCGGGGGTTCCGGACCTGGGACGGGCCGACCGCGCGGCGCCGCGCGGCCTTCGCTCAGTGGCCGAAGGTCAACCAGTTGACGTTCACGAAGTCCGCCGGCTGGCCGCTGGTGAAGGTCAGATAGACGTCGTGGGTGCCGGTGACGGCGCTGATGTTCGCCGGGATCGTCCGCCACGACTGCCAGCCGCCGGTGTTGGCCACCGCGAAGCTGCCGACGGGTGCGGCGGTACGGCTGTCGAGACGCACCTCGACCAGTCCGCTGACCCCGCCGGCCGCACCGCTGGCGACCCGGGCGCTGAACTGGGTCGCCGCCGAGGAACCGAAGGTGACGCCCTTGTAGAGCGCGTAGTCGCCGTTCGCGAGGGAGCCGATGTCCTGGCCGCCCCCGGTGTCCGTGGTCGTCTCGGTGACCGTGCCGGAGTGGCTGTCGTACGACTCGGCCTGGATCGTGCCGTAGGCGTCGCGGCTGCCGGACGGCGGGGGTGTGGTACCGCTCCCACCACCCGCGGCCTGGAGCACCTGCACGTAGTCCACCACCATCGGGTGACCCGGCTGGGTGTCGGCGTCCAGACCGCCGCCGAAGGCGTCCGGGAAGCCGCCGCCCATCGCGACGTTCAGGATCACGAAGTAGCCGTGGTTCGTGGCGTTGGTCCACGTCGTGGCGTCGACCTGGTTCGCCGTGACGGTGTGGTAGTTGACGCCGTCGACGTAGAACCGGATCGCCTCGGGGCTCACCGAGCGGTCCCACTCCATGCTGTAGGTGTGGAAGCCGGACTGGCAGGTGGTGTTCGGACACGCGACGGAGTTGCCGATGCCGGTGGTCTCGTTGCACGGGCCGCCCGGGTTGGTGCCGCAGTGCATCGTGGACCAGACCTTGTTCAGGCCCTGGACGTTCTCCATGATGTCCAGCTCGCCGACGCCCGGCCAGTTCTGGTAGTTGCCGCGGTAGGGCGCGCCGAGCGCCCAGAAGGCGGGCCAGTAGCCCTCGGCGGCGGTGCCGGTCACGTTCGGCATCTGGATGCGGGCCTCCACCCGCAGCTTGCCGCCGGACGGGGGCTGGAAGTCGGTGCGGTTGGTCTCGATGCGGCCCGAGGTCCAGCGGCCCGCGGAGTCGCGCAGCGGGGTGATGCGCAGGTTGCCGTTGCCGTCGAGCGAGACGTTGTTGGTGCTGTTGGTCATCGTCTCGACCTCGCCGGTGCCCCAGTTGGCAGGCCCGCCCGGATACGAGGTCCCGGTGCTGTACTGCCAGTTGGAGGTGTTCACCCCGGTGCCCGCGGCGCCGGTGAAGTCGTCGAGGAAGACCTGCGTCCAGCCGGACGGGGGCGTGGGCGCGGAGGCGTTCGCGGGCAGGGTGACGGCCGCCGCGGCGGCGGCCGCCAGGCCGAGGGTGCTGAGCACGGCGACGAGTGCGCGTCGCCGTCCGGGTATGCCGGAGGTTGCACTCATGGGGGGTGCCTCTCGGGTACGGAAGTGATGGGCGCGGGTGACTTCGAGAGTGGTTGAGAGCGCTCTCAAAGTGGGCCCAATGTGCTCTCCGCGCTGGAGGCCGTCAAGACTTAAAGCAAGGAAAGTCCTTTCGTGGCAAGGAAGTTCACGGGTTGAACCACGCAAACGTGCTAAAGCGCGCTGCCCGCGGTCCAGTCCGCCCAGGAGAGGTTCCAGCCGTTGAGCCCGTTGGCCGCGTCGACGGTCTTCTCGCCCGAGTTCTTGACGATCACCACGTCGCCGAGCATCGAACTCGCGTAGAACTCGTAGCCCGCGACGGAGCTGTCGTTCGCGCCCTTGGCGTCGTGCAGGCCGACGCAGCCGTGGCTGGTGTTCCGGCTGCCGAATATCGAGGCCGAGGCCCAGTAGTTGCCGTGGACGAAGGTGCCGGAGGTGGTCAGGCGCTGGGCGTGCGGGACGTCGGAGATGTCGTACTCGTCGCCGAGGCCGACCGTGGAGGACTCCATCCGGGTCTGCTTGAAGCGCTCGCTGATCACCATGATCCCGGACCAGGTGGTGTGGTCGGAGTCGCCGCCTGAGACGGGGTAGGTGGCCAGGGTCGCGCCGTCCCGCACGACCGTCATCTTCTTGCTGGACAGGTCCACGGTGCTGATCTGCGCGCGGCCGATGTGGAACGTGACGTCCTTCGACTGCATACCGTATACGCCATTCGATCCCTCGACGTCCTTCAACCGCAGACCGAGGGTGATCGTCGTCCCGGCCGCCCAGTACGTCTTCGGCCGGAAGTCCAGCCGGGTGGCGCTGAACCAGTGCCCGACGATCTCCACGGCCGGCTCGGCTGTCACCGTGATCGCCTTCTCCACGGCCGCCTTGTCGGACACGGCGTGCGAGAAGTTGACCGAGACCGGCATGCCCACGCCGGAGGTGGAGTTCGCCTCGGGGGTGAAGTAGCCGACGAAGGTCTCGCCCGGGGACTTGGTGGTGAAGGTGGCGGTCTGCGCGGCGGCGCCCTCCGCCTGCGCGGTGACCGTGTACTTCGTTCCCGAGTACGGGTGGGCCGTGGACGTCCACGTCGTCCCCGCCTCGTCGAGCGAGCCCTCGAGCGTCGAGCCGTCGTTGCCCGCCACCGTCACGGAGGCGAGGGTGCCGTCGGTCACGGTGACCTCGACGGGGCGGGTGAAGGCCGCCTTCTTGGTGCCGTCGGCGGGGGTCACCGAGATCACCGGCTGCTTGACGGCCGGCGAGGCCTTCGTGGACGCGGAGCCCGACGTCCCGGACCCGGTCGTGTTCTCCGAGGCGTCCGCCGATCCGGAGCTGCATCCGGTCAGCGCGACGGCCGGGACGGCCCCGAGCACGGTCAGGATCCCGCGCCGGGACCAGCCCTCCGGCTGCTGTTCGGACCGGTTCGATATGTGCGAGACGCCCACGGCACGCCTTCCTGAGTTGTCCATCTTTGCGCGTGCATCCTGCGCCTCGTAGATGGGGCGACCCTTTGGAAGAGTGCTGCGCGGCCTGAGATTTCCGTGAGGATGTGCTCGCGCCGGCCTGCCGCGATCGCGTCCCGCTCACGGCCCGCCGCGCGCGGGTGGGGGAGTGCCGCGGACGGGCCGGGCCGTGTGCGCGGCCGGGCGGCCGCACACGCCGAGGTGTCCGTGCCCTGCGGTAGAAAGCGCTTGTGGGCCCCTCGTGAGTGTGTCAGGCTACATGGCGCTCGATCTTGTACGGCCGTGACAACTCACCGAGATGTGGAGCCCATGGTCCAAGGAAGTGTCCCGTCCGGACGTGCGGGTCCCGGGCGACGGTGGACGATCGTGCGCCCTCCCGCGAGCGCGCCGGGACAGCCTCATTCGCCTGTTCGGGGATGAGGCCGCGCAAGAGCGGGAGAGGCCTCCCCCGGGGAGCCGCGCCGGAGGTGTGCCGAGCGCCGCGGACCCTCGCGGGGAACCGGCGGCGCCCGCCCGAGCGGTCCGGCGGCTCGACCGGTGGGCCTGGGACACATCCGCCGCGGGACGGCCGGGCGCAGGCCGCCCCCGCCCGCCGCGGGGCCGCCGTCGGCAGTCGCCCCGTGTGGCCCCCGCGGCGGGCGAACGCCTTACGGTGCCTCGAACCCACGTACCTCGCTCACGCCGTCCTCGCGGGCCGCGCGACGAGGCAGGGAGACCACGATGACTGACACCCCCGTCCGGCACGGCCCCCTCCAGTACGGCATAGCCCAGCAGGAGTGGCTGTACTACCGGAAGCACGGAAGGGCACGTCACCCCCGTCAGTGCCTGTGGCTGGATCTGCCCGCCGGTCTGCCCCTGGAGGACGCCGGCGCGGCAGTCGACCTCATGGTGGAGCGGCACGAGGTACTGCGGACGATCTTCCCCGCCGACGCCAAGGGAGATCCGACACAGCTGGTCCGGCCTCCGGCTCCCGTCCCCCTGCGCCGGTTCGACCTCTCCGGCGACCACCCCCGGACCGCGGGACTGGACGCCTTCTGCGATGCCCCGTTCGACGTGTTCACCGTGATGCCCCTGCGGGCCGCTGTGATCCTGCGGGACGGGGGGCGCCGGCAACTCCTGCTGGTCATCGCCCACATCGCGATCGACTACCGGGGACAGGAGGTCCTTCGCGAAGAGCTCACCGAGGTCCTGCTGGCGGCGGCGTCGGGCCGACCCGTGGCGCTTTCGCCCGTCGAATGCCAGCCGCTCGACCATGCCCTGGCGGAAGCGGCCGACGACGACGGCAGGTGTCTCGAACACTGGCGGAGCGTCATCTCCGCCGCCCCGGCGGGTGTCTTCCCCACCGCCGTCATACCGGAGCGGGTCCGCTACACGAGGGCGCGACTGCTGTCGCCGGCGCTCGGGGAGGCCCTCCACGTCATTCACCGCAAGCACCGTCTGCCGCTTGCGCCGGTATTCCTCACGGCTCTGGCCGTCTGCCTCGCCGCCGTCTGCGGGCAGCCGGTCGTCCCTGTGTCGTACACCTGGCCGGCACGCGAGCCCGAGCGTACGAGGAGACTCGTCGCGTCGGTGATGCGGGACATCATCCTGAACATCGACCTCTCGGACGACCCCTCCTTCGAAGAGGCCGTGCACAGGACCCACGAGGCGATGCGGCTGTGCGCGCGGCACAGTCAATACGATGTCTACGCCCTCCTGCAGGCCGACTCCCTGATCAACCGTCAGCGCGGCACATGGCGCCGATCCGCCCTCTTCGTGAACCTCGGGCCCGACCCGGACGCGGCGTGGTCCCGTCCGGCGCCCGAACCGGCCGCCGCCGACCTGCGGGGGCTGCTCCGCGGCGGTTCGGTGACGGTGGAGACGGGACCCGAGGAACACTACGACGACTTCAACCTGTACATGTCCCTGTCCGTGGGCGAGCGGGGCCGCCCCGAGATCTTCCTGGCGGCGAACGAGGCGATCCTCGCCGAGTCCGAGGTCGTCGGCATCGCCCGGGGTGTCGAGGCGATCCTCGTGGAACTCGCGTCGGCCGGCGACCTCTCGGCGGCCGACGCACGGCGAGCGAGCGGTCTGACGCCACGGTCCGTCGGCGAGGGCTGGATCTCCCGCGGGGGATCGTGGTTCCACCGCGGGCTCACCGAGGACATTCTGCGCAGCCATGAGGGGGTGGCCACCGCGAGTGCCCGCGTGGAGCCGGACGGGACGACGGTCGCCTACGTCGACACCCGTCCCGGGGGCCCGACGCCGGCCGAACTCCGCGAGTTCCTCCTGGCGCACCTGGACTTCCGGCGTGCCCTGCTGGTGCCCGAGCGCGTCGTCGTCTCGGAGCGCGCCGGGGCCCGGGAGCGGATCGCCCGGGAGGCCGAGGAGAACGCGGTGGAACGAGCCGTCAGGGCGTCGGTGGAGGCGGCCAACGACCTTGACGGCGTGGACATGTCCCTCAGCTACGTGGAGGCCGGCGGCCTGCTGAGGCGCGTCCCCGTGGTTCTCGCCCGATTGCGGCAGCAGGGCGTGGAGGGCTTCGTCGCCGGTGACTTCCTGCGGCCGTGCAGCTTGCGCGCGCTCGCGCTGCTCCGACCGCCGAGCCAGATGCTCGCCCGGGAATGAGCGAACGGCTCCGGTTCCCGAGCCGCAACCCCCTGTCCCCCTCCGACGAGCCATGGGAGAACCGAGATGTGGATCCTTGGTGTGAACGCCCCACCCGCCGGCTGGCACGACGCGGCCGCCTGCATCGTGGACGGCGGCGGAAACGTCATCGCCTACTCCGAGCAGGAGCGCCACAACAGAGTCCGCCATGCGATCGGTGACGGTTTCAACAAACCCGTCGGGGCCGCGCGGTTCTGTCTCGACCAGGCGGGAATCACGATCGACGACGTCGACGTGATCGCCATCGGCTGGAACATCGACCAGATGTTCCCCGGCTTCTTCGCGGACGAGCGCGAGCTGGCCACGCACGCCACCGGCTTCGACTTCCCCGGACGGCTTCCCGAGATCGTCCGCGTCCCCCATCACCGGGCGCATGCCGCGTCCGCCTTCTACGCCTCGCCGTTCTCCGAGGCGGGCGTACTGGTCGTCGACGGAAACGGCGAGAACGAGTCGACCAGTATCTGGTCGTTCTCCTACGGCCGCGAGCCAGAACGCAAGCGCGACTGGCCGCGCACCGCCTCCCTGGGGTACGCGTACGACGGCGCCTCGGAGTGGCTCGGCTTCCACCACCTGAACGCCGGCAAGACCATGGGGCTGGCCGCCTACGGACGGGCGCTGGGGCTTTGTGTGGAGACACTGGTCGACACCGACGGCGGTGACCTCCGGCCGGCGGTCCCCCCGCTGCCGGAGAGCCGCGACAGCGCGACGATCGACGAGATCGGGCGCCACTACGGAGCCACGGTGTCCTCCTGGCGTGATCTCTACGCCAAGCTCGCCGGGGCCGACGGCCCCGGCGTCCCGGCGCACCGGCTGACCGAGGACCCGGCGGCCGTGCTCGTCGCCTACACCGCGCAGCGCCTGATCGAGGACGCGGTGACGTCCCTGGCCGCCACGGCTCGACAACTGACGGGCGTGCCGGAACTCTGTCTGGCCGGAGGCGTGGCACTCAATTGCAGCGCCAACGGCATACTGCCGGGAGCCGTGTTCGTCCCGCCCGTCCCGCACGACGCCGGAGTGGCACTGGGCGCCGCCTGGACGGTGTGTCCCCCGAGTCGGCCGGGCGAGGCGATGAGTCCCTATCTGGGCGAGGACGTCCGGGCACACGGCGTGACGGACACGGAGGTGTCCGGTCTGCTCCGGACCGACTTCGACCCGGATCAGGTCACGGACCTCCTGCTCGACGGACAGGTGGGCGCGGTCGCCCAGGGAAGGGCCGAGATCGGCCCGCGCGCCCTGTGCCACCGCTCCATCCTCGCGGTGCCGGACTCGGTGGAGGTGTCCACCCGGGTCAACCGGATCAAGCACCGCGAGCAGTGGCGCCCGTTCGCCGGCGTCACCACCCCCGAGTACGGCAGCAGACTGTGGGAACGGCAGGAGCACCTCAGCCGCTACATGCTCGGCGCGGCCCGCGTCACCGACGAGGCTCGGCGGGTCGCTCCCGGTGTCGTGCACGTCGACGGCACCACCCGCCCGCAGGTCCTGGCTCCCGGTGCGGCCCCGGTGGTCGAGGGGCTGGTGGCGCGCCTCCACCACCGCGGAGCGCCTCCGGTACTCCTCAACACGTCCTTCAACGACAAGGGCGAGCCCATCGTCAACAGCGCAGCCGACGCCCTCGCGGCGTTCCGCTCCATGGACCTGGACTTCCTCGTCCTGGACGGGACCCTCTACCGGAAGGCGCCCCGGTCGCGATGATCAGCGGCGCTCGGTGTGCCCGGCGGTGACGCGCTCTACGAGGACAGGCGTGCCGCCAGCGCGGAAAGGTCACAGGGCAGCCGGAAGTCGTCGAACCGCAGCCCGGTGAGCCCCTGCCGGGCGAGCCGTTCCAGCACCTCGGGCACGCCCGCCAGGCGTCCGCCCGCCTCCACGTACCCGTCGTGCATGCTCGCCTCCTCCAGGCCGTTGGCCCGGACCACGG
Source organism: Streptomyces zaehneri (assembly GCF_032248645.1). NCBI lineage: Bacteria > Bacillati > Actinomycetota > Actinomycetes > Kitasatosporales > Streptomycetaceae > Streptomyces > Streptomyces zaehneri. Next base: position 199,178 of record NZ_JASTTJ010000006.1, read on the forward strand.
CATCGTGCAGGGCCTTCTCCCGGTCCGTGGCCGGGCGGGCGCAGCGGCGCCCGGATCCGCAGCCGTCCGCGGCGGGTTCGCCGTCGACGAGGAAGCGGTCCGGTACGACCAGGGCGTGCCGCGGCCCCACCCTGGCGAGCAGGAACCCGCGCAGCGCGAGGGCGTCGGTGTCCGGACCGGTGACGGTGACGGCGGCACACAGCGAACCGCCGTCATCGACGAAGGCCCGGGCCCCGGTGACCCCCGGGTGTTCCCGCAGAGCCCGCTCGATCAGCCGGAGATCGGCCCAGGACCCGTCGATCGTCACCCACCCGCCGTCCCGGGAGCCGGGGTTCGGCAGGAACCGGGCGCAGTCGAGACCGGGATCGTCGGCGAACCGGACCAGGACGCGTTCGATCAGCAGCAGCAGGTCGCGGGCACCGTTCGCGGTCAGTACGGCGTCGTTGGCGGACAGGAAGAGCCGCGGACGGCCCCCGGGACCGGGAGCCGCCGACACGTACAGGACGTGCGGCTCGGCCCGGGAAGGCGCCGGCGGAATGTGCGTGTACTGCGTGTGGCCACCGGCGAGCAGCGGGGAGAGGGCGGGCGGCGCGTCGGCGTCGCTGTCCGCGCCCCCCGCCTGCGTGCCGTAGTGGAAGTTGACGAACACTCCCGGATGGGTGCGCGCCCCTCGGCGGCGCCCCGCCCGCGCCTCGGCCTCCAGCAGCTCCAGGACGTCGAAGTCGCTTCGTCTCGCGGCCCGCAGACTGGCCTGCACGGCCGACCCCGCCACATCCAGGAACCGGCCGGCCCGGGGTACGTCGAGGGCCAGCACGAGGTCCCTCATGACGGAACCCATCATCTGCCGCGTGGGCTTGCTCGCCCGGGACGACCACGAGGTGGCGAGCGCGACGCGGTCCTGCCCGGACACCGCGGACACGGCCAGGGCCACTGCCGCGAGGAACACGGAGGGCACCGGCAGGCGCCGCCTGATGCGGGTGAGTGCGGGGCCGAGCGCCGTCGAGTCCCGGACGACGTGGTGGTAGCCGACGTCCGCGGGGATCACCGGGACGGCGAACACCCCGCTCGGCATGCGCCGGAACTCCTCTTCCCAGAAGCGCAGATTCCGCGTCCGGACAGCCCGCATGCGCTCCGATCGTTCCAGTCGTGCCTGGTCGACGGGGTGGTGGACCACGGGAGGCAGCTCCGGCCGGTCACCGCGCGCGATCGCGTCGAGGATCGTCCGCAGATCCCGCTCGAGGATGTCCATCGACCAGGCGTCGACGGCGATATGGGCCGCCACCAGCGTCAACTGCTGCCGCCCGTCGCTCTGTTGTGTGACGGCGGCCCTGAGGGGCCACTCCTTCTCGATGCGGAACGGTGCCCGCAGCGAGTCGTCCGGCGCCCGGAGCCGTACCCTCTCCGGGCGCCACACGTGCTGTACCGCGTGACCGCGTTCGTCCCTGGCGAAGGTGGTGCGCAGGACCTCGTGACGGGCGACGAGGAGGCCGACAGCCTCCTCGATCCCCCGCTCGCCGACGGAGCCGGGAAGCTCCACGTCGACGCGAGGACCCGGGAAGGGCTCCCACCCCTCGCACACGGTGTGCATCCACTCCACCTGGCACAGCCCCGACTGCAAGGGGCCGGAGCGCTCGAGCACGAACATGACGCATCCCCTGTTCTCTTCGCCGTCCAGACCTGACAGGCGATCAGTTGGCAAGCAGCCGGCTCAACCGGCGCCGGGCGAGCGTGAATCCGGCCACGGACATGGCCAGCAGATAGCAGACGTGGCCCGCCGTCCCCGCGGTGAGGCGCCCTGCGGACAGGTCCCGCAGCAGTTCGACTCCCTGGTAGAGGGGGGTGAGCCGCACGATCGCCTGTCCCCAGCCCGGGTAGGCCTCGATCGGAAAGACCGTTCCCGAGCACATGGTCATCAGGAACATCCAGATGCTGACCTGCTCGAAGTCCTCCCACCGGCGCATGAACGTGGTCGCGGCCATGCTGACGGCAGCGAAGGCGAGGCTGATCAGCGCGGCACCGGGCAGCGCCAGAAGAATCCACCACGAGGGCGCCAGGCCGAAGGCCGCCATGGAGACCAGGAACGCGGACGAGTAGATCCCTCCGCACAGCAGCGCCCAGGCGGTCTCGCCCGCGGCCAGCTCACCGATCGTCAGCGGAGTGGCCAGATAGCCCTCGTAGAGCCGCTGGGTGAGTTTGGCGTAGAAGGAGTAGGTGGTCTCGTTGACCACGCCGGAGACCGCTGCCGTGGCCAGCATGGCCGGGGCGACGAACTGCTCGTAGCTCATGATCCGGCCGTCGACGGTGACCTCGCCGATCAGCCGGCCCATTCCCATGCCGAGGGCGAGGAGCAGGATCACCGGCTCCAGGAGCGTGGAGACGAAGTTGGGCCAGGCGCGGCGGTTCAGCATCAGCCCCCGCAACACGAAGGTGCTGGAGCGGTGGAACTTCGCGCCCGCTGTCGCGGAGCCGGGCATGGGCGGCAACCTCCGGTTCTGGACGGACGCGGTCAGTCGGCGAGGTGGCGTCGGAACACCAGCAGCGTCAGGGCGAAGCCGGCCGCCGCCCACAGCACAAGGACCGCCAAGTGGCCGGCGAGGGACGGCGGAGCCGGGCCGGAGCCGGTCGTGAACTCGCCTGCGATGCCGCGGCAGAGCTCGACTCCGTGCCACAGGGGAGTGATCCGAATCAGTGGCTGCACGGCGGCCGGAAGGTCCCCGACCGGGAAGAACACCCCGGAGAACATCGACAGCGGCAGTACCACCAGCCGGGACACGGTCATGAGGTTGGCCGAACTGGTGAGCCGGCCGGTGAAGGCGAAGAGGGGGGCCGCCGCCGACAGCGCCAGCAGCATGGCCACCGGCACCAGCAGCAGGCACAGCCAGCTGTCGAACACACCGAGCAGTGCGGCCACCGCGCAGAAGACCACGGCCGACACGGCCGCCCGGATGGTGATGAAGAGCAGGTGGCCCGCCAGTACCTGACCCAGGCTGAGAGGAGCCGTGAGCATCCGCTGATAGCGGTTGGTCAGCCGGATCGCGGCGTAGAGGGGGAAGCCCGTCTCCTCCGCGGCCGTCTGGAAGGCGACGACGGCCAGGAGACCGGGCGCCAGGAACCGGACGAAGGTGAGGCCCTCGACCTCCTGTTCCACATAGCCGCCCGCTCCGATCCCGACGACGCCCAGGTACAGCAGCGGCATGAGGAAGCCGGTGAAGATGCCGGCACGCCAGGTCCTGCGGTAGAGCGTGAGGTGGAATCGCGTGACACGCAGTGTTCCGTTCAGCATCGCCGCTACTCCACGAGCGAGCGCCCGGTCAGGCGCAGGAAGACGTCTTCCAGGGTGCACCTGCGCTCGAGTGTCCCGCTCGGCCGCAGGCCTGCGCGGTGGACGGCGGCCACCGTCTCCTCGGCGTTCTTCACGTAGAGAAGCACCCGGCTCCCCAGGACCTCGACGCGCTCCGCCAGCGACCCGAGCGCGGGCAGGTGTGAGGTGTCGAAGCCGTCGTCGTAGCGCAGTTCGACGACCTCGGGCGTCCCATGGGCCCGCAGCAACTCCCCGGGTGTGCCGATGGCCACGATCCGTCCCCGGTCCACGATCATGATGCGGTCGCTCAGCTGCTCGGCCTCGTCCATGTAGTGGGTGGTGAGCACCACGGTCGCGCCGTTGCGCTTCAGCTCCCGCAGCCGGTCCCACAACAGATGGCGGGCCTGGGGGTCCAGCCCGGTGGTGGGCTCGTCCAGCAGGATGATGTCCGGCTCGTTCACCAGAGCGCGGGCGATGGCCAGTCGGCGCATCATCCCGCCCGACAGTGAATCGATGAGGTCTTTCGCCCGGTCGGTGAGCCGGACGAACTCCAGGAGTTCCATGGAGCGATTTCGGGCGGCTCTCCGGCTCATCCCGAAGAGCCGGGCATACGTCGTCAGGTTCTCCAGCACAGTCAGTTCGCGGTCGAGACTGTCCTTCTGCGGTACGACGCCCAACCGTGCCCGGATCGCGGGGCCGTTCTTCACGGGATTCATACCGAGGATGCGCAGGCTTCCACCGCTGGGTGTGGAGGTGCCGCAGAGCATACGCATCGTGGAACTCTTTCCCGCGCCGTTGGGCCCCAGCAGCGAGAAGACCTCGCCGGCCCGGACTTCGAAGTGGATGTCGTCGACCGCCAGGGAATCGCCATAGCGCTTCACCAGGCCCTGGGCAGATATCAGTGCGTCCCCGGTCCCCATCACACTCCGCCCCTCATTCCGGATGCCGATCGGAGACTCTAACAGCAGTCATGAGCTCTGTCGTTGTCGAATTTATTCGACGATGGACGTCGGTTTTGACTGCTCCGCGCGGTGGCACAATAGTCCGTTCACTTCTGGTCAAGTGGCATGTAGGACAGGCGGATTGGGGATTGCGCCCTTGCCGCCCGGGCGTATCGCTGATTAGCATGTCGGCATGTTTTTATCGCGGTTGGGAAGGCCGCCCCGCATTGCGATGTTCAATGCGGCGGCGCCTGGCCACATTTATACGAGCCTGGAAGTCATCAGGGAGCTCGTCACTCGTGGCCACCGGGTCACCTATGCCATACCCGAAAAGTACGCGGACCTCGTCCTCTCGGTGGGAGCGGAACCCCGTCCCTACCACTGTGTATTGGGTATGGACACGGGGGACTGGCTGAACAAGGGGCCGGTCGGCTGTATGGAGGCCGGTCTGGCGGACAGCATGCAGGCCCTCCCGCAACTGGCCTCCGCCTACGCGGACGACCCGCCGGACCTCGTTCTCTACGACTGGCTCACCCCCTACGCGCGCATCCTCGCCCGCCAGTGGGGTGTGCCCGCCGTGATGCTGGCCCAGATGTCGGACTGGGAACCCACGGAGGAGGAACGGGCCGAGGCCGCCCGGAACTCCCGGCCCGGCCCCCGTCACGAGGCCCATGAACGGCGTTATCGCGACTGGCTGGACCGGCACGGCTTCTCCGACATGGACGTCTACACGTTCGCGAACCGGCCGGACCGCTCCCTCGGGCTCATCCCCCGGTTCCTCCAGCCGCACGCCGACAGGATCGACCCCGCCGTTCACACGTTCGTCGGGGCGTGCCTGGGAGACCGGTCCCACCAAGGGCGGTGGCAGCGTCCGCCAGGGGTCGCCGCGACCGACCGGCTGCTGCTCGTCACCCTCGGCACCTCGTACTCGGACGAACCCGGCTTCTTCGACGACTGCGTCGAGGCGTTCGGGAACCTGCCCGGCTGGCACGTGGTGCTGCATGTCTGGCGGGACGCCGACCGGGCCGCTCTGGACCAGGTGCCGGCCAACTTCGAGGTGCACGGCCGGATCCCCCAGCTGGCCATCCTGCGCCAGGCGGACGCCTTCATCAGCCGGGGCGGCATGGGGGCCGTCCTGGAGGCGCTGAGCTGCGAGGTGCCCATGGTCACCATCCCCAGGGGCGCCGACCAGTTCCTCAACTCCCAGACCCTGCGGGAACTCGGCGTCGCCCGCGAGATCGCCGCCGATGAGGTGACCGGCGAGGCGCTGCGCACGGCGGTGACCGGGCTGGTCGAGGACCCCGAGGTCGCCGATCGCCTGGGCCGGCTCAGGGAGCGGATGGCCCAGGAGGGCGGGGCACGCCGGGCCGTCGATCTCATCGAGGCCGAACTGCGCTGAAGCGGGACGGCGAGCCGGGAGGCCACGAGTGAGCACGTCATCCCCCGATGTCACCGTCATCCTCCCCTGCGCGGGCTACGGGGTACGCTTCGGCGCTCCCTACTCCAAGGAGCTGCACAGCCTGGCGCCCGGTGTCTGCGTGATCGACCGGAGCCTGGAGGCGGTCGTGGAGCTCGCCAGGTCCGGGCTGAGGGTCCGGCTGGTCGTGGTCTTCAGGACACACAAGCTGGATGTCGTCGGTCATCTCGCGAGCTATGCCCGAGACCTCAGCATGGTCTTCGTGTACCAGGACGACTCCCTGGAGGACAACCTCGGCGGGGCCATACGCACCGCCCTCCCGCTCACCGAGGGGCGGGTCGCCCTGGTCCTGCCGGACATCGCACTCGTGGGCCCCGGCAGTGAGCGGAGCCTCGTGGAGGCGGTGGGCAGGACGGAGCCGTCCGGCTGGTGCGTGGTGGCTTCCAGGGGGCACGACCCGGACGCCCTGCGCGAGCTGGGAGCGCTGAGGCTCGGTGCGCGCGGGACGGGCGCCAGGGTGCTCGCGGCGGAGGAGAAACCCCTGCGCCCCGACGGCTTCAACGCCGCCTGGGCCATGGTCGTCGCGAGCCCTCGACAGGCCCACCGGCTCCCGGAGATCGCCCTCAAGGGGGCGGACAGCCCGCTGGTCGGGGCGAGCGCCGTCGAGGTGGCCGGGTTCGTCAACTTCAACACGGCCGTAACGCCGGGATAGGCCCCGTCGGCCGAGACGGGCTCTGCGAAGCGGTGCCCGGCCCGCGACGGCGAGCCCCGGCGGCGAGCGACCCCGGTTTCCCGGCACTCACTCCGGTTGCCAGCCCAGGGCCCGGGAGATCCCGCGTGCCGCCAGACGTACGGCCGGTGCCAGCACCGGTACCCGCGCGTCGGCGTGCGGGACGACGACCGACACGGCGGCCGCCACCGCACCGCCCGGCCCACGCACCGGGGCGGCCACCGACAGGGCGTCGTCCGTGACCTGACGGCCGCTCACTGCCACACCCGTGCGCCTGACTTCGGCAAGTACCCGGCGCAACCGCGCCGGATCGGTGATGGTGTGGGCCGTGTAGGAGGCCAACGGTCGGGCGCAGTAGGCCTCTTGGAGCTCGGAGTCGCTGTGCGCCAGCAGCGCGAGCCCCACGCCCGTCACGTGCAGCGGCCAGCGGGCGCCCACCCGGATGTGCACCCCTACCGCCGAACGCCCCGACAGCCACTCGGTGTAGACGACCTCGGACCCGTCCCGCACCGCCAACTGCACGTTCTCGTGCGTGGCTTCGTACAGGTCCTCCAGATACGGCAGCGCGACCTGCCGCAGTGCCAGGCCGCGCGGGGCCAGCGCCGCGACCTCCCACAGCCGCAGCCCCACGTGGTAGACGCCGGACGGGTCCCGCTCCAGGGCGCCCCACTCGGTCAGGGCGCTCACCAGCCGGTGCGCGGTGGTGAGGGTCAGGCCGGCGCGGCGGCTGATGTCGGTCAGGGACAGCGCGGGGTGCGTGTGGTCGAACGCGGCGAGCACGGCCAGCAGCCGGCCGGGCGCGGAGCGGGCGGTCACGGCGAGAACGCCCTGGTCCATCGGGTCCTCCTCACGGCATCAGGCGAGTCCGTCCTGGGCGATCCGCCGCAGCAGGGTGTGCAGCGTCTCGCGCTCGGCCGGGTCGAGCGGGTCCAGCAGTTCGTTCGTCACCCGCAGGCCCGCCTCGTCGGTGCCGCGCAGGAACGCGCGACCGTCCTGCGTCAGCGCGACGATCCGGCTGCGGCGGTCGTCCGGTGCCGGGCGGCGCTCGGCGAAGCCCAGCTTCTCCAGGTCGTCGACCAGGCCGACGATCGCGCTGGGGTCGTAGCCGAGCCGTGCGCTCAGTTCCCGCTGGAGGGCGCCCTCGGAGGTGGCGAGGAAGCGCAGCACCGCGTAGTGGCGCAGCCGTACCCCCGACTCCTGGAGGAACGTGTTGAACAACTGACCCGAGCGCAGGCCAAGGCGGTACAGCAGGTAACCCGTGTCCGCGTGCAGCCCGCGCATCCACGGCTCGTCCGCGTCGATCGGGGCGGCGTTGCTTGCGTTGTGCTGGCGGGCGATGGCGGGCTCCCTGGGCTCGGTCCCCTTCCGGGGTGCTTCGTCGTACGGATTCCAGCATGACGCACCCGTAGGACTACAACAACTATTGACGTCAACAATTATTGCTCTTAGCTTCGATCTCGTAGTCAGCACCCCGCGCACCCCATGTGAAGGGACACCGTCGTGCCCAGCATCGATCTCACCGGCAAGGTCGCCGTCGTCACCGGCAGCGGCCGGGGCCTCGGCCTCGCCTATGCCCATGCCCTGGCCGCCCGCGGCGCCTGCGTGGTCGTCAACGACGTCGACGAGGCCGTGGCCGAGCAGGCCGTGAAGTCCCTTGTCGCGGCGGGCGGCAGGGCGGTCGCCGAGGTGGTCCCGGTCGGTACGGCCGAGGCCGCCGACCGGCTGGTGAACCGCGCCGTGGCGGAGTTCGGCCGGCTCGACATCCTGGTCACCAACGCGGGCATCCTGCGCGACAAGGTGCTGTGGAAGATGACCGACGACGACTTCGACGCGGTGATCGCCACCCACCTCAAGGGCACCTTCACCTGCGCCCGCGCCGCCGCCGTGCGGATGCGCGAGCAGGGCGAGGGCGGCACGCTGGTCCTCGTCGGCTCCCCGGCCGGCCAGCGGGGCAACTTCGGCCAGACGAACTACGCGGCCGCCAAGGCGGGCATCGCCGCCTTCGCCCGCACCTGGTCCATGGAGCTGGGCCGCGCGGGCATCACCGTCAACGCGATCGTCCCGGTCGCCGCGACCGCGATGACCGAGACGATCCCCGCCTTCGCCCCTTACGTCGAGGCCCTGAAGAACGGTGAGCCCTTCCCGGACTTCCTGCGCAAGGGCGAGGGCTTCGGCACCCCCGAGGACTGCGCGGCGCTGGTGCCCTTCCTGGCCTCCGAGGCCGCCCGGGGCATCACCGGCCAGGCCATCGGCATCGGCGGCGACAAGGTGGCACTCTGGTCGCATCCGCAGGAGATCCGTGCGGCCTACGCCGACGGCGGCTGGACGCCGGAGAGCCTGGCCGACGTCTTCCCCGCCTCGGTCGGCGCCGAACTCCAGACGGTCGGCATCCCGGCCCCCACGTTCCCGGAGGCGTGATGAGCCCCTCCACGACCCCCGCCGCGACGCCCGCCATGAACGTCGACGAACTGGTCGCGATCGACGTCCACACCCACGCCGAGGTGTCGTCCGAGGGCCATTCCTCGCTGGACGACGACCTGCACGACGCCTCCTCCGCCTATTTCAAGGTCGAGGGCCAGCGCAAGCCCACCCTGGAGGAGACGGCCCGCTACTACCGTGAGCGGAAGATGGCCGCCGTGATCTTCACGGTGGACGCCGAGTCCGCGACCGGCACGGCACCGGTCCCGAACGAGGAGGTCGCCGAGGCCGCCGCCGCCAACGCCGACGTCCTCATCCCCTTCGCCTCCATCGACCCCTTCCGGGGGAGGGCGGGCGTGAAGCAGGCCCGGCGCCTGGTCGAGGAGTACGGGGTGAAGGGCTTCAAGTTCCACCCCAGCATCCAGGGCTTCTTCCCCGACGACCGCTCGGTGGCGTACGGCCTGTACGAGGTGATCGAGGAGACGGGGACCATCGCCCTGTTCCACACCGGTCAGACGGGCATCGGCGCCGGAGTGCCGGGCGGCGGCGGGATCAGGCTCAAGTACTCCAACCCGCTGCACGTGGACGACGTGGCGGCCGACTTCCCGCACCTCAAGATCATCCTGGCGCATCCGTCCTTTCCCTGGCAGGACGAGGCGCTCGCCGTGGCCACCCACAAGCCGGGCGTGCACATCGACCTGTCCGGCTGGTCGCCGAAGTACTTCCCGCCGCAGCTCGTGCAGTACGCCAACACGCTGCTCAAGGACAAGGTCCTCTTCGGCTCCGACTTCCCCGTCCTCACCCCCGACCGCTGGCTCGCCGACTTCGACAAGCTGACGATCAAGGACGAGGTGAAGCCGAAGATCCTCAAGGAGAACGCCGCCCGGCTGCTCGGGCTGACCACACCGTAAGGGGCGTGGAAGATGCGCAACGAGGGACTGGGGTCGTGGCCGGCACGCCGGGCCCGCAAGACCCCGCACCGCACCGCGCTGGTCCACGGTGAGCAGTCGACGGACTATCGCACACTGTATACACGCACCACGCGCCTGGCCCACGCCCTGCGCGCCCGGGGTGTGCGGCGCGGCGACCGCATCGCCTACCTGGGCCCCAATCACCCCTCCTACCTGGAGACCCTGTTCGCCGCCGGCACCCTCGGCGCGGTGTTCGTCCCCCTCAACACCCGGCTCGCCGGCCCCGAGATCGCCTACCAGCTCGCCGACTCCGGCGCCAGGGCACTCGTCTACGGTCCCTCGCACGCCGGCCTGGTCGCCGGCCTGCCCGGGAACACGGACGTCCGGACGTACCTCGAGGTCGGCGCCGAATACGAGGGGGAGCTCGCCGCCGCCTCCGACGAGCCGATCGACACGCCGGTCACCCCTGACGACACCTGCATCATCATGTACACCTCGGGCACGACCGGCCGCCCCAAGGGCGCGATGCTCACCCACGGCAACCTCACCTGGAACGCGGTCAACGTCCTCGTCGACACCGATCTGATCGCCGACGAACGCGCCCTGGTCTCAGCGCCGTTGTTCCACACGGCCGGTCTGAACATGCTGACCCTGCCGGTGCTCCTCAAGGGTGGCTGCTGCGTCCTGGTCGAGGCCTTCGACCCGGAGGCCACCCTCGGCCTGATCGAGCGGCACCGGATCACCTTCATGTTCGGGGTGCCGACGATGTTCGAGCAGGTCGCCCGGCACCCGCGCTGGACGGACGCGGATCTGTCCAGTCTGCGGATCCTGACCTGCGGCGGCTCCCCGGTGCCGACGCCGCTGATCGCCGCCTACCAGGAACGCGGACTGACCTTCCTGCAGGGCTACGGCATGACCGAGGCGTCCCCCGGCACGCTGTTCCTGGACGCCGAGCACGCGGTCAGCAAGGCGGGCTCGGCCGGCGTCCCGCACTTCTTCAGCGACGTGCGCGTGCTGCGCCCCGACCTCACACCCGTGGAGGTCGGCGAGACCGGTGAGGTCGTCGTCCGCGGCCCGCACGTCATGCCCGGCTACTGGGGGCTGCCCGAGGAGACGGCCGCCTCCTTCGCCGACGGCTGGTTCCGCAGCGGGGACGCGGCCCGGCTCGACGAAGACGGTTACGTGCATATCGTCGACCGCATCAAGGACATGATCATCTCCGGCGGGGAGAACATCTACCCCGCCGAGATCGAGGACCGGCTCCTCGCCCACCCCGACATCGTGGAGTGCGCGGTCATCGGCGTGTCCGACGACAAGTGGGGCGAGGTGCCGCGCGCGGTCGTCGTGCCCCGCGAGGGCTCCTCGCTCGACCCCGACGAGGTACTGGCCTCGCTGTCCGGCCGGCTCGCCAAGTACAAGATCCCCAAGTCGGTGGTGGTGGCGGACGAACTCCCGCGCACCGCCTCCGGAAAGCTGCTGAAGTCCCGGGTGCGCTCCCGGTTCGGCACCGGCTCCTGAACAACTCTCCTGAACGACTCTCCTGAACGACTCTCCTGAACGACTCTCCTGTGAACTCTTCTGTGAGGAACGGAATATGAGCATCACCGTCAACGGTCTCGACGAGCTGAAGAAGCTGGCCGGCAGCGATCTGGGCACCAGCGAGTGGATCGAGGTCACCCAGGAGCGCATCGACACGTTCGCGGACGCGACCGGAGACCACCAGTGGATCCATGTGGATCCCGAACGGGCGGCCGCCGGGCCCTTCGGAGCGCCGATCGCCCATGGGTACCTGACACTCTCCCTGTTCATCCCGCTCTTCACCGAGCTGCTGGAAGTCCAGGGCGTCACGACCAAGGTCAACTACGGGCTGAACAAGGTGCGTTTCCCCTCGCCGGTCAAGGTCGGCTCGCGGATCCGTCTGGTGGCCGTGCTGACCGAGGTCGCGGACGTGCCGGGCGGGGTGCAGATCACCGTCGACGGGGCGATCGAGATCGAGGGGGGCGCGAAGCCGGCCGCGGTGCTGCAGAGCCTGTCGCGCTTCTACGCGTAGGGCTCCTCCACGCGTAGGGCTCCGCGGGCTGCCGCGGGCCGGGCCGTCCGGGACGGCGCTGTGGGGAACCGCGGGGCCGGTGCGGCCGGTCGCGCGGTTCCCCGCGCCCCTGTCGGGGCGCTCAGCCGACGACGTCCACGAAGATCGGGTTGGAGTAGAACCAGGTGTCGGCCCACGGATCGCCGTTGCCCGGCTCGTGCGGGATGGGGCCGTGCGGATCCACTGAAGCGCCCAGGTAACCGGTTCCGTTCCGGTTGCCGTCGCTGCCGCGCAGGCGGAGGTAGCAGGACTCGTCGCCTACCGTGACCGGGACGCGCAGGGTGTAGGTCCCCTTGCGGCCGCTCACGTCCGTCGTGCGGACCACCTTCGTGTCGGGAGCCCGCCAGGTGTCGCGGTCGGACACCGCGCCGCGCACCGCGCCCCGGATCACGTCCACGTGGGCCAACTGCGGCAGGATTCCCTGGGGGTTGGGGCGGGAGGCACTGGTCACGGTGATCTCCAGGGTGAGCTTCTCGCCCTTGCGTGCCCGCAGCCGGCCGCCGAGCGTGACGCCCCGCCCGTTGCCGTGCTCCCGCCGCAGCCGGACCTCCAGGCCGTCGAGCAGATGCCCGTGGTCCAGCCAGACCCGGCCCTCGCGCAGGCCCGTCATCACCGCACGGTAGCCGTAGCGGGTCACCCCGACGTGGGTGCGGCTGAACTGCCCCGGCCAGAAGTCGCTGCCGGCCTGCGGGATGTCGGTGTTCACCGGATCGGGCAGCCTGCCGGTGTTGTCGAAGTTCTGCCCGGCGGGCCAGTCGCCGTTCTTCCAGGTGTCGAAGACGGTCCGGTGGTTGTCGGAGTTGGTGGTGACCGAGAACAGCCGGCCCTCGGCCAGCATCGAGTCCCACAGGCCGCCGACGGTCGCGGTGGCCCAGTCGAAGCCGCCGTAGGTGAGGTAGGCGTCCGCCGGGTAGCCCGCCCAGGACTGGGCGGACGGTCTGTTCTCGTACTCGCCGCGGATGGACGTGGCACCGCGCCGGCCGGGGATCGCCGCGCCCTGGGCGCCCGGCGCGCCCTCCATGCCGATCACGATCTCGGGCGCCGCGTCGCGCCAGGCCCGCATCTCGTGCGGGGAGTCGATGCCGAGGCGCAGCGGGTGGTTGGCGAGGACGAGGACGTCGTCGACGTAGCCGCTGCGGCGCTGCTCGGCCAGCCACTTGATCGCCTTGACGGCGTGCGCCTCGTTGCGGGCGGTGTCGGCCGCGCCGGCGGCTCCCTCGGTGTAGCCCAGCAGCTTGCCGTCGTAGGCGAGCTCGAACCGCGTGAGCAGGTCGACCTCGTGCGGTCCGGGGGCGGCGAACACCGTGCAGTGCTCGGCGGCCGGGATGTACCACTCCAGACCCTGGAAGATCAGCTGGCGCGGGTTCGCGGCGCGGGCCTCGAGGATCTCCTTGTGCTCCAGCGCGGCGCCGTAGGAGGCGTGACCGAAGTTGGAGTGCTCGTTGAAGACCATCCAGTCGAGGCCGTACCGGGCGGCAGCACGGGCCTGCTGGGAGAACGTGTACTTCGCGTCGTGGCTGTAGACGGAGTGGACGTGGTGGTCGCCCACCAGGTAGGCGAGCCGCGGGTCGTCACCGCCGTGGCCCCGGCCGGTGGCGGCGACGGCCGGGCCGGCCGCGCCGCCGAGTGCGAACGCGGCGCCGAAGAGGCCGGCGCGGCGCAGAAGTCCGCGCCTCGACACGCCCTGGGCGTCGAGAGCGGTGGGTGAGACGGACGGATCGGCCCAGGCGGGCGGCTGCTGCTCGGTCACGGTGATCCTCGTGCAGAAGGTCAGTGGTTCATGAAGGAGGTCAGTGGTTCATGAAGGAGGTGACGGGCAGCGCCCGCGACACGATCCGGACGTCGCCGAGGCGGCCGTGCAGGATCTGGTCGATCTGTCCGCCGTACTCGTAGCCGCCGAGCAGCCAGGGCAGCCCGACGGAAGTGATGCCGACGGCCGCCGCCTTCGGGTTGCGCACCGCCGGGCAGCCCTCGACGTACAGCGTGGTGTGCTGGCCGTCGTTGACGACCGCGAGGTGCCACCAGGTCTCCAGCGGGGTCTCCTGACCCCAGTTGGTGGCGATGCCCTCCTGGTTCAACGGGCGCATCGCCCACTGCGGTTCGCGGTCGTTGGACAGGGAGAGGGTGGCGAGCGGCTCGTCGGGGTCGTCGCCGGTCCTGCCCGCGGCGCCGCCCGTTCCGGTCCGGCTCACCAGCCCCGACCAGGCGTGGTGCGACGGGTCCCAGTCGGCCGGGAGACGGTAGAACGCCTCGATGGTGTAACCGTTCTTGAAGGTCGCCGAGTTGAGCGGGGCGCCGTCGACCGTGCGCAGGTAGGCGCCCTTCAGCGGGGACTTGTATCCCTGGAACTCCAGGCTGCCGTGGCCGGGTTGGTCGGGGTGATGGTCGGTGGACCAGGTCAGGGCGCCGCCGCCCACCGCGACGAGGGTGAGGTCGTTGCCACGCCCGGACAGGTCACGGACGGTGCCGCCGACCCGCGTACCGTCGTCGTGGCCGTCGAACCGCCAGTAGGCGACCGTGTCGCGCACCAGTACCTTCGACACGGGACGGGCAGGACGCGCTGGCATCGGATCGAAGCCCGCGAAGCGCTCGGCGAAGTCGATGCCGACCGTGAACCGGTCGGCGTCGCCGCTCAGTTCGATCTCCTGCCGCTCCAGTTCGTTGAGCCCCTTCGCGGCCCGGCCGAGGATCCACGGGGAGACCGTCTCCACGTCGATGACGTTCCGGTCGAGGTCGAAGCGGTAGAGGCGGATCATCGCGGCGCCGCCGAAGTAGCGGTTCTGGTAGTTCGTCAGGTGCAGCTGGACGTCATGTCCGGCCGCATTGCTAAGCGTTGCCCGACCGGCGGGCCAGTAGTGCCCGTTGAGGGTGAGGAAGATCTGGTCGTGGCTCTCGATCAGCCGGTCCCACAGCTGTTGGCCGTACGCCGACAGGGAGTCGTCCTCGGCGACCAGCTCGTGCGTGGTCAGGACGACCGGTGTCCTCGGGTGCCGGGCGAGGACGTCGGCGGCCCAGGCGTACCCCTTCTCCGACAGCCGCCAGTCCAGCGCCAGCACCATCCACTCCCGGCCGCCCGCCCGGAACAGGTGGAAGGTGTTGTAGCCGTCGGGGGAGGCCCCGCCGAACGTCGGCTTCCCCTGGAAGCGCCGCGGGCCGAAGGCGTCCAGGTACGGGGTCGCGCCGCGCTGGTCGGTCGTCGACGACTGCACGTCGTGGTTGCCGGCCAGCACGCTGTAGCCGATCCCGCGCCGGTCGAGCAGCCCGAACGCCTCGCTGATCGCCGCGACTTCCTCCCTCGCCCCGTTCTGGGTGAGGTCACCCAGGTGGGACAGGAACACGAGGTTCTCGTGCCTGCCCTGGTCGAGGAGGTAGCGCAAGGACGCCTCGAGCGGCGCCTTGTCGATGCTCGGGCCGTCGAAGAGGTACTGGGTGTCGGGCATGACGGCGAGCGTGAAACGGCGGCTCTCCGGGTCGGGGCGCCACTGGGCGGAGGCCGCCTCGGCGGTGGCCGGCAGCGCGAGTCCGGCCGTGGCGGCCGCGCCGAGCAGCGCGGTGGCCCGCAGGAAACCGCGTCTTCCGGCACCGGCCTGCGCGGCCTCGCCCTGTGCGTGGGCATGCGAAGTACACACGGGTGCTCCGTAGATAAGTCCGTTGCTGACAAAGGGAGTTCAGAGGACGCGCAGGGTCCAGCTCCAGCGGTGGACGCCCGGTGCGACGAGGTAGGAGGGGAAGGTGTCGGGGCCGCACGACGCCGTGCCGAGGCCGCGGTGCGCCGCGTCGAGGTGCACCACGCAGCCGGCGCGTGGGACGAGTTCGTCATGATGGGTGACGGCCGTCAGGTCCTCGGCGCGGTAGCGCGTCACGCAGACCTGGCGCGGCTCGTCCAGAGTGACGGAGAAGCCCGTGGCGTCCGGCGCGGAGAGCGTGAAGCGCCGCACACCGTGCCGGCCGCCGCTCTCCTGCGGACGCAGGTACGGGGTGAACAGCGCGTCGACCCGGGCGTGGTGATGGCCCACCGGCGCGCCCGCGCTCCGGTCGGGGTACGACTCCCAGGGGCCCTGTCCGAACCAGTCCAACCGGTCCGGTCCGGCCACCGTCTCGAAGACCGAGCCGACACGCGCCACGTCGTCGAACTCCGCGGGCAGCTCGGCCTGCTCGTCGATCCGGATGCCGCCCTCGACCGGCGTGAAGACCTGCCGGTGCCGGACGACGCCGGTGGTGCCGGCGTACTCGGCGAGCACGGTCACCCCGTCGCCCTCCTGGTGTACGGACACCAGCCTGCGCACGAGGGCGTCCAGGCCCCACGTCCGCCAGCGCGGCGCCGCCCCGCCCAGCTCGTCGTTGTCGGTGGGTGCCCGCCACAGGGACAGCGCGGGCGCGGAGGCCAGCAGAGGGTGGACGAGGAGCCCGTCGGCGTCGATCTCGACGCGGCCGGAGCCCACCGGGTCCTCGACGGGCGCCGGCGCCCGCAGCCGCACCTGCGGCGCGCACACCGCGGTGCCCCGCGGAGCCCACGGCAGATCCTGTGCCGTCCTCACCCGCAGCGTCAGCCACGCCTCGCCGCCGTCGTCCGGCAACGCGAACGGCAGCGGCACCTCGACCGTGCCGCCCGGGGGAAGGCCGGGCAGCTCGGCCTGTGCGGTGAGCGTCCCGCCGTGGGCGAGCGACAGCTCCCACTCGCCCGCGAGCCACTCCAGGCCCCGGAAGTGCTGGTGGTTGGAGACCGTCACCCCCTTCGGTCCGACGCCGTGCAGCCGTACCGGTGCGGCGAGTTCCCGGTGCTCGTACATCACCGGTTTCGGGGTGCGGTCCGGGAAGACGACGCCGTCCGCGACGAACGCGCCGTCGTGGTCCTTCTCGCCGAAGTCGCCGCCGTACGCCCAGCGGTGTCCGGGCGCGGCGACAGCGTTGTCATAGAGCCCGGCGCCCCCACGCCCGACCGGTCTTCCGTCGTTCACACGCTGGAGAATGCCGTGGTCCCAGAACTCCCAGATGAACCCGCCCTGAAGACCCGGGGTGGCCTCGATGGCGGCCCAGTGGTCGGCCAGCGTGCCGTTGCTGTTGCCCATCGCGTGGGAGTACTCGCACTGGATGAGCGGCTTGGTCTGCCGCCCGGACAGCGCGTGCGCCACACAGTCCTCCAGGGGCGCGTACATCGGGCAGGCGATGTCGGAGGCGACCTGCGGATCGGCCCAGCCGAGCTTGGCGGCCCCCTCGTACTGCAACGGCCGGGTGGGGTCGTGCCGACGCACCCAGCCCGCTGCGGCGTCGTGGTTGGCGCCGTAGTCCGACTCGTTGCCCAGCGACCAGACGATGACCGACGGGTGGTTCTTGTCCCGCAGCACCATCCGCGAGACCCGGTCGACGAAGGCGTTCAGATAGCGCGGGTCGTCGGCGATCTCGTGGGCGTGGTCGTGGGACTCGATGTCCGCCTCGTCGACGACGTAGAAACCGATTTCGTCGGCGAGGTCGTAGAGAGTGGGGTCGTTCGGGTAGTGCGCGGTGCGGATCGCGTTGAAGCCGAAACGCTTCAGCAGTACCAGGTCGGCGCGCATGTCGTCGTACGACACCGTCCGTCCCGTCAGGGGATGGAAGTCGTGCCGGTTCACCCCCCGGATGAAGACCCGCTCGCCGTTGACCAGCAGATCCCGGCCGACGATCGTCACGTCCCGGAAGCCGACCCGGTGGCGGGACGTGTCGGCGACGGTCCCGTCGGCGCGGTGCAGCCGGACCGTGAGGTCGTACAGTTCGGGCGTCTCGGCCGTCCAGGTGCGCACCTCGGGCACCCGCGCACGCAGCCGTGCCTCGCCGAGGAAGGCGGAGACGCGCTCCTCCTCTGCGTTGGCCAGGTCGAACTCCGCGTCCTGCGCCAGCGGCAGACCGTCCAGCTCCCCGCTCACGTACCAGCCCGCGGGCAGGGCTCCGCCCGCGTCCCGTACCTGGCAGTCGACCCGCAGCTCGCCGTCGCGCGCCGCTCGCACGCTCACGTCGGCCAGCCGCAGCGGGTCGGTGGCGTACAGCAGCACCGGGCGGGTGATCCCGGCATGCCACCACTGGTCCTGGTCCTCGATGTGCGAGGCGTCCGACCACTTGACGACCGTCAGCCGCAGCACGGACCGGCCGCCGGGGCGTACGACGCCCGACAGATCGAACTCGGCGGCCAGATGGGAGTCCTTGGAGATGCCGACGGGCCGCCCGTCCACATGCACGAGCAGCACGCTCTCGGCGGCCCCGACCTGGAGCACGATGCGGCGCCCGGCCCACTCGGCGGGGACGTCGATCTCCCGCTCGTACACACCCGTCGGATTGTCCGCGGGCGACAGTGGGGGGAATTCTGTATACGGCATACGGACGTTCAGATACTGCGGAAGGTCGGCACTGCCCTCGATGGTCTGCATGGTCCATGCGCCGGGCACGGATGCCGTCGACCAGGGACCGCCGACCGGCGCGTCCGGAGCGGACAGCAACCGAAACCGCCAGTCGCCGTCCAGGGAGTTCGCTCCGGAGCGCCGGTCGACGGCGTTCATGGGCAGCCGTCCCCACGAGGTCACCTCGGGTGCCTCCCAGGGGCGGAGCGCCACCAGCGGATCGGTCACTTGATCGCTCCCTTCGCGAGGTCCCCGATCATCTGACGGGCGCCGATCGCGAACACGATGAGCAGCGGGACCAGGGCGAGCAGCGCGCCGGTCATGACCATTCCGTAGTCCGTGGTGCCGTGCGTGCCGTTGAGCTGGGACAGCGCGACCTGGAGGGTCACGTTGTCCGGGTTGGTGAGGGCGATCAGGGGCCAGGCGTAGTCGTTCCACTGGCCCATGAAGGTGAAGATGCCGAGGAAGGCCAGTCCCGGCCGGACCACCGGGAGGGCCACGTGCCAGTACTGGCGCAGGAAGTTCGCGCCGTCGATGCGGGAGGCGTCGAGGAGTTCGTCGTGGATCGCGCCCTTCATGTACTGACGCATCCAGAAGATGCCGAACGCGTTGGCGGCGGCCGGCACGATCAGCGCCGTCATCGAGCCGATCCAGCCGAGCTTCGCCATGATGACGAACTGGGGGATGGCCTGGAGCTGCGCCGGGACCATGAAGATGAACATGAGCAACACGAACAGCAACCGTTTGCCCGGAAATTCGAACTTGGCGAAGACGAAGGCTGCCAGCGAGTCGAAGAACAGGACCAGGAAGGTCACCGATCCCGCCACCAGCAGCGAGTTGACCATCGAGCCGAAGAAGTCGATGTTGTCGAAAAGGCTGCGGACGTTTTCCAGGAAGTGCGTGCCCGGCAGCAGCTTGGGCGGGTAGGAGAAGATCTCCGACGACGTGTGCGTCGACATGATCACGGCCCAGTAGAACGGGAAGGCCGAGAGCAGGACGCCGAGGACGAGAGCGGCGTGCAGCCCGACCCCCCTGCGGCGGGACCCGTCGATCCTCTTGGCGCGCCGTGTTTCTTGGGTGGATGCCATGGTGTGCGGGCCTCCCTATTCTTCGCCCCGGCGCTGTACCAGCCGCCAGTTGATGATCGAGAAGAGGACGACGACGAGGAAGATGCCCCACGCCACGGCGGCGCCGTAGCCGAAGTCGTTGTTGTCGAAGGTCTGCTGGAAGAAGTAGAGGACCATCGTCCGGCCGGCGTGGCCGGGACCGCCCGAGAACGTCGAGTCGTTCGAGGTGTTCTGGAGCAGCACCTGGGGTTCGGAGAAACTCTGCAGACCGGTGACCGTCGACACGACGAGCACGAACAGCAGCACCGGCCGCATCATCGGCAGCGTGATCCGGAAGAAGGTCTGCACCGGCCCGGCGCCGTCCATCCGCGCCGCCTCGTACAGCTCGCTCGGGACGGTCTGGAGACCGGCGAGGAAGATGATCGCGTTGTAACCGGTCCACTGCCAGGTCATCAGCGTCGCGATGGCGATCTTGATGCCCCACGGGGTGTTCAGCCAGGCGATCTGGTCGAAACCGATTGCCTGGAGGAAAGCGTTCACCAGGCCGAAGTTGGTGGAGAAGACCGAGCCGAAGATGATCGCGATCGCCACGACCGAGGTGACGTTCGGCAGGAAGTAGGCGACGCGGTAAAGGTTCTTGAAACGGACCGCCGAGTTGAGCATCACGGCCGTCACCATCGCCAGGAAGATCATGGGGAAGGTGGCCAACGCCCAGATGACGATCGTGGTCCCGATCGAGCTCCAGAACTCGGAGTCGCTCACCAGGTACCGGTACTGCGACAGTCCCGCCCACTCCATCGAGCCGAGGCCGTCCCAGCGATGGAAGGAGAGGTAGAGCGAGAAGCCGACGGGGATCAGGCCGAAGCAGAGGAAGAGCAGGTAGAAGGGGGAGATCGCGGCGTAGAGGTGCCAGTACTTGCGAAAGCCCCGCCGGGGCCGGGTGACGGGGACGTCCGCCATGACCGCCGGGGGCTTCTCCAGCGCGGGGAGGGTGGCCATCAGTAGCTCACCCCCAGGTGCTTCGCGATGCGCCGGCACTTGCTCATGGCGTCACTCCAGGCCTGGTCCGGGTCCTTGCCGAGGACGCCGACGTTCTTGATCTCGTCCTTGACGGGCTGCCCGAGCGCGATGTCGAACGGGCTGTTGTAGGCGACCGCGATCTTCTGCGCGGCCGGACCGAAGACGTCCATCGTGACCTGGCCGCCGAAGAACTCGTCCGGCTCGCGCACCTGCTTCAGTTCGTACGAGGCGGGGGTCGAGGGGAAGAGCCCGGCGTCCACGAACCCCTGCGCCTGGTTGCCCGCGTCGAGCATCCAGCTGATGATCTCGAACGCCCGGCCGGGCTCGCGGCACGCCTTGGTGACCGACAGGAAGGAGCCGCCGTTGTTGGAGGGCCGCACGGGCATGTCGGCCACCCGCCAACGGCCTTTGGTCTTCGGCACGCCGTTCTTGAGGTCGCTGGTGGCCCAGGAGGCGCCCAGCTGACTCGGCAGCTTGCCGTCCTCGACGGCCGACAGCTGGTCCGGGGTGCCGTTGACCAGGTTGGAGACGATCCTGCGCTGTTTGGCCTCCACGGCGAGTGCCCAGGCGTTGCGCACATGCTCCTGGTCGCCGATGAAGTGACGGTCCTTGTCGACGTACCGTGCGCTGCCCTGCTGGACCACGTTCTCGAAGACGCTGTTGATGTCGGTGAGCAGCGAGGTCCCCGGTATCCGCTGCCTGAGCCGCTCGCCCGCCGCGAAGAACTTCTCCCAGGTGTCTAGCTCCTTCGACACGTCGGCGGGCTCGTAGGGCAGTCCCGCCTTGCGGAAGACGGCGTACTGGTAGAAGTGCGCCACCGGCCCGCAGTCGATCGGGAAGCCGACCATCCTGCCGTCGTCGGCGATGCCCTGCTCCCACTTCCACGGCAGGTACCGGGACTTGTACCTGTCCGCGCCGAGCGTGCGCAGGTCCACGAACTGGTCGGCGTTGGGCAGGTAGGACGCCATGTCCTCGCCCTTCAGGCCCGCGATGTCGGGGACGTGGGCGCGCCCGGCCATCGTGGTGATCAGTTTCGACCGGTAGTAGCCGCCGATCTTGATGGCCTGGAGGTCGACCGCGCTGTCGTAGCGGGCCCTGGCGTTCTTGACGACCGTGTCGCCCAGGCCTCCGTCCCAGTACCACAGGACCATGTTCCGGCCGGTCGAACCGGTCGGTACGGCACAGCCGGACGCCATGCCGCCGAGCGCCGTGGCGGCCGAACCGGCCAGGCCCGCACGGAGCAGGCCTCTACGTGAGAGCCGCACAGCTCCCACCGCCTTTCGGATCTGTTCGCGTCTTCGCAGACGGGTTGCACTTCGAGGGGCATGTGTGGGGTCTTCTGGATACGGGCGCGGTCAGGACCGCGGGGCGGGCGGGGTGACCGGCGCGTACCGCACGGGCGGGCCGACGTCCGCCGGGATGCGGTCGGCGAGGAAGCCGTACGCCTGTTTGAGCTCGGGGTCGCGCAGTGAACGCCACCAGCGGTCGACGCCGTACCAGCCGGGGGCCGCCAGCGCCCCGCCGTGGTGCCGCACCGAGAGCCCGGCGGCGAGGACGGCGAACCGCAGCCGCTCCACCAGCGGCCAGCCGCCGAGCGAGGCCGCCACGAAGCTCGCGCCGAACACGTCACCGGCGCCCGTCGCATCCAGGACATCGATGTCGAGGGCGCGGACCTCGGCGTATTCACCGGTCGCCTGATCGACCGCGATCGCGCCGTCGGCGCCCCGGGTGACCACCGCCACCGGCACCAGTTCCGCGAGTGTGCCGAGCGCGGCGATCGCGCTGTCGGTGCGGGTGTACGCCATCGCCTCGGTCTCGTTGGGCAGGAAGGCGTGGCACAGGGTGAGCTGGTCGAGCAGGTCGGTGGACCACTGCCGGGTGGGGTCCCAGCCGACGTCGGCGTAGATCCGGGTGCCGTTCGCGGCCGCCTTGGCGAGCCAGGCGCGCGGTTCGGCCTCGAGGTGCACCAGGGCCGTGCGCGCCTCGGGCGGGTCGCCCATCAGCACGTCCGGTGAGTACGGCGGCTCCTGGCCGTGGGTGACCAGGGCGCGGTCGTGGCCGTGGGCGAGCGCGACGGTGACCGGCGTGTGCCATCCGGCGGCCACGCGGGAGAGAGCGAGGCCGACGCCCTCCTGGCCGGCGAGCACCTCGTGGCAGTGGGCGCCGTAGAAGTCGTCGCCGAAGACCGTGGCCAGCGAGGTCCTCAGGCCGAAGCGGGACGCGGCCACCGCGAGGTTGGCGATGCCGCCGGGGCCGCAGCCCATGCCGGCCGTCCAGATCTCCTCGCCCGGCTTCGGCGGTCCGCCGAGCCCCGTGAGGACGAGGTCGTAGAAGAGCAGCCCGGTGAGCAGCACCTCGGGCCGGTCGTCGTCCACCGCACATCCTCCTCGCCGGGGGAGCTCGTCCCGTCGGGGGGAGCTCGTCAGAACTCTTCAATTCGGTGACCGGAATCGTGCGCCCCTCGGCGACATTGGTCAATACCTCAGCAGAAGTGAGCATGGATTTGATTGAAGATGACGAGTAGTGTTCACGTCGTGCTGGCAGAACGACGACATCAACTCATCCTGCGGGCCCTGCGCTCCGGTGGCCCCGCGGCCGTGACCGATCTCTCCGAGCAGCTGGGCGTGAGCCCCGCCACGATCAGGCGTGACCTGGTGAAACTCGAGGAGGACGGCCTGCTCACCCGGGTGCACGGCGGTGCCGTCGCGGAGGAGGGCGACCAGCCCTTCGCCGAGGTCGCCGAAGTGCGGGTGGGCGAGAAGGACGCCATAGCGGCCCATGCGGCGGCCATGGTCGCCGACGGTCAGTCGGTCCTCCTCGACATCGGCACCACCGCCTACCGCCTGGCCAGGCAGCTGCACGGCCGCCGGCTGACGGTCATCACCAGCAACCTCGTGGTCTACGAGGAGCTCGCCGACGACGAGGGCATCGAGCTGGTCCTGCTCGGTGGCATGGTCCGCCGCGAGTACCGCTCGCTGGTCGGTTTCCTCACCGAGGACAACCTGCGCCAGCTGCACGCCGACTGGCTGTTCCTCGGGACCAGCGGAGTGCGTCCGGGCGGCCAGGTGATGGACACGACGGTCGTCGAGGTGCCGGTGAAGCGGGCCATGATCAAGGCCGGTGACAAGGTCGTCCTGCTCGCCGACTCGGCGAAGTTCCCGGGTACGGGGATGGCGAAGGTCTGCGGTCCCGAGGACCTGGACGTGGTGGTGACGAACACGCCGGTCGATCCGGCGACCCGGTCCTCCTTCGAGGAGGCGGGCGTCGAGGTGGTCGTGGCAGGAAAGGTGCAAGCGTGAAACTGACGATTCTGGGCGGCGGCGGGTTCCGGGTGCCGCTCGTGTACGGAGCGCTCCTGACGGACCGCGCCGAGGGTCGGGTCACGGAAGTCGTTCTGCATGATCTGGACGACAGTCGACTGTATGCAGTCGCCCGTGTGCTGAACGAGCAGGCGGCCGTCGTCCCCGACGCGCCCCGGGTGACCGCCACCACCGACCTCGACGAGGCCCTGCGCGGCGCCGACTTCGTCTTCTCCGCGATCCGAGTCGGCGGCCTCGAAGGCCGCGCGCACGACGAGCGGGTGGCCCTCGCCGAGGGCGTCCTCGGCCAGGAGACGGTCGGCGCGGGCGGCATCGCCTACGGTCTGCGGACGGTCCCCGTCGCCGTCGACATCGCCCGCCGGGTGGCCCGCCTGGCCCCCGACGCCTGGGTCATCAACTTCACCAACCCGGCGGGCCTGGTCACCGAGGCCATGTCCCGTCACCTCGGCGACCGGGTGATCGGCATCTGCGACTCGCCGGTCGGGCTCGGCCGCCGGATCGCCCGCGTGCTCGGCGCGGACCCGAAGCAGGCGTGGATCGACTACGTCGGTCTCAACCACCTCGGCTGGGTCCGCGGGCTGCGGGTCGCCGGTCGCGACGAACTCCCGCGGCTGCTCGCCGACGCCGACCTGCTCGGTTCCTTCGAGGAGGGCAAGCTGTTCGGCGTCGACTGGCTCCAGACGCTCGGCGCGATCCCCAACGAGTATCTGCACTACTACTACTTCAACCGGGAAGCCGTACGGGCCTACCAGCAGGTCGAGAAGACCCGCGGCGCCTTCCTCGCCGACCAGCAGGCCCGCTTCTACGAGGAGATGAAGCGCCCCGACGCCGCGGCCCTGACCGCCTGGGACCGCACCCGCGCCGAACGCGAGGCCACCTACATGGCCGAGAACCGGGAGACGGCCGGCGCCGGCGAGCGGGACGCCGACGACCTCTCCGGCGGCTACGAGAAGGTCGCCCTCGCCCTCATGCGGGCCATCGCCCGGGACGAGCGCACCACCCTGATCCTCAACGTCCGCAACCAGGGCACCCTCTCCGTGCTCGACGCGGACGCCGTCATCGAGGTGCCCTGTCTGGTCGACGCCAACGGCGCGCATCCGGTGGCCGTGGCCCCGCTGCCCGACCACGCCACCGGGCTGGTCTGCGCGGTGAAGGGCGTCGAGCGCGAGGTGCTGGCCGCCGCCGAGTCCGGCTCCCGCACGACGGCCGTGAAGGCCTTCGCGCTGCATCCGCTGGTCGACTCGGTGAACGTGGCCCGCAAGCTGGTCGAGGGCTATACCGACGTCCATCCCGGGCTGGCGTACCTTAGGTGAGCCCCGGAGGGAAAGCGCTTTCCCCGCGCTTTCCCTCCGACCGGCGCGTCCCCCGGCCCCACGGCCTCCCCGCCCCTCGTGGTCCCTCTCTGGAGATTCCCCATGCATGACGAACGCCGCCGCATCGAGGAGCGCGTCGAGCGCGTCCACAACCAGCGCGTCAAGCCCGCGATCTACGCGGCAAGCGTGCCCTTCGAGGTCGAGGCCTGGCAGGCGCCGGGGGAGCCCGTCCCCTTCGCGGAGGCCGCGGCCGCCGCCTACGAGCCCTTCGCGATGGACACCCCGTGGGGCCCGCCCTGGGGTACCACCTGGTTCCGGATGCGCGGACAGGTGCCCGCCGAGTGGGCCGGCAGGCGCGTCGAGGCCGTCATCGACCTCGGCTTCGTGGGCGACTGGCCCGGCAACCAGGCCGAGGCCCTCGTGCACCGCACCGACGGGACGCCGCTGAAGGCGGTCAACCCGCTCAACCAGTACGTGCCGATCGGCAACCCGGCGACCGGCGGGGAGAGCATCGACTACCTGGTCGAGGCGGCCTCCAACCCCGACATCCTGGCGAACGACTTCGCCGGCCCGACCCTGCTGGGCGATGTACTGACGGCGGGCGACCGTCCACTGTATACATTCCGCCGCGCCGACATCGCCGTCCTCGACGAGGAGGTCTGGCACCTCGACCTCGACCTCCAGGTGCTGCGCGAACTCATGGTCCACCTCGGCGAGCACGAGCCGCGCCGGCACGAGATCATGCACGCCCTGGACCGGGCCATGGACGCCCTCGACCTGGACGACGTCTCCGGCAGCGCCGCGGCCGTCCGCGAGGTCCTCGCGCCGGTGCTGGCCAGCCCCGCCCACGCCAGCGCCCACACCATCTCCGGCGTCGGTCACGCGCACATCGACTCCGCCTGGCTCTGGCCGATCCGCGAGACGAAGCGCAAGACCTCCCGCACCTTCTCCAACGTCACCTCGCTCGCCGAGGAGTACGACGACTTCATCTTCGCCTGCTCACAGGCCCAGCAGTACGAGTGGGTGCGCGACAACTACCCGCAGGTGTGGGCGCGCATCCAGGAGTCGGTGAAGAAGGGCCAGTGGGCGCCGGTCGGCGGCATGTGGGTCGAGTCCGACGGCAACCTGCCCGGCGGCGAGGCGATCGCCCGCCAGCTGGTGCACGGCAAGCGGTTCTTCATCGAGCACTTCGGCATCGAGACCAAGGGCGTCTGGCTGCCCGACTCCTTCGGCTACAACGCCGCCTACCCGCAGCTCGCCAAGCTCGCCGGGAACGAGTGGTTCCTCACCCAGAAGATCTCCTGGAACCAGACGAACAAGTTCCCCCACCACACCTTCTGGTGGGAGGGCATCGACGGCACCCGCATCTTCACGCACTTCCCGCCCGTCGACACCTACAACGCGCGGTTCAGCGGCGAGGAGATGGACCGCGCCGTGCGCAACTACTCCGAGAAGGGCGGCGGCAAGCGTTCGCTCGCCCCCTTCGGCTGGGGCGACGGCGGTGGCGGCCCCACCCGCGAGATCATGGAACGGGCGCGCCGGCTGGCCGACCTGGAGGGTTCGCCGAAGGTCGTCGTCGAGCACCCCGACGCGTTCTTCGCGAAGGCCCGCGCGGAGTACCAGGACGCCCCCGTCTGGGTCGGCGAGCTCTACCTGGAGCTGCACCGGGCCACGTACACCACCCAGGCCCGCACCAAGCAGGGCAACCGCCGCAGTGAACACAAGCTGCGCGAGGCGGAGTTGTGGGCGACGACGGCCGCGCTGCACGCGCCGGGCTACGCCTACCCGTACGCGAAGCTCGACCGGCTGTGGAAGACGGTGCTGCTGCACCAGTTCCACGACATCCTGCCGGGCTCCTCGATCGCCTGGGTGCACCGCGAGGCGGAGGCCGAGTACGCACGGGTCGCCGAGGAGCTGGAGGTGCTGACGGCCGAGGCGGTCGCCGCGCTGGGCGGCGGGCGGCGGGGCGGCGCGCTCCGGGTGTTCAACACCAGCCCGTTCCGCCGTGCCGAGGTGGTCCGTACGCCGCAGGGCGCACCGGCGTACGTCGAGGTGCCCGCGAGCGGCAGCGCGCCGCTGACCGGCGCGGAGCCCCCGCGGCCGGTGACGGTCTCCGGGCATGTCCTGGACAACGGGCTGGTCCGGGTGCAGGTCGCGGAGGACGGCACACTGTCGTCCGTATTCGATCTGCGGGCGAACCGTGAAGTCCTCGCCGACCAGGGCAACCTGCTGCGCCTGCACACCGACCTCCCGAACTACTGGGACGCCTGGGACATCGACAAGCACTACCAGAACCGGTACACCGACCTGCTGGAGCCGGACGCGGTGACGGTCGTCGAGGAGGACCCGCTCGTCGGCGCGATCCGGGTCACGCGCTCCTTCGGCAAGGGCTCGACGATCACCCAGACGATCACGCTCCGCGCCGGCAGCCCCCGCGTCGACTTCGAGACCGACATCGACTGGCACGAGGCGGAGAAGATCCTCAAGGCGGCCTTCCCGGTGGACGTCCGGGCGCCGCACTCCTCCGCCGAGATCCAGTTCGGCCACATCCAGCGCCCCACCCACACCAACACCAGCTGGGAGGCGGCCCGGTTCGAGGTCTCCGGGCACCGCTGGGTGCACATCGGCGAACCCGGCTACGGTGTCGCGGTCATCAACGACTCCACCTACGGCCACGACGTCTCCCGCACGGTCCGCGAGGACGGCGGCACGACCACCACCGTACGCCTCAGCCTGGTCCGCGCCCCGCGGATCCCGGACCCCGAGGCGGACCAGGGCCGGCACCGCTTCAGCTACGCGCTGCTCCCCGGCGCGAGCATCGAGGACGCGGTCGCCGAGGGCTACTCCCTCAACCTCCCGCTGCGCGTGGCCGACGCGGCGGACACCACCCCCGAGCCCGTCGTCTCGGTGGACGGCGCCGGGGTCACCGTCGAGGCGGTCAAGCTCGCCGACGACGAGTCGGGGGATGTCGTCGTCCGGCTCTACGAGTCCAGCGGCGGCCGCTCCACCGGCACCCTGCGCACCGGCTTCCCGCTCGCGGGCGCCCAGGTGACCGACCTGCTGGAGCGGCCGCTGGAGCCCGCGGTCGTCGGCGAGGACGGCACGGTCGCCGTCGTACTGCGGCCGTTCCAGATCCTGACGCTCCGTCTGGAGCGTGCCGCGACAGGCCGCTAGCCGCGGCCCCCCGGGGCGGGCGCGACCCGACGCGCGCCCGCCCCGGCCCGAAGTTCCCTGCTCTGCGGAGGAGTTCAGTCGTGCCCATGCAACCCTGGTTCACCGAAGCCAAGTTGGGGATCTTCGTCCACTGGGGCATCTACGCCGTCGACGGCGTACAGGAGTCCTGGTCGTTCTACGACGACATCGTGCCCCACGACCGGTACCTGTCCCAGCTCGACCGCTTCACCGGCGCCCACTACGATCCGCGTGCCTGGGCCGACCTGTTCGTCCGCGCCGGCGCCGGCTACGCCGTCCTCACCAGCCGCCACCACGACGGTGTCGCCCTGTGGGACACCGCGTACGGGGATCTGAACCTGGGCCGCGACTATCTCACCGGCTACGCCGAGGCCCTGCGCGAGAGGGGGCTCAAGGTCGGTCTGTACTACTCGCACTCCGACTGGAACCACCCGGACTACGCCACCACCCGCAAGCCGGGCCGCCCGCCGGAGATGGAGGACAACCGCTACTCCGAGTGCTCCGCCGAGGACGAGGACCTCGAGGCCTGGGAGCGGTTCCTCGCCTACCGGGACGGCCAGATACGTGAGTTGGCCTCCCGCTACCGGCCCGACCTGATGTGGTTCGACGGCGAGTGGGACCGCAGCGAGGAGCAGTGGCGCATCAAGGAACTCGCCGCGCTGATCCGCTCGTACTCCCCGGACGTCGTCTTCAACGCCCGCATGCTCAGCGAGGGCGACTACGCCACCCCCGAACAGGGCGCCCCCATCGAACCCCCCGCCGGGCCGTGGGAGTTGTGCCTGACCATCAACGACTCGTGGGGCTACCGGCACCATGACCACCACCACAAGTCGCTCACCCAACTGGTCCGCTACTTCGCCGAGACCATCGGCGGCGGCGGCAACCTGCTGCTCGACGTGGGCCCGATGGAGGACGGCACCATCCCGCAGCCGCAGGTCGAGCGCCTCGAAGGCCTGGGGGAGTGGATCCGCAAGCACGCGCAGGCCGTGTACGGGACGGTGCGGGGGCTGTCGGCCGGGCACCACTACGGGCCCAGCACCCTCTCCGCCGACGGCCGCACCCTCTACCTCACCCTGTTCGACATCCCGCGCTCCGAGATCGGCGTCCGGGGTCTGGTCACACCGGTCCGCGGGGTCACCGTGCTCGGTACCGGAACGGAACTCGCCCACCGTGTCGTCGGAGGACTGCACGAGGCGGTCGGTGTGCTGTGGATCGACCCGCCGGGCGGATGTGACCTCGACCCGCACGCCACGGTCCTGGCCCTGGAACTGGACGGCGAACTGGAGCTGTACCGGGGGTCGGGACGCTTCTGAGGCACCCTGCCGGCCCCCGGCCGGAGCCGGGTGGGCCGGGGCGGCCGGACCGGCCGTACGGCGGGCGGGGAAGATGATGCGGGCCGGTCGGTCGCTCCCCGTGACAGCGGCCGACCGACCCGATCCCCCGTACCGCCGGGAATCCCCCGTCGATTCCCGGACTTCCCCCGTTGATCCCCGTGCTTCCCCCTGGAGCCCCGTGCTTCCCCGGTTGCTCCCCCGTGGGGCCCTTCACTCTTAAGAGCGAGGCGCCCGGATCCTGATACACCCCCTCGCCGAAAAAGTCCCCCGGACCGTGGTCCGGGGGACTTTCGCCTCGCGTCCTCGATGCTCAGCCGGTGAAGCCGGCCGTGATCGAGGTGAACTGCCAGGTGCTCTGGCTGATGCCGGAGCAGTTGCTCACCACGCCACCGCCCGGGCAGGGCCGGTCGCGGTTGACGGCCCAGTAGGCGAGCCGGGCGATGTGGTGGCTGTTGGCCCAGTCACGGATCTGGGTCCAGATCGCCGGGGTGGTGTTCTCCTGCTGGTCCGACAGGCCGTTCATGCCGGAGATGCCGATGTGGGCGTAGGCGGTCGCGTCGTCCCAGCCGAAGGTGGACTTCAGCTTGTTCTTCAACCCCTCCGTGGCGTTCACGGTGTTGCCGTACATGTCCGAACCGCCGCCGAAGTCGAACGGCATGATGGTGAAGACGTCGATGTCGGCGCCGAGCGACTTGGCCTGCTCGATGAGACGGTTGCCGTAGTAGGTCGGCCCGGTCGTGGACGTCCCGAAGGTGACGATGGTCTTCAGGCCTGGGTTGTTGGCCTTGACCGTCTTCAGGGCGGTCAGGATCCGCGCCTGCACGGCCTCGTTCTCGAACTCGTCGGTGTTCTCGATGTCCATGTCGATCGCCTTGAGGGAGTAGGCGTCGATCACCTTCTGGAGGGCCCCCGCCAGCGCGCTCGCCGAGGAGCAGTTGGCGCCGAGCTTGCTGCCCTGCCAGCCGCCGAACGAGGGCACGATGTCACCGCCCGCCGAGCGGACCTGGTTGATGACGCTCTGGTCGACCCCGCCGGTCAGCGGCCGGTTGCTGTCCCACATCGGGTTGCACCCGCCCCCGTCCAGCATGAACGCCATCGTGAACCACTTGACGCCGGTCGAGCTCATCACCGTGGACACGCTCGGCGGGTCTCCCCAGCCCTCGAACAGATAGGGCGCCGCCTGCTTGAACCCGGTGCCGCCACCGCCGCCCGCGTTCGTCGTGACGACCACGGAGTTGGAGGCCCCGGAGGTGTTCCCGGCCGCGTCGCGCGCCCTCACGGTGAAGGTGTACCCGGTGCTCGCGGACAGTCCGCTGACCGTGGCGGACGTACCGGAGACGGTGAGGACCTTGGATGACCCGCTGTACACGTCGTAGCCCGTGACGCCGACGTTGTCGGTGGCGGCGTTCCAGGACAGCGACACGCTGGAGGACGTCTTGCCGGTCGAGGTCAGAGCGCCCGGCGCGGTCGGCGCCTGGGTGTCCGAGCCGCCCCCGCCGCCCGGCCCGTCCAGGCTGATGTCGTCGGCGTAGTAGGTGCCCTGGGCGTACCAGCCGTGGACGTAGATCGTCGCGCTGGTCTGCGAGGCCCCGGTGGTGAAGGACACCGACAACCGGCTGTACGCCGACGGTGACGACGTCCAGGTGGAGGCGCCCCCGTCGACGCCGAGGTAGACGTAGGAGCCGCGCACCCAGCCGGTGAGCGCGTACGTGGTGTTCGGCTGGACCGGGACGGTCTGGCCGCACTTGGCGATGTCACTCGAGCCCACCGCCCCCGCAAGGGCCTTGGAGCCGCCGTGGGTGGGCGAGGAGACGACGGAGCCGAGGTTGCCGGTGCAGGACCAGGGCGAGAGGGCGCCCGACTCGAGACCGGGGTTGCTGAGGATGTTGGCCGCCTGAGCGGTGCCCGGCAGGGCCACGGCCCCGGCGAGGGCGAGTCCGGCGGTGCCGAGCAGGGCGAGGAACCGACGCCATGGGCGTCCGAGGGGTCTGGTGCGCACGCGATCTCCCTGAAGGAATGGGGGTGTTCGGGAGTGCAGGGGAATGCAGGAGGGTGCGCAACAAAGTTGGTATGGACCAATCCGCCTGTCAAGCAGACAGACGGAATTGGTCCATACCGGTGAGGGAAATGTCCTTCTCGGTCTTTCCTGGAGTCCTGGTATTTCCTAGAGCGGCAGTGCCTGTGCGGCACCCGCCGTGGTCACCTCGACGGAGTCGGCGGGCGCGGGCACGGCTGACAGCAGCGGCTCGGCGGTCTCCTCCACCCGCTGGTGCGGCAGCGTGACCGCGCGCAGCGGACGCGGCCCCGACACCACCGTGTAGTCCTGCCCCAGGAACGGCGGCACGATCTCGCCCGGGTCCTCGCCGAGCGCCAACTGCACCGCTGCCCAAGGGGCGTTGACGCCGCACAGCGACAGCTGGTGGAGTCCGCCGGCCGGGCGGGTGTTGACGTCCATCAGGACCGGCCGGTCACCGAACATCCGGAACTGGATGTTGGACAGGTAGTGCAGACCGAAGCCCTCGGCGATCAGACGCGCCGGCTCCAGCCACTGCTCGTGCAGGGTGAACCCCCGACGGCGGCCGTTCTTCGTCCGGCCGATGGCCATCCGCAGGATGTTGTCCGGGCCGGTGAGGCAGTCCACGGACACCTCCGGCTGCTCCAGGCGCGGCATGACCAGCCAGTCGATCTGCTCCTCGCCCTGCTCCGCGGCCCGCGTCAGCGCCTCGACCACCATGTCGAGCTGGACGTACGGGGTCGGGAAGCCGCTGAGGTGCATCAGCGAGAAGGGGGTACGGGTGATCACCCGGAAGCCCACGCCGCCCGCGCCGGACGCCGGCTTGAAGCACGCCCGGTGCCCGGCCTCCTCCAACTCCTCGACGGCGGCCACCAGTTCGTCCGCCGTCCGGACCCGGAACCACGGCGGTACGGGCACGCCGATCGCCTGCACGGCCTCGTACGCGATCACCTTGTCGTGGAAGACGGCGACGGCCTCCGGCGGCGGCGCCAGCAGGGCCGTGCCGACCGCGTCGAAGTCGGCGCGGTGCGCCACGACGGCCGACTGGTGCAGCCGGGGCACGAACACGTCGATGCTGCGGCGCTTGCACTGCGCGAGGGCGTACTCGACGTACGCGGCCGGGGACAGGCCCTCCGGCTCCAGCTCGGCGGTGTCGGCGGCGGCCAGTACGGGGGAGTCGGCGTCACCGTGCGTGGCGTGGATCTCGACGGCGCGGTCGCTGGGATTTCGTCGCAGCTGATCCGTGAAGAACACGTTCTCCGCGTACGTGCGGTTGAGCCAGACGCGTACGCGAGAGACCATGCAGGCCGCCTTTCACGGTTCGCGGGCAGGGCAAAGCGGGCCCGGCCCGGGCAGGGGAATTGGTGGGTCACCAAACCGCCCTGCGGAAGGGTCGTCCATGGCGGTGGTGTTGGGGCGATCATACGGCTTCCCGGGGGTGCGGCGTGCAACGCCCGTGTTACGGATTTTCCGATCTTGTTCACGTGGGGCGCCTGTTCGGGTAGGGGCGCGCTACGGCGCAGGTGGGACCGTGTCCGGGCCCGGCGGGCGGCCCGGTCCGACCTTGTACCGCACGCGTGAATGTGTTCTCGTGGTGGCACTGGTGTATTCGAGGGAATGCGGAGAGTGGGCTCGTGAGCGGGGGCGGAAGGTGACGTCGACGGCCGGTGGCGCCGGACAACTGCTGGCCATCAGCGATCTGCACATCGGCTATCCGGAGAACCGCGCGCTGGTCGAGGCCATGGCCCCGGAGACGGACGAGGACTGGCTGCTGGTCGCCGGCGACGTCTCGGAGAACGTGGCCGACATCCGCTGGGCGCTGAAGACCCTCGCCGGCCGTTTCCGCAGGGTCGTCTGGGTCCCCGGCAACCACGAGCTGTGGACCCATCCCTCGGATCCGGTCACCCTGCGGGGGGTCGCCCGCTACGAACACCTCGTCGAGATCTGCCGCGACCTCGGTGTCACCACCCCCGAGGACCCCTACCCCATCTGGCAGGGCCCCGGCGGCCCGGTGGCCGTCGCGCCGCTGTTCCTGCTGTACGACTACTCGTTCCTCCCGGCCGGCTGCGCCACCAAGGAGGAGGGCCTGGCCTACGCGCAGGGCACCGGCATCGTCTGCAACGACGAGTACCTGCTGCACCCCGACCCCTATCCGACCCGCGAGGCCTGGTGCCGGGCCCGCGTCGCCGAGACCGAGCGGCGGCTCGCCGAGATCCCCGACGACCTGCCCGTCGTCCCCGTCAACCACTACCCCCTGCACCGGCACCCGATGGACGTGCTGTGGCACCCCGAGTTCGCCATGTGGTGCGGCACCGGGCTCACGGCGGACTGGCACCGCCGGTTCCGGATCGAGACCATGGTCTACGGCCACCTCCACATCCCGCGGACCACCTGGCACGAGGGCGTCCGCTTCGAGGAGGTGTCGGTGGGCTACCCCCGCGAATGGCGCAAGCGGGCGCAGCCGCCGGGCCGGCTGCGCAGGATCCTGCCCAGGGAGGCCGGGACCGAATGATCGAGGAACTGCTGCCGGAGTCGGTGGTGGCGGTGGAGGCCTTCGGCGAGGAGGGCGTCCGCGAGTTCGGGAACACGCCGCTGTACCCGCAGGAGGAGGCGCTGGTGGTGCGAGCGGTCGCCAAACGCCGCCGTGAGTTCACCGTCGTACGCTCCTGTGCCCGGCGCGCCATGGAGAAGCTCGGCGTGCCCGCCCAGCCGGTGCTGCCCGGCGAGCGGGGCGCCCCGCAGTGGCCGGACGGCCTGACGGGCAGCATGACCCACTGCGAGGGCTACTGCGCGGCCGCCCTGGTCCGGGCCGCCGACCTGGCCTCGATCGGCATCGACGCCGAACCCCACGAGCCCCTTCCCGAGGGCGTCCTGTCCGCCGTCGCGCTGCCCGCCGAGGCGGAGCGGATCGGCCGGCTGGCCGCGGGGCGCCCCGAGGTGCACTGGGACCGGCTGCTGTTCAGTGCCAAGGAGTCCGTCTACAAGGCGTGGTTCCCCCTCACCCGTAAGTGGCTGGACTTCAGCGAGGCGGACATCGACCTCGCTCCCGCCACCGCCTCCGCGACCGGTCCCGCCGAGGGCGCGGAGGGCGTCTTCCGCGCCCGGCTGCTCGTCCCCGGACCGGTGGTCGGCGGCCACCGGCTCGGGCACTTCGACGGCCGCTGGACCGTCCGCCGGGGGCTGCTGGCCACGGCGGTCACCGTGCACCACGGCTGAGGCGCAGACCCCCGGTCACCGGCCCGGGCACCAGTGGTGCAGCAGCCGGAAGAACTCCTCCTCGTTGCCCGCCAGGCCCGCGGCGGCCAGGGCCTGTTCCGCCTCGGCCAGGACGGCGGGCGGGACGACCGGGGGCAGCCGGTCCTGCGGCGGACCGGAGGCGCCGACGCCCTTGCCGTCCCCCTCGTCGCCGAAGGCGGCACGTACGGTGTGCAGCAGTCGCAGGTAGGCCTGTACGGCCGTGCGCTCGCGGTCGGTCAGTACGGCAGTGGGCATCGGTCGGCTCTCCCCGTGTCGGCGTCGTGTCCCCCGCGCCCGACGGCGCGCACGCCCCCGTACGGTGGCGCACCCCCAGCTTGCCGCCCACCACTGACAATCCGGCCCGACCCGGCCTCGGTTCGCCCGCTTAGCGGAGGTGAAACCTGCTCGAAATCCCCCGGCCGAAAGGGGTTCTACGCTGTTGAGAGGGCCTTCGGCGGACCGTCGACGGCCGGCGGAACAGGAGGCGATCGGGTGGTCGACGTCCCACAGCGGCGCCCGGCGCGCGGCACTCGGCTGCGCCCGGTGGGCGACGGAGAACTGGAGCTGCGCCACCGGGTCGTGCACGGATACCGGCGTGCCTTCCGCATGGCCGGCGAGGGCCCGGCGCTGGTCCTCGTCCACGGCATCGGCGACTCCTCGCAGACCTGGGCCGAACTGATCCCCGACCTCGCCCGCACCCACACCGTGATCGCCCCGGACCTCCTCGGCCACGGCGCCTCCGACAAGCCCCGCGCCGACTACTCGGTGGCCGCGTACGCCAACGGTCTGCGCGATCTGCTCAGCACGCTCGGCATCGAGTCGGCGACCCTGGTCGGACACTCGCTGGGCGGGGGAGTGGCGATGCAGTTCGCCTACCAGTTCCCCGAGCGCACCGAACGGCTGATCCTCGTCAGCGCGGGCGGGGTCGGCCGCGAGGTCAACCCCGCCCTGCGGCTGGTCTCACTGCCCGGCGCCCATCTGGCGCTGTCCGCGCTCCGGTTGCCGGGCGCGCGCTTCCAGGTCGGCCTCGCCGTCGCTCTGATGAAGCTGCTGGACACCGATCTCGGCCAGGACGCCCCCGATCTGCTCCACCTCGTCGACGCCCTGCCGGACGAGACCGCGCGCAACGCCTTCATCCGCACCCTGCGCGCGGTCGTCGACTGGCGCGGCCAGGTCGTCACCATGCTCGACCGCTGCTATCTGACGGCCGGAATGCCCACGATGCTGCTGTGGGGCGACCGGGACAGCGTGGTGCCCGTGCGGCACGCGTACGGCGCCCACGAGGCGATGCCCGGCAGCCGGCTGGAGATCTTCGAGGGAGCCGGCCACTTCCCGTTCCACAGCGACCCCGCCCGGTTCCGCGCGCTCGTCGAGGAGTTCACCCGCACCACGGCCCCGGCCGACTGGAGCCGCGACCACTGGCGCCGGCTGCTGCGCGAGGGCGGGCCCGCAGCGGGGACGGAGGGTGCGCCGGACGGCACGGAACGGGACCTGCGCGGGGCGAGCGAGCGCAGCGCGACCTGAAGGCCGTACGAGGGGGCAGGAGCGAGCGCGAAGGAGCGCGGACGGCAACCCGGCCGCGAGCGCGCTCCTACGGCCCCAGATAGCCCAGCGAGGCCTCGATCCGGCCGGCCAGGTGGTCCCGCTGGCCCCGTTCCCGCGGCGACGAACCCGACAGCCAGGTACGGCACTTGCTGGCCAGCAGCAGGCCGAAGCTCTCGGCCTCCCGCTCGTCGGTCAGGTCGAAACGGGTGCGCGCGGCGACGCTGCGCACCGTCGCCCGCAGATCCGCCCCGTCGCTGAGTAAGCGCGCCGCGACGGCCGCGCCCTCGACGTGGTGGCCGCAGTGGCCCGCCTTCATGTGCCACAGCTCGTGGCCCAGGATGACCAACTGGTGCTCCGGCGCGGTGCGTTCCTCGATGACGACGAGGTCCTGGTCGGCCATGTCGAGCCACAGCCCGCTGGCCGTGTCGGCCGGGAAGGGGGCCATGCGGAAGTGCACGGGACGGCCGCGCCGTCTGCTCATCCCGTCGCACAGGGCGGTGTACAGGTCGGCCGGCACGGCGGGCGCCGGCAGGGTCAGTTCCGCGACCAGCTCGCCGCTGAGACGGCGCATTTGCCTGGCGATGCTCACAGTTCTCCCCCGGATCACGACTCGGGCCGCTTCACGCTCTCCAGGAGCATGTCCAGCCACTCGGCGACCTTGTCGCGGTGCTGGTCGGTGGGCAGCTGGGCGGCCCGCCACGCGATCCCGCGCACGCCGTGGTCCTGCAGCAGCCGTTCCAGCGGGTCCTCGGCGGCCGCGGCCGCCTCCCGCGCGGCGAGCTTCTGGAGCAGGTCCTGCTCGATGT
Source organism: Streptomyces zaehneri (assembly GCF_032248645.1). Lineage (NCBI taxonomy): Bacteria > Bacillati > Actinomycetota > Actinomycetes > Kitasatosporales > Streptomycetaceae > Streptomyces > Streptomyces zaehneri. The sequence continues at coordinate 236,201 of NZ_JASTTJ010000006.1, forward strand.
GCTGGAGGGCGCCCGAGAGCGCCTCCGGGTCCTCGGCGGTGAGGAAACCCGCGTGCACCCGGAAGAAGCGCTGGAGGGCGTCGCAGTGCTCCATCGTGGGCCGCCGGTCGCCGTTGATGAGGGCGCCCGCCTGCTGGCGGGACATGCCGGCGCCGTCGGCGATCTCCTGCTGGGTGTACTTGCGGCCGTTCGGCTTGAGCCGGGTGCGGCGCAGCAGGTCCAGGCGCTGCAGGAAGCGGGCCTGCACATCGGGCTCACCGGCGGGCCGGCCGCTGAGCAGGGCCTTGACCACCGACTCCGGCACACCGGAGGCGACGGACAGCCGCCCGGTGCCGAAGACCTCCGCGTGCGGCACGCCGAGCCGGTCGGCGAGCGCGGCGACACGGGCGACGACGGCCGACATCAGCACCGTCGCCGCGGCGCCCGGAACCTCGAAGCCATCCTCCGACACCGACAGGTCTCCTAGGTCTCTCACGTCCCTCTCACAGGCACACGATCACCAATACAGACGGTCGCCGTGAACTGCGTGGAGAGTAGCGGGTCTTTCGAACTCACATCCAGGTCTCGCCACAACTGTGGCCAATTTCAGCCGTCAACCAGCACGGAATGCCACGATAGTTGACACCGATCGCGTCGGGGCAGCAGGATCGGTGCGCCGCGTGAAGGCCGCATAGGCAAGAGGGGTGACCTCCCGATGGCATATCAGGCAGGAGGGCAGCGGTCCGTACCGCGGCCCGTCCCCGAGAGTCTCGAGGCCCAGGCGTACCTGCAGGACTACGCCACGTACCTGGAGGCCGTCCCCTTTCCGTCCGTCGTCCTCGACCACCGCTGGGACGTCGTGCTCTCCAACGACGCTTTCGCGTCACTTTTCCGGGAGGTGGGCCCGCATCCGACGGCCCTGCCCGGCGACAACTTCCTGCGTTTCGTCCTCTTCCATCCCGACGCCCCCTCGGTCCTCGGTGACCACGAGGCCGGCTGGTGCCTGCCGATGCTCGCCCGCTTCGCCGCGGCCGTGGAGCGCCACGGTCACGACCACGGGCTCCAGGCGATCCGCCGCGAGATCGCCCAGGATCCGATCATGGAGGCCGCCTACCGCCACGGGCTGCCGCACTGGATCCGCGCGGTGGGCGAGGAGGCCGTCGAGCACGACGGGGCGGTCCGGCCCCTGCTGCATCCCGACCCGCGCTGGGGCGCCACGGAGTGCCGTATCGTCGGCGACACCCCCAGGACCCTGCACGACATGGGGTACACCCGGCTGACGATGGTGCTGCGCTCCAGCCGCCCGGCCCCCGTGCCCCGCAGGACACGCGGCGCACGCCGCGGCGCGAGCCACCTCAGCGTGGTCCCGGCCCCCGAGGCCTGACCGGGCACCGTCGGCGTTCAGGTCGCCGACGGCGCCCGGGTCGGCACCGCTTGCGCGTTCAGTGCGGCTCGGGAGCGTCCGACTTCGTGAGGCGGTCCACCGGGGTCCCTCGCTTCGCCGCCTGGATCTGCTCGTACACATGGGTCCGCAGTTCCGCGAAGCGCGGGGCCACCCGCGTGTGCAGCTGGTCGCGCTCCGCGGGGAGGTCGACCTTCAGCTGCTCCTGGACGACCGTCGGGGAGGCGGACAGGACGAGGACCCGCTCACCGAGGTAGACGGCCTCGTCGATGTCGTGCGTGACGAACAGGATGGTGATCCCGCGCTCCCGCCAGAGTCCGCGGACCAGGTCCTCCAGCTCGGCGCGGGTCTGCGCGTCCACGGCTGCGAAGGGCTCGTCCATCAGCAGGACCCGGGGCTCGTAGGCGAGCGCCCGGGCGATCGCCACCCGCTGCTGCATCCCGCCCGACAGCTGCCACGGGTACGCGCAGAGCGCGTCCTGCAGGCCGACCGAGTCAAGGGCGTCCGCGACCAGCTCCCGCCGTCGCGCCTTGGTCAACCCCTTCTGCTTCAGCGGCAGTTCGACGTTCTCGCCGACCCGCATCCACGGGAAGAGGCTCCGCCCGTACTCCTGGAAGACGAACGCCATGTCCGGCGGCGGCCCGGTCACCCGCCGCCCCTCCAGGAGCACTTCGCCCGAGGTCGGTGTGAGCAGGCCGGCCATGCACTTCAGCAGGGTCGTCTTGCCGCAGCCGGACGGGCCGACGAGACAGACGAGTTCACCCGCCTCTACGGTGAAGGTGAGGTCGCGCACCGCCTCGACCCGGCGCCCGGACCCCTCGTAGACCTTCCGCAGGCCGGACACTGCAAGACGCGGGTGCATGGAACGCCCTTTCGCGAGGGTCACGGAGACCGCCGGGTGGATGCGCGCAGGCCGTGGTACCAGCCGAGCACCCGACGCTCGACGACCTGGAAGAGCACCGACAAGGCGAAGCCCAGGAGGCCGAGCACCAGGATTCCGGTCCACATGTCGGGGACGGCGAAACCCCGTTGGAACTGCACGATGGTGAAGCCGATCCCGTTGCTCGCGGCGAACATCTCGCTGATGACCATCAGGATGATGCCGATCGACAGCGCCTGGCGCAGCCCCGTGAAGATCTGCGGGCTCGCCGACGGCAGCACCACACCGCGCAACCGGGCGACACCCGAGATGCCGTACGACCGTGCCGTCTCCGCCATCACCGGGTCCACCGCCCGTACTCCTTCGACCGTGTTGAGCAGGACGGGCCACACACAGCCGCTCGCGATGACGATGACCTTCATGGTGTCGCCGATGCCCGCGAACAGCATGATGACCGGCACCAGCACGGGCGGCGGCACCGCCCGCAGGAACTCCAGGACCGGCTCGCACATCGCCCGCACCCGGCGGTAGGAGCCGATGACCGTGCCCAGGGCGACCCCGACGACGGCCGCCGTCGCGTAGCCGCCGAGCAGCCGTAGCACGCTCGGCCGCACATCGGTGCGCAGCCGCTGTGTCGTCCACACGTCCGGGAAGGCCTTGAGGATCGTGCGCAGCGGTGGCCAGTACACGTTCGTACTGCCGTCGGACGCCATCCACCACGCGGTGACCAGCACGGCCGGCAGGGCGAGGGTGAGGAGCAGCCGCCGCAGCACGCGCCGCCAGACTCCCGAGCCCCCTGCGGTGGGGGAGGTCCCGGTCATACCGCCACCTCCCCGCGCACCGACTGATGCCAGGCCAGCGCGCGCCGCTCCACCGTCCTGGCGCCCACGTTGATCAGCAGCCCCAGCACTCCGGTGACCACGATCAGGGCGTACATCTCGGGCACCGCCTGCGAGGTCTGGGCGACGGCGATGCGTGCGCCCAACCCCGGTGCCCCGATGACCAGTTCGGCGGTGATGGCGAGGATCAGCGCGACGGCCGCCGCGAGCCGCACCCCGGTCATGACGTACGGCAGCGCGGTCGGCCACAGCACGTGCCGGACCCGCGCCCAGGTGCCGAGCCCGTAGGAGCGGGCGGTCTCCTCGGCGACCGGGTCGACGTCCTGGACGCCGTACAGGACCTGGATCAGGATCTGCCAGAAGGCGGCGTAGACGACCAGCAGCAGGACCGAGCGCAGTTCGGTGCCGTACAGCAGCACGGCGAGCGGGATCAGGGCGACCGACGGGATCGGGCGCAGGAACTCGACGGTCGATGCCGTCGCCTCGCGCAGGTGCGGGACGACCGAGACGATCACGCCGGCGACGATCCCGGCGCCCACCGCGATCGCCAGACCGAGCGCCCAGCCGGTGAGGGTGTCGCCGAGCGCCGTCCAGAAGGCGGAGTCGGCGAGTTCGTCGCCCAGCGCGCCGGCGATGCGGCTGGTCGGCGGGAAGTAGGCCTCCTTGACCAGCCCGAGCCGCGGCACCGCCTCGCCCAGGGCGAGGAAGACCGCGAGCCCGGCGGTACCGAGTGCGAGGTTCGCGCCTCTCACGGCAGCAGCTTCTCCAGGTCCGGGGCCGACTTGAAGAGCTTGTCCTGCTCGCCGAGCCTCTCCAGAGCCTCGATCGACGAACGGTTCGCCTCGGCGGGCCACTTGGGCAGCGTGACCTGTGCCAGCACCGACGTCGGGATCTTGGTGTAGGTGGTGACGATCCGGCGGACCTCGTCCGGGTGCGCGTCGGCGTAGGCGAGGGACTCCGCCGTGGCCTCCTGGAACTTCTTCACCACGTCCGGGTTCTTCTGCGCGTACTGCGTGGAGGTGAAGTACATGGCGACCGTGAGGTTCGGCGCCACGTCCACCAGCGGCGAGGCGATCTCCACACCGCCCTGGCTCTTGACGGTCGCCAGGGCCGGTTCGACGACCATCGCCGCGTCGATCTGCCCGCTGTCCAGGGCGGCGGGCATCTGGTCGAAGGCCAGCTCCACGAACTTCACCCGGTCCGGGTCGCCGCCCGCCTTGCGCACCGACTCGCGCACCGCGGTCTCGTTGATGTTCTTCAGGGTGTTGATGGCGACCTTCTTGCCCTCCAGGTCCTTCGCGGACTTGAGCGGGCTGTCCTTCTTCACCGTGATCGCCCCGAAGTCCTTGCCCTGTAGACCCGTTGAGGCGATGCCGTTCGAAACCGCCTGCACGGGAACGTTGTTGGACCGGGCCACCATGAGGGAGGTCATGTTGCTGAAGCCGAACTGGAACTGGCCGCTGACGACTCCGGGCACGATCGCCGCGCCGCCCTGCGCGGTGGTGATCGACAGCTTCAGGCCGTGCTTGGCGTAGAAACCCTGTTTCACGCCCAGATAGACGGGCGCCACGTCGACGATGGGGATGAGTCCGAGTTTGACGGTCGTGGTGCCCGCGGACGACGAACTTCCGCTGGACGTACCGGAGTCGTCGGACGAGCCACAGGCCGCCGAGGCGAACAGGAAAGTGCCGGCCGCGAGACCGGCGAACAGACGACGCAAGGCTCCTCCTGTGCAGACAACGGTGTTCCGACAGGCTGTGCGCACACCGCACAGTAGTGCTCGATTGGCGTGCAGGGAACGTAGAGCCCGCCGTCCGACGGGGTCAATGGGTTTGGCTGACGAAATTGTTGACAGTTCGGGAGGCGGCATGTCCACCGTGGCCCGAGCACCGCATTTCGTGAGGTCCTTCGAGCGCGGTCTCGCGGTGATCCGCTCCTTCGACGCCGAGCACCCCGCGCGCACCCTCAGCGAAGTCGCCCGCGCCTGCGGACTGACCCGGGCGGCCGCCCGGCGCCTGCTGCTCACCCTCGCGGATCCGGGATACGTGCACAGCGACGGCCGCCTCTTCCGGCTCACCCCGAGGGTGCTGGAACTCGGCTACGCCCATCTGGCCGGCCTCGCGCTCCCGCAGGTCGCCGAGCCGCATCTGGAGCACATCGTCGCACAGGTGAAGGCCGGGACGGCACGGTGGTGGCCGGCGTGAACACAGCCGTCCACGCCGGCCGCACCTCGGTGGCGGCGGTCCGCCGCGATCTCCTGCCACCGCTGCTCGCGGCCGTGGCACGGATCGAGGCCGACCTGCCGGTCACCGGCCCGACGGGAGGTGCCGCCACCCCTCGGGTCACAGATCCAGGACGAGTCTCCTCCCCCGGCACCGGGACACACAGATCATCATCGTCTCCCCGGCCTCCCGCTCCTGCGGACTGAGGACGGAGTCCCGGTGTTCCGGCGTGCCCTCGAGCACGTCGGTCTCACAGGTGCCGCAGGTGCCCTCCGTGCAGGAGTAGAGGACCTCGACCCCCGCCGCCCGCACGGTGTCCAGCACGGACACACCCGCCGCGACGGTCAGCGTCCGGCCGCTGCGCGCGAGCTCGACCTCGAACTCGCTTTCCTCACCGCCCGGTTGCTCCCGAGCCTGGAACCGCTCGATCCGGAGCGCGTCGGCCGGACAGCGCTCCTCCACGGCGTCCAGCAGCGGACCCGGGCCGCAGCAGTAGACGAGGGTGCCCTCGGGCAGCGCGTCGAGGACGGAACCCAGGTCGAGCAGACCCGTCTCGTCCTGCGGGGCGACGGTGACCCGGTCGCCGTAGCGCGCCAACTCCTCGGCGAACGCCATGGATCCGCGGGTGCGGCCGCCGTAGAGAAGGCTCCACTCGGCGCCCGCCGCCTCGGCCGCCGCGAGCATCGGCAGGATGGGGGTGATCCCGATGCCGCCCGCGACGAAGCGGTAACGGGCTGCCGGGCGCAGTGCGAAGTGGTTGCGCGGGCCGCGCACCCGAATCTTGTCGCCCGGCCTCAACCGCTCGTGCACATGGGCGGATCCGCCCCGTCCGGCCGGTTCGCGCAGCACCGCGACCCGCCATGCGCGGCGGTCGGCCGGATCGCCGCACAGCGAGTACTGGCGCTCCAGCTCCGGGCCGAGGACGAGGTCCACATGGGCGCCCGGCTCCCAGGCCGGGAGCGGCTCGCCCAGCGGGTGGCGCAGGGTGAGGGCGAGCACCCCTTCGGCGGCGAACTCGCGGCTCGAGACGACGAGTTCGGTTTCGTGCACGCTCATGAGTCGATTCCTCGCGGCCGGTGTCCTTCGGGGTGGCCGAGCATCCACTCCCACATCTCGACCGGGTCCTGCGAGGTGTGCTCGGCCCCGCAGTGACAGGTGCCGTGCAGCACGTCGGTGCCCGGCAGCCAGTCGACGCGGTAGATCTCGCCGGTGGGACCGGTGCTCACAGGGCCTTCTCCACGGGCTTGTCGCCCTCCTCCACCAGCCGGGCGAGGATCCGGCGCGCGGCCAGGCCGCCGGTGTCGATGTTGATGCTCAGCTCCTGGTAGCCGGCGCGTTCCGAACCGAGCGTCCGCTGCAGGAGGTTGAGCGCGTCGACGTCCTGCATGACCACCGTGTGGTTGTTGCCCCGCAGGAACTCGCTCACCTCGGCGTCGTCCGTCGCCCAGTCCCGCGAGACCATCCAGAAGTCGTACACCTTGCCGTCGGCGGACGGAGTGATCGCGTAGGTGATCTCGGTGTGGAAGCCGTTCGGGTCGCTGCCGTCCGCCTCGGGTAGGACGCCCACCGGCGCGATACGGCTGTGCAGCAGGTACAGACAGGGCGCGTGGTACTCGATGTCCTGCCAGCGGGTGATCCGGCCCTCGATGCCGGTCGAACGGGCATAGAAGGGCGGGCACTGCGCGTCGTCCATGTGGCGGCTCACCCGCACGATCCCCGCGCCCTCGTCGACCTCGGTGGTGATCGGCGTCTCGGCGACCTCGGGGGTGCCGATGTAGCCGCCGTGCAGGTACGTCTCGTGCGAGAGGTCGAGGAGGTTGTCGACGAGCAGCCCGTAGTCCGCGTCGATGGGCTCCATGCCCCGGACGGTGGTCCAGCCGGGGGCGTCGAGGTGCCGGGCGCGCGGGATCGTCCGCGGGTCGGCGAGGGACGGGTCGCCGATCCACACCCAGACCAGCGAGTCCTGCTCGACGACCGGACAGGCGGTGACCCGGGCGGTGCGCGGGATGCGTTTCTGCCCCGGCACGTACACGCAGGCGCCGGTCGTGTCGTACGTGAAGCCGTGGTATCCGCACACGATGCGGTCGCCGTCGAGCCGGCTCTCCGACAGCGGGAACCTGCGGTGCACACAGCGGTCGTGCAGCGCGACGGGCGTCCCGTCCTCCTCGGTCCGGTAGAAGACGAGCGGCTCACCCAGAATCGTCCGGCCGAGCAACTCCTCGCGCCCGACCTCGGCGCTGTAGGCGGCGACGTACCACTGGTTCCTGGCGAAGGCGGTCATGTGGGGCATGGGGTTCCCGTCCCTGTCGGCGGGGCGTCGTCGCCCCGCGTGCCGTGGTTGGAGCCAGCGTCCTGACGCCGGCGGTGGCTCCGCAAGGCGACTTCTGCCAGGCGGAAGAACTTCCGCAAAGATGCTGGTCAGAGCGCTGTTCTGGCAGGTCGTGTCACCAGGGCAGAGGGCCGAGTCGTGGAGCTGTTCGCTTCACGCCGAATGACGGTCCCTGACAGGGACCGGGCCTGGCGAGCATCAGAGGCCATCCGGGGAATGCGCGGCGGGCCGACTGCGTGGCCGCAGCCTCGCGCGGAGGTCGGCGCTCTCCCAGCATCCGGCAGAATCCTGTCGTCGCGACTTTTCGAAGTCGTGGTTCACAGGGTCTGCCGGAGAGATTCGGCAGACCCTGTCGATCGTTTCGGTGCCCGGTGAGGGCCACGGGGGTCCGGCGGGACGACGGCGGCCGGGCGGTCGTCCCGCATGATCCTCACCGTGCCGTCAGCGCTTGCTCCACTTCTGGTTGTCCTGGCCGTTGCAGGTCCACAGCTGCAGCCGTGTGCCGTTGGCGGTCCCGGTGTCCTTGACGTCGACGCACTTGCCGATCGCCGTGTTGACCAGGTCGTGCGACGAGTTGACCTTGAACTTCTGGGCCCAGCCCCCGTTGCACTTGGCGAGCTGGATCACGGCCCCGTTGGCGGTCGAGGCCCACGCGATGTCCATGCACAGGCCCATGGAACGGGCGGTTCCGTCGGACCGGAAGTCCCACTTCTGCCAGCTATTCCCGTTGCAGTCCCAGATCTCCAGCGGGGATCCGTCCTTGCCCTTGTTGCCCACGATGTCGACGCACCGGCCGCCGCCGGCATGGCTGTAGACCAGAACACCGGCGGCCACCTGCGTGGTCGTGCTGCCGGAGGTGCCGGACTGCGCTGTGCCGCCACTGCTGGAGGACGAGGACGAGGACGAGGACGAGTTGGACGACGAGGACTTGGCGGGGGGCTTCGACGAGGTGCCGCTCGCCGCCTTGTCGTCGATCGTCGAGGAGGAAGTGCCCGACGTGGAGTCCTCCTTCGTCGATCCGCTCCCGCCGGAGCCGGACGAGCCCCCGGCCGCGCCGGATCCCGACGCGTCCGACCGCTTGCCGTCCGCCGTATGCGCCTTGGGGGAGCCCGAGTTGGGCTTGCCCGCCACGGGAGCGGCCGACTCGAAGGCGCCGGGGGCGCCGTCGAAGGGATCCTTCAGAACGGAGTCCGCGGTGCTGCCGGAACCACCGGCCCGGACGCCGCCGCCGTCGTCGTCGCGGGTGCTGATCAGGAAGGGGACGGACACCAGCAGGGCGCCCGCTATGGCGGCGGCCGCCAGGATGGTGCGCGGCGGCCGGCCGGGCTGCCCCTCCCGTGCGGCGTCCGCGCCGGAGCCGTCCCCGGAGGTGACGGTGGCCACCTCGGCGTCCGCCCCCTGGGCCTGGGCGGCGCCTTCGGCGGCGGCGGTGCCGTCCGCGCCGTCCGCGCCTTCGGAACCGGGGGCGGCCTCGGAGTCGGGGGCGGCCTCGGCGGAGCCCGGCGCCGCTTCCGGCTCCGAGGTTTCAGACTCCTCCGACTCCGACTCCGACTCCGACTCCGGCTTTGCGCTGCCGGCAGGTCTGCCGACCGGCTCACCACCCGGTTCGACGCCCGGGGTGGTGACCGCGGCGGCCGGCTCCGAGGTTCCGTCCGGCGTGGTGGCGGCCGCCGTGGCGGCCTCGCCCTCGGAACCCTGCGGGGACCCGGCTGTGTGCGGTGCGGTGGTCAAGACGTCCTCCTGGCGAAGCAGCTGTGGGGGTGGCGGGGTCCAGCGGTTCCCGTGGTGTGCTGGCGGGTGGTCGCACAGGCCATGTCTCAGGTCTCCTGCACGGTTTGAGGCGGCGTGAGTTGAGGCGGCACGGGGTGAGGCGGCACGGGTTGCGGAGGCGTCGAATACCGCACGCCGTCGAAGACGATCCGGATCGGCTCACCGGTTCCGTCCCCTTGGCTGTGCTCGACCCCGTCCTGGCCGACGATCACGACGTTCCGGCCGGAGGCCGCCGCCGTCAGTGCGGCCAGCGTCTCCGGATAGGAGCCGGGCGCGGCCCGGTTGACGAGCAGTTGGATCCGCTGCCCGATGTCCAACTGCGCCGCGGACACGGAGAGCCGACCGCCCAGAAGGCTCGCCTCGGCCGCCTGGCCCGGTCCGAGGACGACGCCCAGTGCGTGCATCTCGTCCAGGTCGGCCGTGTCCGCGCCGGTGGGCAGACCGGGGAACGGGGGCGCACCGTCCGCCTCAAGGGCCGAAATGCGTTCGGACAGCCAGTGGTTGAGGGCGTCACGGCCTCCGCCGTCCTGCGCGGGGGCGGACTGCGGGCTCACCTCCCGCAACAACGCTGCCGAGAAAGACTCCTCGGGCGACGGCGCAAGGGTGTCAACGGCCGAAACCTGAACGGCGTTGGCGGTCAGGCCTCTTGGCGGGTTGGGCCGGGAGCCCGGTTCGGGCCACCGGGCCGGTGTGCGCGCGAGGGATCCCGTCGGCAACTCGACCGACGAGGTGGTGCCCCGGAGGTCGTTCACGTCGGCCGCCAGCTCCGCGAGGCGACCGGCGGCGACCTTCTGCGCGCGAGCCGCGGTGCGCTGCCGTTCGCGCGCGGAGTCGAGCAACTCCCGCAGTTCGTCGGCACGTCGGCCCGCCTCCTCCAGAGCCTTCTCCGCGGCGTACCTGCGTGCCCGAGCAGCCTTGGCGAGTTCGCTCTGCTGCGCATCGTCCCCGGTCGGCTCCGTGCCGGGAGACTCCTTGGTCTTGCGCAGCCGTTCGAGCGACCGCCGGGCCTGGCGGTCACGGAGATCCTCGTTCCGGGTGGCCGACCCGCCGGACGACCCCTGGCCGGTGAAGGGGGCCCGGGCCGAGACGTCCTGGGAGGTGGCGGCGGTGACGGGCAGTTGGGGTGGGGTGGCGGTGCCGTGGTAGGTGATGGGCGCGCCTTCGCCCAGCGCGAGGAACTCGTTCTCGTCCTCGCGCAGGAAGAGCGTGTGCTCCGACCAGGCCTCTCCGTCGAGGACGGCCCGACTCTGGAGATAGGTGCCGAACACATGGTGCAGCGGCACTTCCTGGGACGTCACCCAGAAGGGGCCGAGCATGTCCTTGTTCTCGTCCGTTTCCGTTTTCGTGGCGTCCTTGTACGGCTCCATGAGGCTGTACGACTCCGCCGGGCCGCGCTTCATGTGCACCGAGCCGCCCTCCGCGGGCATGGTCTCGTTGTACTGCGCGAGCAGCTTTCGCTCCTCCAGGCGGATCAACTGGACGACCCCCCGCCGCGGGTCGACGTTCGGCATGCTCACCCGGTTCAACATCTCGTAAGTGAAGGCGTGTTGGGCCGCCATGCTGCGGACGTACTCCGAGGAGAACATGGTCACCGGGAATTCCCTGCCGTGCTCGTTCTCCCATACGTCGCTGCGGACGAGGCTGCCCTCCCTGCTGAGGGTGGACATGTGATAGCCCTCGTCTGCCCGCGGGGGCCGGAAGTGACTGACCATCACCTTGAAGTACTGCGAACTGGCGTGGATGGAACCAGCCCCCTGACCGATCGCCCAGTCGGCCAGCCAGTAGCTGTCCCCGTCGTTCTCCTTCAGCCAGGAGTGGAACCGGGAGGACACTCCGTTCTCACCGCGCAGGGATCCGCCCACCTGGCGGTCCGCCGGCAGGGCGGGATCGGTGGGATCCGTGAGCGCCCACGGAACGCCGAGGCTGCTGTCCGGCTCCAGCCGCGCGGGCAGGTCGGCCAGCAGGTCGCTCTCCCCGAGGAGCATCTGCATCCGCAGGAACTCGGTGCGGTACTCCGGGAGCCATCCGCCCGTCTCCAGCAGGGTGTTCGCCTTCAGGAGACGCTCCGCGGCCTCCTTCTCGATCGGGGAGGCTTCGGCGTCGGCGACGACGCTTTCGGCGCGCTGCACTATGAGCGTCAGGTACTGACCTGTCGCCACCATGTTCTGGTCGTAAGCGTTCACCCCCTCGTACGGATCTGTCCAGTCGGCGATCGGCCGGTTCCCCGGGTAGAGCACCGGGTACGTCTTGCCGTCGCCCAAAGTGATCACGCCGAAGGCAGGCAGCTCGGGAGCGTTCGACCAGAGTGTCGCCGCGGTGAAGGGACCTGTCGGCAGGGCGTCGGGCGAGAGCGCGGCCGGCGGCGGAGGCGTGCTCGGCTGGGTGTCTGCCTCGTCGTCTGGTGTGGGCTGCGGTGAGGGGGGTGTCTGGGCGGGTGAGGGTGCGGCGACGGGTGGTGGGGCGGTCCAGGTGAATTGGGGGGTGGTCGTGGTGGACGTGGTGGCTGGGGCGGGTGCGTCCCAGTCGGAGTCGTCGGAGTCGGCCGCGTCGGAGTCGTTGCGCTGGAGTCTGTTCGGCATCGCCCACATGCGGGCGGCGACGGTGCCGGTCTCCGGGCGGTCGGTGTTCTCGTCTGCCGGGCCGAGGGGCTCGGAGACGGGGTCGACCCATTTGTGGGAGCGGGGGGTGGGGGCGGTGGCGTCGCGGGCCTGCTGCCAGTCTCCGTCAACGGTCTGCGTGGGGGGATCGGTGTCGCCGATGAGGGCGGCGAGGAGTTGGAGGTGGCGTTGGCGGAGGTGGCCTTGGGGGAGGGTGTCGGGTGCGGGTTGGTGGTAGTTGCCGAGGAGGCTGCCGGTGATGTCGGGGCGGTGGGGGGTGGTGTCGTCCTGGTATTCGTCGCGGAGGCCGAGTTGGTGGCCGAGTTCGTGGGCGTAGTCGATGGGGTTGGCGTCGTGGTGCCAGGTGTGGTGGTCCATGGTCTTGTCGGAGCCGACGAGGTCCACGGTCAGGTGGGGTTTGGTTCCGGGCGGGGCGACTTGGACGGTGAGGTGGAGGAGGTCGCCGTTGGGGAGGCGGTGGCCGGGGGTGTTGTAGTAGTCCTCGACGCCTTGGGCGAGTTTGGCGTGGACGGTGGTGCTGTCGCCGCCGCGGTAGGCGACGGTGACGGTGAGGTCGGTGATCGTGTCGTCTTCGTGGCGGAAGCGGCGGACGTCGAAGCCTGAGGGGACGGTGAAGCGCGGCGTGCGGTCGAGCCGCATCCGGGGTGGCTTGGGCGGTCCGGCTTCGGTGGTCGTGTCGTTGTCGGGGGGTGTGGGCCGTGTTTCCGCGAGGGCGAGTTCGACCTCGTTCAGGGCGTCGGCGACGACATCGGCGTGCTGGTCCAGTTCTGCCTGTAGTGCCGACTTCTGCTGAGGGTCGAGGGTGGTGTCGATTCTCTGCTGGAGTTCGTCGGCGCGCTGTGCTGCTGTTTCGAGGGCTGTCTCTGCGGCGCGCAGGCGAGTTCGGTCAGCGGCCGGCTCCTGGCTCGCTGCTTCTGCGGGGTTCTGCGGGTGTGACTGTGCGACCGTCGTCGGAGTGGATCGCTGTCCGGGTCGGGGTGCCCGGGCTGCGACGTCGCCGGGGGTGGTGACGGGCAGTTGGGGTGGGGTGGCGGTGCCGTGGTAGGTGATGGGCGCGCCCTCGCCCAGCGCCAGGAACTCGTTCTCCCCTTCGCCGAGGAAGAGCGAGCGGTCCGGATCTGAGTCGGGTCGGCTCTGGAGAAACGTGCCGAACACATGGTGCAGCGGCACTTCTTGGGACGTCACCCAGAAGGGGCCGAGCGTGTGGTTCCTGTCGTCCGTGGGGTCCTTGTACGGCGTGAGGAGGCTGTACGACTCCGCGGGACCCCGTGACATCTCCACCGACTGCCCCAGGGTCAGCGGGCCGCCGCCGTTCTGGTCCTCCAGCAGGTCCCGCTTCTCCAGGCGGATCAGCTGGACGACCCCGCGCTGTGCGTCGACGTTCGGCATCCTCACCCGGTTCAGCACCTCGTAGGTGAAGGCGTGCTGGGCGGCGGCGTTCCGCACCATCCAGGGCGCGAACACGATGACCGGGTAACCGTCGTTGCCGTCAGGGGACCATGAGCGGTCGGGGTCGGGCTCACCGAGCAGGAAATAGCCGTTCTCGGCCGTCGACGGTCGGAAGTGGCTGACCAGCACCTTGAAGCGTCGGGACTCTTGGTTGACGGACCCGCCGGCCTGGTCGAACGCCCAGTTGCCCAGGGCGATACTGCTACCGCCCTCCTGGTCGAGCCAATGGTGGAACCGGTGGGACACTCCGTCGGGGCCGCGCAGCGAACCGCCCACCAGGCCGGCCGGGTCGGCGGGGTCGACCAGGGCCCACAGCGTGTCCTCGGGGTCCGGTACCCTGCGATCTCTCTCCCAGTTCGGGTTGACAACGAGTTCGCGGGGAAGGTCGTCGAGCAGTCCGCTCTCCCCGAGCCGCATCTGCATCCGCAGGAACTCACTGCGGTACTCGGGACGCCAGCCGTCCCCCGTCAGCGCGGAGTTCGTCTCCAGCCACCGGACGGCGGCCGCCTTCTCCTCGGTGGACGCCGTGGCTGACAGCCGGGTCTCCTCGGCGCGCTGCGCGATCTTGCCCAGGTACTGCTCCGCGCGCTCCGACATGTCGTTGTAGTCGCGGTGGCCCTGCTCGGGGTCGCTCCACGTGTCCTCGGGGCTGGATTCCGGATAGGCCAGCGGGAAGGAGCGCCCGCCGCCCATGCTGATCAGCCCGAAGTCAGGCAGCTCGGGTGCGTTCGACCAGAGGGTTTCCACGGTGAACGGTCCCGCTGGGACGTCGTCGTCACTTGGGTGAACGCGAGCGGACACCGCGTCGGTGTGCGGTGGGGCCGGAGGCCGTGAGACGGGGTCGACCCATTTGTGGGAGCGGGGGGTGGGGGCGGTGGCGTCGCGGGCCTGTCGCCAGTTTCCGTCGACGGTCTGTAGGGGGGCGTCGCCGATGAGGGCGGCGAGGAGTTGGAGGTGGCGTTGGCGGAGGTGGCCTTGGGGGAGGGTGTCGGGTGCGGGTTGGTGGTAGTTGCCGAGGAGGCTGCCGGTGATGTCGGGGCGGTGGGGGGTGGTGTCGTCCTGGTATTCGTCGCGGAGGCCGAGTTGGTGGCCGAGTTCGTGGGCGTAGTCGATGGGGTTGGCGTCGTGGTGCCAGGTGTGGTGGTCCATCGGCCGGGAGTGGTCGCTCAGGTCGACGGTCAGGTGGGGTTTGGTTCCGGGTGCGGCGACTTGGACGGTGAGGTGGAGGAGGTCGCCGTTGGGGAGGCGGTGGCCGGGGGTGTTGTAGTAGTCCTCGACGCCTTGGGCGAGTTTGGCGTGGACGGTGGTGCTGTCGCCGCCGCGGTAGGCGACGGTGACGGTGAGGTCGGTGATCGTGTCGTCTTCGTGCTGGAGGCGGCGGACGTCGAAGCGGGAGGGGACGGTGAAGCGGGGCGTGTGGTCGAGCCGCATCCGGGGTGGCTTGGGCGGTCCGGCTTCTGTGGTCGTGTCGTCCTGACCGGACGCGGGTCGTGATTCGGCGAGGGCGAGTTCGACCTCGTTCAGGGCGTCGGCGAGGACGTCGGCGTGCTGGTCCAGTTCTGCCTGTAGTGCCGACTTCTGCTGAGGGTCGAGGGTGGTGTTGATTCTCTGCTGGAGTTCGTCGGCGCGCAGGCCGGCGGCTTCCAGGGCCGCTTCGGCCGTGCGCAGGCGAGTTCGGTCAGCGGCCGGTTCCTCGCTCGCTGCTTCCGCGGGGTTCTGCGGGTGTGACTGTGCGACCGTCGTCGGAGTGGATCGCTGTCCGGGTCGGGGTGCCCGGGCTGCGACGTCGCCGGGGGTGGTGACGGGCAGTTGGGGTGGGGTGGCGGTGCCGTGGTAGGTGATGGGCGCGCCCTCGCCCAGCGCCAGGAACTCGTTCTCCCCTTCGCCCAGGAGGAGCGAGTGGTCCGGGTCTGTGTGTGCCCGGCTCTGGAGGTAGGTGCCGAACACGCGGTGCAGCGGCACCTTCTGCGACGTCACCCAGAAGGGGCCGAGCATGTGGCTGCTCTCGTCCGTGGGGTCCTTGTACGGCGTGAGGAGGCTGTACGACTCCGCGGGACCCCGTCGCATCTGCACCTCGTCGCCCAGGTTCATGGCTCCGCCGTTCTGCTCCTCCAGCAGGCTCCGCTTCTCCAGCCGGATGAGTTGGACGATCCCCTGTTCGGCGTCGACGTTGGGCATCCTGACCCGGTTGAGCACCTCGTAGGTGAAGGCGTGCTGGGCGACCATGCTGCGTATGTATGTCGCGTGGTCCAGGTGCTGCGGGTCGAATCGGGTGACCGGGTAGTCGCGGCCGTCCGACTGCCAGGTGTCGTTCCTCAGGCCGCTGTTCAGTCCGGCCAAATGATAGCCGTCGGGGGACTTCGGCGGCCGGAAGTGGCTGACCATGACCTTGAACCGCTGGGACTCGGTGTTGATCGAACCACCGGCCTGATCAGTCGCCCAGGCGGCCAGCCAGTTGCTGTCCCCGCCGTTGGCGTTGAGCCAGGTGTGGAATCTGGCGGACACCCCGTCGGGGCCGCGCAGTGAACCGCCCACCGGGCCGAGCAGGTTGGCGGGGTCGACCAGGGCCCACGGTGTGTCCTCGGGGTCCACGACGCCCTGGTCCCGCGACCAGTTCGGGTTGGCGACCAGTTCGCGGGGCAGGTCGTCGAGCAGTCCGCTCTCTGTGAGGAGCATCTGCATCCGGAGGAATTCGCTGCGGTACTCGGGACGCCATCCGTCGTCCTCCAGCAGCTTGTTGGTCTTCAGCAGGTGCTTCGCGGCTGCCTTGTCCTCGGCGGAGGCCTGGGGGTCCGTTTGTGTGCGTTCGGCGCGCTCGATGACTAGGGCGAGGTATTTGTCGGCCGGTTCCATCACGGCGTTGAAGGCGAGGTTGCCGTCCCACGGATCGTCCCAGTCGGCGCTCTCGCGGTCGTCCATGTACCGCAGCGGAATCGTCACGCCGTAGGAGGAGGAGGTGACCACGGCGAAGGGTTCCAGCTCGGGTGCCTGCGACCACAGGGTCGCCGCGTCGAACGCCTGCCCCTGGATGCTGTCCGGCAGGACGTAGGTCACCAGGGACGAGGGGTCGAAGGGTTCGCTCTGCTCTGCCTCGTCGTCCTGCGTGGGCTGCGGTGAGGGGGGTGTCTGGGCGGGTGAGGGTGCGGCGACGGGTGGTGGGGCGGTCCAGGTGAAGTGGGGGGTGGTGGACGTGGTGGACGTGGTGGCTGGGGCGGGTGCGTCCCAGTCGGAGTCGTCGGAGTCGGCCGCGTCGGAGTCGTCGGAGTCGTAGCGCTGGAGTCTGCTCGGCATCGGCAGCATGCGGGCGGCCACGGAGTCTGTCTCCGGGCGGTCGGTGTTCTCGTCTGCCGGGCCGAGGGGCTCGGAGACGGGGTCGACCCATTTGTGGGAGCGGGGCGAGGGGATGCTGGAGTCGCGGGCCTGCTGCCAGTCTCCGTCAACGGTCTGTGTGGGGGGATCGGTGTCGCCGATGAGGGCGGCCAGGAGCTGCAAGTGACGTTCGCGGAGGTGGCCTTGGGGGAGGGTGTCGGGTGCGGGTTGGTGGTAGTTGCCGAGGAGGCTGCCGGTGATGTCGGGGCGGTGGGGGGTGGTGTCGTCCTGGTATTCGTCGCGGAGGCCGAGTTGGTGGCCGAGTTCGTGGGCGTAGTCGATGGGGTTGGCGTCGTGGTGCCAGGTGTGGTGGTCCATGGTCTTGTCGGAGCCGACGAGGTCCACGGTCAGGTGGGGTTTGGTTCCGGGCGGGGCGACTTGGACGGTGAGGTGGAGGAGGTCGCCGTTGGGGAGGCGGTGGCCGGGGGTGTTGTAGTAGTCCTCGACGCCTTGGGCGAGTTTGGCGTGGACGGTGGTGCTGTCGCCGCCGCGGTAGGCGACGGTGACGGTGAGGTCGGTGATCGTGTCGTCTTCGTGGCGGAAGCGGCGGACGTCGAAGCCTGAGGGGACGGTGAAGCGCGGCGTGCGGTCGAGCCGCATCCGGGGTGGCTTGGGCGGTCCGGCCTCGGCGGTCGTGTCGTCCTGACCGGACGCGGGTCGTGATTCGGCGAGGGCGAGTTCGACCTCGCGCAGGGCCTCGGCGAGGACGGCGGCCTGCCGGTCCAGCTCCTCCCGGAGCTCGAACTCCCTCCGGCGGTTCTCCTGTTCCTCCTGCGCCGCCCTGGTGAGGTCCGATGCCTCGGTGTGGAACCGCTGCCATGCGGTCGTCGCCTCCGGGTCGAGTCCCGAAGGCTGACCGGCGGAGTCGAAGTTCCAGAAGTGGATCGTGCCGTCCTCGTACCGTACGGCCAGTTCGACCGGCTTCTCGGCCGTGGCAGCCGTCTGCGACGCGGCGAACAGGGCGCGGCCCAGCTCCTGCGGATCCGGCCGGGCGGGAGTTCCGTCCCCGGCCGCCGGGTCGGCGCCGATCGCCAGCCACAGCTGGGCCTGCGGGTCGGCGGGGTCGATCTGTGCCGCCAGCAGATCGGGCAGGGCGTCCAGCGGATGCGTGCGCCAGTCCCTCAGGTCCGCGGCGGCTCCCGCGGTCGGCACCGCCCGGTCGGCGCCGGCCTGCACCATGGAGGCCAGGTCGTAGACCTGCGGATGGGTGCGGGGCGGGGTGATGCCGTGGCCGAGGACGTCCCGTTCCGCGACGCGCACGGTGGCGGTGCCGGTGACGCGCCGGGTTCCCTCCGGCCCCCGCACGGTCAGCTGGGTGTCGACCAGCGCCTCATAGGTACGGGTGCCGTGCGAACCGTCCGCGGGGGCCGTCGTCGTCCCCGTCTTCAGCCATTCGCGGCGTCCCCCGGACGCACCGGTCGTGCTGCCCGTCGTCCGGGGCTGGCGGGCCAGGACCGGGATGGTGGCTCCGCCTGCCGCCTGGTTGTCGTCGTCGTGGCTGTAGACGCCCTGGAAGCTGATCCCTCCCGTCGTCGCGCCGTTGGACGAGGAGCCGCCTCCGGTGCTGCTGACGCGGAGCCGGTCCAGGGTCACGTCGGACGCCTCGGTGACCCGGCGCGGGTTGTGCAGGGTCACCGACAGGGACGGCGGGGTGTCGGGGGCCGACTCGAACGGATAGGCGCCGGGCATGCTGTCCGTCAGCCCGGCCGCGGTGCGCGGGTGGTCCAGACTGATCTCGCCGGCCTGGATCAGCTCACCGATCCGGACCGCGGTGCTCTCGGCTGACGTGGACGTCTCCAGTGACCGCCAGGTGCGGTTCTGTCCGGGGGCGACGGTGTTCAACGCGGTGATCAGTTCCGGCCAGGCGTTGAAGTCGAAGACGGGGGCCGGTCCGGTCGGGACGTAGCGGTTGCCCTTCATGACCGGCGGGGTCTGCCAGACCTCGGGCGGGAGCGGCGGGTCCACCTGCCGGCCTTCGGCGGCCTCGCTGCCGGTGAACCGGAGCGTCACCCGGGCGGGCACGACGGCCGAGCGGGCGGGGCGTTCGCCGAGCGTGCGGCTGATCCAGCCGCTGACCCCGGATCCCGATCCCGTGTCCGGCTCGCCGGCCGACGGCAGGAACCAGCCCTGCACCATGCCGCCCAGCACGTTCGGCGGCCAGTCCGCGACCAGCTCGGAGCGGACGCCGACCTGGTAGTCGTACTCCAGGTCGAAGTCGGCGACGCTGTCGGTGCGCAGCCAGAACCGGTCCTCGGCGGTGGAGGTGGACTTCGTGCCGTGGCTGCGGGTGGTGGCGGCGCTCAGCGCCGGGCCGCTGCGGTCGGTACGGGTGTCGTGGCCGGGCTGCGGATAGCGGGTGGTGGGGTGGAAGGCGAGCGCGTGCTGGGCGGTGTCCGTCGTCCCGGTGGCGACCCCCGCCGGCTGGTGCGCGTGGTACTGCTCGAGTCCGGTGCCCGCACCGGCGTTCCGCCCGCGGATGGTGCGCCGTTCCTCGGCGTCGGCGCGCGGTCCGGCGGACAGGGTGACCTCGACCAGCCGGGCGCCGCCCTTGGCCAGATGCCGGAAGTGGAAGCGCTGCACGCCCCTCGGGCCGCGTCCGGGCAGGGCGCGCAGACCGGTGGGGGAGGTGTAGTCGGCGATCCGGGACGCCACGCCGGGAAGGTAGGAGGAGTGCCCCGGCTGGGTGACACCGGGGGCCTCCGCCTCGACCAGGGCGATCAGCTCGTCGTGGAGGCGGTTGCGGCGTTCCACCGGCTGCGGTGGGGCCGGGCGGTCGCCGGACTCCGCGGGAACGGGGTCGGCCGTGGCTGCGGGGGCGTCGGAGGGCGCGTCGGACGGGGGTGTCGTGGTCGTGTCTGCCGGGGTGTCCGCCGCCGTCGGCGTGGGGCCCGTCGGCTCGTCGTCCAGGGCGTCGCCCGGGGCGTTCTGCGGGGCGCCGAGCTGGGTGACGGACAGCACGCCGGCCAGGCCCGGCTCGCCCGTGCGGGCGAAGCGGCCGGGCAGCGGCACGTCCTCCTCCGCCTGCCGCGGGCGGGGAAGACCTTCGACGCCGGTGAACCACTCCTGATGCCGGGCGAGTTGGCCGTCCGTCATCAGGAACTGCACGGCCTGCGGCAGTTCCACGGCAAGGGTGACCGGCTGCCCGCTGCCCAGGCCGAGGGTGTTGCCGACCACGTTGCGGGTGCCGCCGCGCACGGTGACCAGGAGCAACGCGTCGGCGCTGATGCGGTGTTCGTCGCCGCTCTCGGTGCTCGTGCGGTTCACGGCGGTCGCGGTGGACAGGGTGGCCGAGTCCTCCGACTTCGCGGTGTACGTGTACTTCGCGGACGGCCCGAAGACGTCCGGCCGCTTCGGCGGGGCGGCTGCGGGATCGGTCGTCTTGGCCGCTGCGGGCGTCCTGGTGCCGGTCAGGGCCGCCCCGCCCTGGTGGGAGCCGGCGACGGACTTCTGCTGGGCGGCGGTGTCCAAGGACGAGACGCCGGTCTCCAGATACTGCTTGGCGCTGTGCATCAGCCGGGGGTTGCGCAGTACGCCGCTGATCTCCAGGGAGTACTCCTGGTCGGCGCCGAGGCCGGGCAGGGTGACCCCCTCGATCACATAGCTGCCCTTGAAGATCTGGTGCCCGCGCGCGGTGAGGTTCGCCGGGGAGAGAGCCGCCTGCCGCACCTCGGCGGCGAGCGTGGTCGGGTCGGCTGCGCTCTGGCCCGCCGCGGCCGTGGCCACCAGGGACGCCGCCGACTTCAGGACGTCCGGGCTCATACCGCTGACGGCGGCGCCCAGACCGGCCGCCCAGCCGGGCTGCGGACGGCCGGGACGGGTGCCCGCCGCTATCCGGCGCACCGCCTCCTGGAGGTCGCCCGAGCCGTGGAACACGTCCAGGACCGCGTCGTCCGGGAGTTTGACGATCCCCTCCAGCGGGCGGCCGTCGGGCCCGGTCGTGGCCAGCGCCGTCCGGTCGCCCTCGGTCGCCTCGCGGATCTGCGCGTCCTGCGGGCGCGGGGCGGGTTCCGCGGCGGCCGCGAGGGTGCGGTGGTGCGGTACGGCGACCCTGACCGTGCCGGTGACGGCCGTCGGCGGGGGACCGGCCGGGGGCGGGGTCTCGCCCGGTGCGACGTACGAGGCGGCGGCGGTGTGCTCGGCGAAGCGCACGGCGGGTTCCGCGCCGGGGCCGTCGTACAGGTCGAGCGTGAACCGCGCCGGGATGTCGAAGACCTCGCTGCCCTGGTTCGAGCCGATGAAGAGCTGGTCGTGGCCGAGGCCCGCGCCGGCGGTGCCGGTGTGGGAGATCTGGCCGGCGTAGGCGTAGTCGGCGCCCGTGCCGAAGGTGCCCGAGCCGCCGTCGGGGGAGCCCACGGGGCCGCTGACGCTGCCGCCGAGACCGGCCGTCCAGCCGTAGCCGGAGGACTGCTGTTCGGTGCCGCTCATGCCGAAGGAGGTCAGGCCGATGTGCTGGACGGCGGGCAGGGTGCGCACATGCCGCGCGGGCGGCGGGATCGAGGGGCGCGTCTGCGCCTCGGCCGGGCCCGGGTCCGCGGCGGCCGGCTGCGGCGTCGTGTCACGGGTGGCGTTCAGGTCGAGCCGGATACGACGGGTCCCGGTCGGAGTGGGCTTGTCCATCCACAGGGCGTGACCGCCGTCGACCATCGCGTCGGCGGCGGCCCGCAGCCCGACGTCCGAGCGGGCCTGCTCGAACCGGCGCAGGTTGTTCAACTGGGCCTGGGTCAGGGCTTCGTCGGGCAGCACCGTGGTGCGGCTCGTCGTGGTCGTGGACGCCGGCAGGAACCCGTTCGCCCGCAACCAGACCTCGGCGTGGGCGAACAGCTGCTGCGGACCGTCGACGGCCAGCGGGGCCGCGGTGATGCCGATGCTCTGGAGGTGCTCCAACTCCGGCGGCAGTGAACGGAGTTCGTCACCCGACGGGATCTTCCCCGCGGCATCGGACTTGGCCAGCAGGCGCAGCTGCATGCCGTCGGCCCAGGGCCCGAACTCCTGAGGGCTCTCCCCGCCACCGGGGCGCACGAGGGTGACGGTGTGCCGCACCTCCGCGGGCGTCAGCAGATGGCTGCGGTTGCTGCGCAGGGCGTGCAGGACGGACGCGCTGCCCCCGTTGTTGAGGGTGTCGCTGGTCTGCCAGCGCACCCCGCCCTTGCCCATGACGGAACCCGCGACCTTGCCGGAGGCGTCGGGATGTCCCGCCGCGCGGCTGCCGGTGAACGCCGGTCCCACGCCGAGGTCGACGCCCACGGCGTTGGTGACCTTGGCCTGCCCGTCCACCTTGACCGTGTTGACGAGATGACTCTCCAGGTTGATCTTGGTGTCCTGGCTCTGGTGCGTGGGCGTGCCCGGGGTGACCTCCGTGGTCACCTTCAGCATGCCGACGGCCCGCCCGCGCGAGTCCAGCAGCAGCGGCGAGAAGATGCCGCCCGACCGCTGCATGGGCAGCGTGCCGCGCAGCACCGGCTCGGAGAGGAACGCCTCCAGCGCCTGCGCGGACGAGTCGGAGAGGGTGACGAGATCGTCGTGGAAGGCGCTGTTCACCATCTCCAGGAGCTGCTGCGGCTCCTTGACGGTGTCCACGCCCCATACCGGCAGCTCGTCCAGATCGGCGGGCTGCGGCAGCGGCTCGTCGGTCTCCCGCTGCGCGGCCAGATGTTCCGGGAACCAGACGGTGACCGGCCCGAGTTCGGACGCGGGGCCCCAGTTGTCGGTCGGCGCCATGCGCGGGGTGTCGACCCGCGCCTGCCAGCTCGATCCGTAACTGAAGGCGTGCGACAGCTCGTTGCTGCGCTGGGCCGTCGTCGTCTGCACGGTCTGGGTGACCGACGTCGACAGCGACAGCTGATTGTGCGTCAGAGCCAGGGACGGGCCGAAGTCCACCCCGCGCACCGGCCCGGCGGCCGGGATCGGCAACGTCGCCGACCAGGGCACCGACAGCGTCCGCACGGTTCCCGAGGACTCCGTGTCGCCCGACTCCTGCGCGCCGACCCCGCGCCGTTCGACGCGCACGTCCGGGTCCGACGGGTCCCGCGTGCCCTGGCGGGGCGAGGGCGCCGGATCGTGCAGGGACAGCCGCACGTCGACGGTCCGTCGCCGCCCGTCGACGTCCACGGTCAGGCGGTGCCCCATGCTGCTCAGCAGATAGGGCAGGTTGAGCACCAGCTGCTCGCCGCCGAGGTCACGGCGCAACCGCTCGCGCACGGGGTGCGTCGCCTGCTGCTCCGCCGGAATGCCCAGCAGGTTCAGCACATGCTGATGCAGGCCCTCCACGATCCGCGCCGGCAGCGGCTCCACCTGGACGAGTCCCACGTTGCCGTCGCGCCGGCTGCCGTAGGTCTGGACGTACGACGACGGGACGACCGGCGCGAGCGGGTCGGCGCCCTGGGACCGGGCGCGCCGGGGCATCGAGCCGACCGGGTCGTCGGGGCCGCCGACGAGGGCGCTGAGCAGGGCGAGATGGCGGGGGCGCAGACCGCCCTGGGCGTAACTTCCCCGCTGCTCCTCGGGGACGTCCTCGGCGACGGGGCGCTGGTAGACGCCCATCAGGCTGCCGTCGACGTGGGGTCGCTGCGGCGCGGTGGCGTCGCGGTTCTCGTCGCGCAGACCGAGCTGGTGGCCGATCTCGTGGGCGAGGTCCTGTGCGGTGGCATCGGAGCGCCAGGTGTGCTGCGAGGTGCGCGGCCCGGGGTCGGAGCCCGTCAACTCCACCGTCAGATGCGGCTGTCGGCCGGCGACCGCGGGCACCACGGTGACGTGCAGACGCTCTCCGGTGGCGAGGCGGTGGCCCGGATCGTTGAACGTCCGCTGCACTCCTGCCGTCATCCGGTCCCACAGCGCCCGGCTTTCGGCGTCGGTGACCGTGTCGGTGCCGGTGAGGGCGAGTTCGACGGTGAGGTCCACGACCGTCTCGCCGTCATGGGTGAAGCGGCGGACGTCGAAGGAGGAGTCGACGGTGTAGCGGGTGGGCCGGTCGTCGGCCGTCAGGGGCGTGGAGACCGGGTCCGTCCAGGTGTGACTGCGGGTGACGGACGGTACGGCGGACCGTGCGGCGTCCCAGTCCGGCTTCTTCGCAGTGGACTTGGTCGGTACGGGGGAGGCCGGGGCGGGCTCGGTCGACGCGGACCGCGTGGTCGCCGGGCTCTTCGGCGCGGGACTCTTCGGCGTGGGACTCTCGGGCGCCGACCGCTCCGGCGCGGATGTGGTCGCGAGGGGCGTCGGCGGGGCGATGGACGAGGACGTCCCCACCGGGTCCGCGGCGGCGCCGGCCGTCGTCGGTGCACTCTCCTTCTCGGACGACGTGCTGACCGTGTCCGCGGCTGCCGGTCCTTCGGCGGGCGCGCCCGTTTCGGACTGTGTGCGGACGGGTGTGGGGGCGGCTGTGGGGGCGGAGTCCTCGCCGGGGTCGCCCTCGGTCGCGGAACGGCGTGGTCCGACGCCGGGGCGTGCCGGCTGCGGGGTGGTCCGGGACGGCTCCGGCGAGGGCGCGGCCGAACGCGGCGTGTCCCGGACCTCGGTACCGGTCGTCGGCGGAGCGGTGGCCGGCCCGGGTTCCGTCTCCCGGACGACGTCCGTGCCGCTGTCCGTGCCGCTGTTCGTGTCGACGTTCGGGTCGGACCCGCTGTTCTCCGACGAGGACGCGGTCGTGGTCGTGGACGTCGTCTCCGGCCGGGCCGCGGACCCGGGGGAGGAGTCGGGCGTGGACCCGGCCGCCGACTCGGCGTCGGAGGCCTCCGGCGTGCCCTTGTTCGCGCGCTGCGGCGAGGCGGTGCCGTTCGCCGGATTTCCCTGCCCCGTTCCGTGCCCCTGCGCCGAGCCGGAGCCGCCGGGCGCGCCGGAAGCCGTGGCGACGGGCGGGGCGGCAGCCGTGCCGACGGTCGGTATCGCCCCGTCGTTCCCTGCGGAGGTCTGCCCGTTCACCGCCGGGGAGTCGGCCTCCTGGGTGGTGGTGCCGGTGCCGGTGGCTGTGCCTTGCCGGCCGGAGTCGGCGTCCCCGCCGGTCGTCTCCTGGGTCGGGGCGGTCTCGCCCGTGCTCTCGTCCGCGCCGTCGTCCGTGCCGGAGGCCGCCGGATCTTCCTGTGCGGCGTCGGAGTCGTCGTTGCGCTGCTGGGCGCCGGTGGTCGTGCCGGGCCGGGCGCCGCCGCTCTGCGGAGTACCGCTGCCGCTGCCGGTCGTCGGGGGCGCGGAGGTGGAGGAGGAGGTGGGGACCGTGCCGGCGCCGGCGCCGCCGCGGGGAGTGGAGACGGTTGAGGTCGAGAGGTTCGGCGTGCCCGTTCCCGACGGGTCGGCGGAGGACGTCGTCGGCACCGTCTCCCGTGCGCGGTCGTCGTCGCTCTCGTCCCTCCCGGCGTCCTGCTTGCCCGTCGCGGAGTCGTCGTCGCCGGTGACCGGCAGGACGTTGACACTGCCGAAGTCGAACCCGGACCCGAACACGCCGCCGAACTTCCCGGCCGCCGCGAACAGCGCCGCGCCGACCACGGAGCTGACGCCCGCGCCGATGAACGTGTCCGCGCTGCCCTCCCACTTGCCGTGCAGGACGCCGTTGACGACGATCTCGGCCACGGCCTCCGAACCGCCCGCCACCAGGAACTCGTTGGCGCCGTCGCCGGTCCCCCGGACGAACCGGTCGCCGACGGACCGCGTCGGCGGCGGATCGTCGAACTTGGAGGTGACGTCGTCGGTGATGTTCTTGGTGTTGTTCTTGCCGAACCTGCTTCCGTCCGGCCCGTCCAGGATGTTGCGGAAGCCCTTGCCGAGGTTCTTGGTCAGGGACTCGAACGCGCCGTGGAACATGCCGGTCACGGCGCCGAAGAAGCCGTCCTCGACGATCTGCTTCCAGTCGAAGCCGTCCGGCCTGCGGCCGGGCGGGGCCAGGGTCATCATGGCGAGCCGGACCACGAAGGTCTGGAACGCCTCGTCGAACGCCTCCGACAGGCTCGGCAGCAGATGCGTCCGCTTGAGCAGCTGGTCCAGGGTGGCGAGGATCGTCACCCGGCTGCGGGCCTTGGCGGTCGCGGTCTGGCTGGACGAGGCCCCGCCGGTGAAGAACGACAGCGCCGCGATGATGGCCAACTCGATGAGCAGGCGCACCAGTTCGGCGATGATCGACCACTTGGCCTCCATGATGTCCATGGAGATCTTGACCCGGCCGTCGCCGACGTCGTCCAACTGCCTGGCGAACTCCCGCAGGTAGTTCGTTCCGCCGTTGTCCACGAACAGCCGCATGGCCCGGACGTACTGGCGGCCGACCTGCGGGGGCAGCGCCTGGCCCACGCCGAAGACCGACTGCTCGATCAGATCGGACAGTTCCCGGACGTTCTTGCCGAGCCGCTTGTAGGGCTGGTGGCTCCGGTAGGCCAGGTCCTCGTCCGCTTGCAGCATCTTCTCGCCGATGAGCACGAAGAGCAGGTTGTTGAGTTGGGGCGAGACGATGATGCTCATCGCAGTGTCAGTGCTTTCCGCGGCGGGCCGAGTTGATCGAGTCGAGCACGCCGCTCTGGGTGGTGCGGATGTTGTCCAGGTTGGCCAGCGTGCCGTCGGCGACCCCGGTCACCGCCTCGACCAGCGAGGTCCCGGTGTCCACCGCCATCGTGCGCTCGCGCTTCTCCTGCGGGATCACCTCCTCGGCGAAGCTGTCGTCGTGGCCGGGCCAGCCGACCGTGGCGTTGAGGCCCATGGTGAAGTCGCGGAGCATCTCGTGGGCGAGCGTGCTGATCTGGTCGATCTGGCGCACACCGGCCACCAGTCGGTCGGGCTCGGCGTAGTACGCGTTTCCTTCGCTCATCGCTGATCAGTCCTCCTGGTCCTCGTGGATCTCGTCGAGCAGTCGGCGCGACGAGGCATGGCGGTCCCCGCCCGAGGGGCCGTCGAGGACCCCCGGACCGAAGATCTTGTTCCAGTCGATGTTCACGCCCGGCAGTTCGGGCACGGACTCGTGCGGCCGGGTGAACGGCTCGAAGGTCTCCATCACCCGGCGGGCCATGACCGCCCGCGCCTCCTGGGCGGCCTCCAGCACGCTCGCGGCCAGCTGTCCGGCCGGCATGGTGCGGTACCTGCCCTCCAGGAAGCGCACGTCGGTCAGATCGCCCTGCGCGCTGACGGTCACCTCGACCGACCGGTCCTGGGAGCGGATCGTGCAGCTGGCCTGGCTCAGCTCCGCCTCCGCCTCCGCCACCGCCGCCGTGGTGGTCTCCAGGTCCGCCATGGCGCGGGCGAGCCGCTGCTCGATCGTCTCCTTCATGTCGCTCATGCCTGCGCCGTCCTTCCCGTCCGCCGCACCGCGCTCAGCGGCCGATCACGGCGGGAGCGCCGCCCTCGTCGGTTCCCCACACGTCCTCGTCCTCCTCCGTCCAGCTGACGCGGGCCCGGTCGCCGCTCTCGGTGGAGCGGCCGTTCTGGCCCGCGCCCGCGCCCGCCGGGTAGACGGATCCGGCGGCGGCGCCGGTCGTCGCGGTCCGGCCCCGCGTCACCACCACGTCCTCGTCCTCGTCCGCGGCCTTCCGGGTCCGGGACCGGCCACGGCCGGCCGCCGGTCCCGCGTCGGTCAGCACGTTGCGGACGCGTTCCCCGTTGTTGCCGTTGCCGCCGCCGGCCCCCGATCCCATGCCGCCCATGCCGCCCATGCCCGGGAACAGCGGGCTGCCGCTCCCGCCGGCCGCCGAGCCCGACTCGTCGGCCGCCGCGGACGTGCCGGCCGACAGATCGGTGCTCCCGGGTGCGCGCACCGTCCCGCCGGACAGCAGTTCCGCCGAACTGGCGTCGTCGTAGTCGGCGTAGCCGGAGTCCCCGTAGCCGGAGTTTCCGTACCCGCCGCTGTCGAGGAGGGAGGAGCCGCCGCCCAGGGTGAGGCCGTCGCCGAGACCGCCGCCGGAGGAGTGGTTCGACGTCAGGCCGTCCAGGTCCAGGCTGCTGCTCGTGGTCGGCGTCGTGGAGGGGTCGGCGAGGTCGAGGTCGCCCAGGGAGTCGCCGAGGCCGCTGCCGATGTTCCCCGTGGTGACCGTGCCGTCGGGGTCGCGGGTGGTGAGCTGTCCGGTCTCCGGGTCGATGGTGGTGGTCGTCCCGTCGGGGAACGTGGTGGTGAGGGTGCCGTCCGGGTTGAGCGTGGTGGTGCTGCCGTCGGGGTTGAGGTACCCGCCGGGGACGGTCAGGTCGCCGGTGGTGACGGTTCCGTCGGGTGACGTCGTCTTGACGATGCCCGTCTCCGGGTCGAGCAGCTGGGTGGTGCCGTCCGGGTAGCGGGTGGTGAGGGTGCCGTCCGGGTTGAGCGTGGTGGTGCTGCCGTCGGGGTTGGTGAGCGTGGACCCCTTGGTCTTGTCGTTGCCGTCGTCGCTGCCGTTCAGCAGGTTGCCGAGACCGGTGCCCAGGCCGATGCTCCCGGTGCCGCCGAGCCCGTCGCCCAGCCCGTCCCCGAGGCCGTCGCCGAGGCCGTCGCCGAGGCCGTCCCCGAGGCCGTCGCCGAGGCCGCTGAGGCTGTCGCCGAGGCCGTCGCCGAGATTGCTGAAGTTGTCGCCGAGTCCGTCCCCGAAGTCGCTGAGGCTGTCGCCGAGTCCGTCCCCGAGGCTGCTGAAGTCGTCGCCGAGGTTGTCGCCCAGGTCGTTCAGACCGTCGCCGAGGTTGTCGCCCAGGTCGTTCAGACCGTCGCCGAGGTTGTCGCCCAGGTTGTTGATGTTGTTGCCGAGGTTGTTCAGCGCGTTGTTGTACTCGTCCTGCTGCCGGTTCGCCTCGTCCTCGGCGATCTGGCGCCGGTCGTCCTCGTACGACTCCGTCAGCGTCGAGGTGTCCTTGGTGCGGATCTCGCTGAAGGCGTCCGAGACATCGCTCCACGCCGTCTTGAGCGCGGTGAGCGAGACCTGGGCCTTGGCGACGAGGACGTCCTCCACGTGCTTGTTCCACCGGGTCACGGCTTCGTCGCCGATCTTCACCCAGGTGGCCATGTCGCGGAGGTTGCCGTAGGTGGGATGGTGCTGGATGAACCCGGCGTCGGTGTTGTAGTCCTTCGCCGCCCCGTTGCTCGTCACCCGGGTGTGCTTGATCTGGTTCTCCAGCACCCACACGGAGACCTCCTGGAGGACCTCCATCAGGATCCGGTGCGGATCGTGCCTGCCGTTGGTCGCCCAGGTGTCCCAGGCGTCGCTGAGCGCCTTGGCCTCCGTCATGAGGGCCGTCTGGGCGGTCGCCAGCGCCCGGGCGAGCTTCGACTTCGGCACATGACCGTTGAGCATGGCCGCCGCGGTCGCGGTGCCGTCCTCGGTGAGCTGCTCGACGTAGCTGTCGTAGTTCTTGTTGAGCTGGTGGACCAGCTGCCAGAACAGGCCGGCCGCCTGGCCGCGCCAGGCGGCGTTCTCCTCCCCGAGGGAGGTCTCCCACTGCTTCAGGATCGCCGCGTGGTCCTCGAAGAACTTCAGCCCCCGGTCGTAGGCCTGTGCGGTGCGCTCGAAGGAGTCGACGTCGACGGCCTCGGTGTCCTGGACGCTCAGGCCGCTGAACTCGAAGTGCCGCGTGGTGTGGTCGGCGCGCAGCGTGTTGATCGCCGCCTTCGACCCGCTCTGGTACTGCTGGAGCAGGCTCAGGTCCCACTCGTTGCCCAGGACGCCGGTGAACTTTCCGGCGCTCCACAGCTCGCCCGGTTCGAGCAGCCGCCCGGTGCCGTCGGTGGTGGGTATGCCGATGAAGACGATGGTCGCCTGGTACAGGGTGCCGCCGTCGTGCTTGCCGTTGCCGCCCGCCTCGACGAACGCCAGGTCGTAGTCCTCGCCGTGCTGGGTGTGCCAGCCCACCAGGGCGGTGAAGTTGTTCACGGTCAGTTCGGTCGACGCCAGGACCTCGAAGCCCAGCCGCATCAGCGGCACGCCCTCACTGCTCTTGAGGGAGTCGAACAGCTTCTTGCGACTGGGGACGTTGTACCCGGTGTAGAGGGTGACCGCCTGACCCCAGTAGTCGCCGGGATCGGAGGTGACTGGCATGACGGGACTCCGCTGGGTGGAGGGAGGTGGGCGTGCACGAGGGGGGCGCGGGCGGCGCCGTGCCGGAGGAGGCCGCGGCTCAGTCGTCGGAGTCCGACGAGCCTTCGAGGTCTTCGTCGACCCCGGACCAGACGTCCAGGAACTTCTCCCCGTTGATGTTCTCCAGAGAGGAGCCCTGGGTGTTCAACAGGGTCGTGATGGTGGTCTCCAGGCTGTCGTCGATGTCGTCGAACAGGAAGCCCTGGTCGCCGAAGACGTCGTCGATCGACTTCGCCGACTTGAGCGCGGCGTCCACCAGCGTCTTGCCGTACACCGTGTCGTCGCCCGTCATCAGACCGATGCCGAGCACCGAGTTCTCCCCGATGTACTGCGAGGGGATCGTGCCCCTGACGATGCTGTGCAGCGCGAGCACCCCGTTGGGATCGTCCTTGACGATGTTCTTCAGATCGGTGATGAACGTCGCCAGGTCGTGCTCACGGAACTGCTTGAGCTGCTGTCCGTTCAGATGGGTCAGGTCCGCCATGGCGTGGTCCTCGTGGGTGCTCGGTCGGCGAAGGGACGGGGAGGGAGGGGCTGGAGGAGCGGCCGGGGCCGGGGGAGGAGGCGCGCGGTGGCAGGGGAACCGGACGGGCGGCGCCCTGGTGGCCGTCTGCCCGGTTCACCGGAGGCTCCGTTCCGCGACGCCCCTCGGTCAGCGGCCGATGCGTACTTCGGACCACATCTGGGAGAGCGAGTTCTCGCTGTAGCGGTAGTTGTCGGAGATGTCCGTCAGCAGCGCGGAGTGCGAGGTCAGCAGGTTCTCCATGTTCTTCACCGCCTGGCCCCACGCCGCCTGCTTCTGGCGGTACATGTCGGCGTCCTCGCCGTACCAGGACTTGACCAGCTCGTTCAGCTCCGCCTCCAGCGACGCCAGCGTGTTCGCTATCGCCTTGGTCTGCTGGACCATGTCGTCGGCGGCGTTGTTCATGTGGTTGTAGTCGACGTAGATGTAACCGTCGGTCAGGTTGTCGGGCATGAGGCCTCCTGCTCGATGGGGACCGCGCCATGGGGACTGCGCGATGGGAACGGCGCGGTGGGGATCCGGACTTCGGGGAAGCGGCTCGCTCAGCCGATGAGCTGGTCGTAGGCCGCCTGCGACTGGTTGTAGGCCGTGTTGATCGCCTCGTTCGACGAGCCCTGCGTCTTGCCGTGCTGGGTGAGGCTCTGGTTCAGCTTGTCGACCATGTCCTCGAGACTGCGCAGGATGCTGTCGCACTGCTCGTCCCACTGCTTGAGGAGACCGCCGAACTGGCCGCCGTCGCTGCCCTGGTAGCCCGTGGACAGGGTGGCGCGGGTGTTGTCCACGTCCTGCCGGGACTTCAGGATGCCGCTGAACGCGCTCTCCAGGGCCTGGATCCCGTTCCGGGTCGCCTGCTCGTTTGACTGCTGACCTGTTCCTGCCATGGGTCCGCCTTTCGGGATCGGGGTGCCGACACAACTGTGGCACCGGCGAGCCTAGGCTCGCCGGGGAGAAGGGTGCAATGAGAAGCGATCGGCGCGTCAGTGAATTGTCGAATCGTCAACTTTCTTTACGTGCCTGCAACTTGTCGCCACCGGCGGCGGATGTCCCGGTCTGTGCGCCGGGTCCGACCGGGGCGTCGGCAATGGCCCCCGCACAGGTTCGCGCCGACGACGCGGGCGCCGCGCCGGTCGCCGCCTGCGGGCTCAGGTCCGGGCCGGTCGGCACCATCGCCAGCAGCGGGGAGGGCAGCCCCTGCACGTCGGACTCCGTCCAACCGAGCGCCGCGAGAGCCTCCTTCGAGCCGACCCGGTACTTCACCCCGTCCTCGGCCACGAAGTACGTGGTGGCGCCGACCGTCCCGCCGCCCGCGCCGAGCGCCCGCGCCAGCACGCCGTGACCGGGCCGGATCACCACCGCGTCCACCGGCAGACAGGCTTGCGCCACCGCGTCGCCGCTGTGCTGGGCGACCGGGGTCAGCGCGCCGGCGGGCACCAGCACCGAGCTGACGCGGACGCCGTCGTCGCCGGGCTGCACCCGGGCGCACGCCGCCCGGCCGTCGGGCACCCGGGCCGCCCGGGGCGGCCTGTCCGGCAGCCCGGCCACCGACGGGTCACGACCGGTGGAGCCCGGCGCCTGGTGGTCCTTGAGCAGGTCCGTCCCGATGGGCAGCGCCGTCGGCGACGCGCCGCCGTACGCCTTCGACCGCACGGCCGGATCGCCCAGCAGCAGCGCCACCGCGGTCGGGGTCACCGGGACCAGGCCGGAGTCCCGCAGCAGGAAGTACTGGACGTCGTCCGGCTCGCCGGAGCCCGTCGCCGTGCCGCCCGGCACCGTCACCTGGAAGACCTGGCCGATCCTGGTCGCCGTGCCGCCCAGCGAGGGGCCCTGCTTCCCCAGGCCCGTCACCGACGGCGGCGTCAGGGCCGGACCGGGCACGAACGCGTCCAGGAACGCGGCCGACACCGGGCGGGGCGCCACCGAGCTGTAGCCGAGCGAGAGCAGCGCCCCGGACGCGGTGTCGAGCGGCAGCCGACTGCCCTGCCAGATCAGGTACTTCTTCTTGTCCGGGCCGCTGACCAGCAGCGCCTCGTCCGCCCCGAGCGCGGTCGACTCCAGGGGCGTGCCCGCCGCCACCGCGGTCAGCGCCCGTGTCGTCTCCCCGTCGCTCCCGGCGGCGCCGGCCGTCGTGGCCGTCGCCGAACAGACCGCCCACGCGCCCGACTCCAGGTCGCCCGAGGAGGGCACCGAGTCAGGCGCTCCCGGGATGCCGACCGCGGCGCCCACCGGGGTGTCCCGCAGCGAGGCCGTCCCCACGTCCGTGGTCTCCAGGTCCGCACCGCCGATGAGCAGCGCGGAGGAGTAGTTGCGCACCGGGCGCAGCCGTCCGTCGAGATAGAGGTAACGGGCCCCGGTGTCCCGGTTGACGATCAGGTTCTTCCCGCTGCGCCACGAGTCGTTGCCGCCCGGCGAGATCAGCCCGAACACCACCGCCCCGGCGGAGATCAGCACCGCGATCACCACGCCGATGCCCGCCCCGCGCGTGGTGCGCCCCAGCGGGCTCTCGGGGGCGTCCGGGTCGGCGAGCAGCATGCCGGAGGTGAGGCGGCCCATGACGAAGGCGTGCGCCTGCACCTGGTCGCGCTTGGATTGCATGAACCGCGGTCCTTCCGGTCAGCCGGTCCGCACCGGCCCCCGCAGCGCGGGGCCGTTCGCGTCGAAGTGGTCGTGCACGTCGTTACCGTGGCCCGGGTCAGCCGTTGAGGGCGCGCAGCGCGGCGAAGACGCCGAGCACCCACAGCGCCAGCGGCAGCAGGGCGATGGCCAGCAGCGACTGCAGCAGCTCCGCCGCCCTGCCCCAGTAGGGCAGCATCCGCCGGCCCGGCACCGTCCAGGAGGCGACCGCCAGTACGGTGGCCGACGCCAGCAGCCCGGCCACCACCGCGGGCCGGTCGGCCGCGGCGGTGTCGGACGTCAGGGCGAACACCAGCAGGGCCACTCCCCAGGCGCCGGGCAGCACCAGCGCCAGCCGCTGCCACACGTTGACCATGCCCCGGCCGTGCACCAGCAGGAGCAGGGCGAGCACCGCGGCGGTCAGCGCCTCCGGAAGCACCGGGTTGCGGGCCAGCGGGACCAGGCAGCCCGCGCACAGGATGCCCGAGGCGGCGTAGAGGGCGGTCATCCAGCCGCTCGCCAGCTCGGTGCGGGTCGTCACGTCCTCGCCCTGGTAGGGCTCGATGCCCTCCTGGAGCTGCTGCGGGTTGGTCGGCAGGGCCGGCATGCGCATCCCGGCCAGCCGGAACGACAGGGCGGGCACGAAGCCGCCCAGCAGCACGGCCAGCGAGGCCACGGCGGCCGCCGCACTGTCCACGCTCAGGTCGAACAGGCTCATCAGGACGCCGGCCACCACCCCGGCCAGCGACACCAGCGCCGAGGCCACGAACAGCGGTGTGCGCACGGCGGTCAGGGCGAGGGCGAGCACGGCTCCGCCCGCACAGGCGGCCGCCGCGGCCAGCAGCCGGGCGCCCAGCACCTGGTGGGCCTGCGGGCCCGCGATCTCGCCGCCCGGCTGCAGCCAGCCGGCCAGCGCCAGGAAGGGTCCGGCCATGAACCCGAGCGCGGCGCCGGCCGCCGCGTCGCCCACCGCCCGGCTCGCGGAGGCGGCCCCGGCGAGCAGCAGCAGCCCCGCCACGCCGGCGGTGGCGATCCGCGGCCCGGCCGGACCGCCGGGCCACGCCAGCACCGCCAGGGCCAGCGTCAGGGCGGCCACCGCCATGCCGAGCAGCAGTCGCCGGCCGGCCGCCGCGTCCCAGCTGTGCAGCCGGTCCCGGGTCACCGTCGCCATGCCGTCCACCAGGTCGTCGAGCCGGACCTCCGGCAGCGACTCGGTCTGCGGACGCAGATACAGGACCTCGCCGTCCTTGAGGTCCAGCGCGGCCAGGGTGGCCTCGTCGTCCAGCGCGGCCCCGCCGAGGCGTTGCAGCACCCAGCCGTCGTGCTCCAGACCGTTCTCCTCGACCTCCTCGCCCGCGTACTGCAGGACGGTGGGCAGCAGATCGGCCACGGGCACGTCCGAGGGCACGGCCAGGTCGATGGTCCTGGCCGGGGCCCGGACGGTGAGGCGGCACAGGCCCGCAACGGAGCTGTCGGTCATCGTGGGTCTCACGTCTCCATGAGTCGAGCCGGGCGAGGCCGGAGGTCGGGCGCCGAACTGGCAGGGCTCTAACGGGAGTTAGGTCGGTGGCTGCTTGGACGTATGTGTCGTCGCCATGCAGACTACCGATGGGCAGTCGAACAGAATTATGGGCCCCAGACCGACGGCGTGTCACAACGCCGGGGATCAGCGCTCCGTTGTGCGGCGCGAAGCCCCGATCCCTCTAAGGAGCAGTTGCGTTGAGTGTGGTTCTCTTTCGCAGGCCGGCCCGTCGCCGAGGCCCCGACATGCCCGAGGGCGAGCTGAGCCTGCAGGAACCCCCGACGCTCCCGGAGACCGTGCCGGACAGCTCGGCGGTCTGGACGTACCTGCCGATGGCCATGATGTCCGTGTCCATGATGATGATGTTCATCAGGCCGGGCGGCGGCAACAGCTCCTTCACCTACATAGCGCTGGGCATGATGGTGCTGGCCTCCGCGGCCATGATGGTCGGTCAGGTCATGCGCAAGTCCGGAGAGCGCAAGCAGCGGCTGCGCGGCGAGCGCCGGGACTATCTGCGCTATCTCACCCAGATCAGACGCCAGGTCCACCGGGCCGTCGTCGAACAGCAACTGGCCCTCGCCTGGCGGCATCCGCACCCCCGGACGCTGCGCGCGATGGTCCGCACCACCCGGCTGTGGGAACGGCGGGTCAAGGACGAGGACTTCGGCGAGGTCCGGATAGCCGTCGGCGAACAGCAGTTCGCGATGCGGCTCAACTCGCTGTCCACCAAGCCCGTCGAGGACCTGGAGCCGCTCAGCGCGCACGCCCTGCGCCGCTTCATCCGCGCCTACAGCACCGTCCCCGGCCAGCCCATCGCGCTCTATCTGCGTTCCTGGTCGCGGGTGCTGACCCGCGGTGACGAGCCCGCCACCCGCGCCATGGTCCGCGCGGCGCTGTGCCAGCTCGCGGTGTTCCACCCGCCGGAGGAGCTGTGGATCGCGCTGTGCGTCTCGGACGAGCGGCGCGCGGACTGGGAATGGGTCAAGTGGCTGCCCCACAACCTGCATCCGCAGGAGCAGGACGGCGCCGGCGCCGCCCGCATGGTGGCCGGCACCTTCAACGACCTGGAGGACCTGCTGGGCGCCGAGTTCACCGAGCGCCCGGTCTTCGACCCGGACGCGGCGCCGGGCCGGGACGAGCCCTACACCGTGATCGTGGTCGACGGAGTCACCGTGCCCGCCGGTCACCGCCTGGACGGCCCCGGCTTCCGCAACACCGTCGTGCTGGACCTCTCCGGAGCCTTCGCCTGGCGTCCCGGCCGCACCACCCTGCGCTTGGACGTGGCCCCGGCGGCGGTCCGCCTGGTGCGCACCGACCGCAGCCGCAAGGAGCAGACCACCCTCCTCGGCCGCCCCGACCAGGTCGGACCCGTCGCAGCCGAGGCGCTGGCCCGACTGCTCGCCCCGTACCGCATGAGCCTGGCCGTGGACGTCGCCGAACCCCTCAGCGCCGACGTGCAGCTGACCACCCTGCTCGGCATCCCCGACCTCTACCGGCACACTCCCGACACCCTCTGGAAGCGCCACACGGGGGCCGCCCGGCTACGGGTCCCCGTGGCGGTCGGCGCCGACGGCACACCCGTGGAACTCGACATCAAGGAGTCCGCGCAGGGCGGCATGGGCCCGCACGGCATGCTCATCGGCGCCACCGGCTCCGGCAAGAGCGAGCTGCTGCGCACCCTGGTCCTCGGACTGGCCCTCACCAACTCCTCCGAGACGCTGAACTTCATCCTGGTCGACTTCAAGGGCGGCGCGACCTTCCTCGGCCTGGACGAACTCCCGCACACCTCCGCCGTCATCACCAACCTCGCGGACGAAGTCGCCCTGGTGGAACGCATGCAGGACGCCCTGCACGGCGAACTCATGCGACGCCAGGAGCTGCTGCGGGCGGCCGGCAACTACACCTCCGCCCTGGAGTACGAGAAGGCCCGCACCTCCGGCACCCCGCTGGCGCCGCTGCCCAGCCTCTTCGTCGTCGTCGACGAGTTCAGCGAACTCCTTGCCGCACACCGGGAGTTCATGGACCTCTTCGTGATGATCGGCCGCCTCGGCCGGTCGCTGGGCGTGCATCTGCTGCTCGCCTCCCAGCGCCTGGACGAAGGGCGCATGCACCAGCTGGAGAGCCACCTGTCCTACCGGATCGGCCTGCGCACCTTCTCGGCCATGGAGAGCCGCGGAGTGCTCGGCGTCCCCGACGCCTACCAGCTGCCCTCGCAGCCCGGCGCCGGCTATCTCAAGAGCGGGGTGGAGGCGCTGACCCGGTTCCGCGCCGCCTACGTCTCGGGGCCCTACCGGCGCCGCCGCGGCGCGGCCGTGCAGGCCAGGGTCGCCAGCCAGGTCGTGCCCTGGACGGCCGGCTGGGTGGTCCCGCGGACCTCCGCCGCCCCCGCCCCCCAGCCCGAGGAGGAGACGGAGTCCGCCGAGAGCCTGCTGGCCGTGGCCGTCGACCGGCTGCGCGACTCCGGCCCCGAAGCCCACCAGGTCTGGCTGCCGCCGCTCGACGAGCCGCCCACCCTGGACGCCCTGCTCCCCGGCCTCGAACCCACCGCCGACCGTGGCCTGAGCGCCACCCGCTGGCCCGGCGCCGGCCGGCTGCGGGTCCCCGTCGGCCTGGTCGACAAGCCCTTCGACCAGCGACGCGAGCCGCTGGTGCTGGACCTGTCCGCGGGCGGCGGCCATGTCGCGATCGCCGGCGGCTCGCAGAGCGGCAAGTCCACCGTGCTGCGCGCTCTCCTCGCCTCCCTGGCCCTCACCCACACCCCGGCCGAAGTGCAGTTCTACTGCCTCGACTTCGGCGGCGGCACCCTCTCCTCGCTCGCCGGGCTGCCGCACGTCGGCGGGGTCGCCTCCCGGCTCGACAGCGAGCGGATCAGCCGCACGGTGGCCGAGGTCACCGCCGTCCTCAACCACCGCGAGCAGTTCTTCCTCGACCACGGGATCGACTCCATGGCCGGCTACCGGCGGCGGCGCGCGGCCGGGGAGTTCGCCGACGAGACGCACGGGGACGTCTTCCTGGTGGTGGACGGCTGGGCACAGGTCAAGCAGAACTTCGACCATCTGCTGCCCACCTTCAACCAGCTCGCCACCGGCGGTCTCAACTACGGCATCCACCTGGTCGTCACCACCACCCGCTGGGTGGAACTGAGCGCGCAGGTCCGCGACCAGAGCGCGACCCGGCTGGAGCTACGGCTCGGCGACCCCATGGACTCCGTGGTGGACGTGCGCAAGGCCGCCGTCGTGCCCCGGCTGCCGGGACGCGGCCTCACGGTCGACGGCAAACTCCACTTCCTGACCGCGCTGCCCCGGCTCGACGGCGTCAGCACCACGGAGGACCTCGTCGACGGCGTCGCCGCCCTGGTGGAGAGGACCGCCGCGCACTGGTCGGGCGAGCCCGCGCCCGCCGTCCGGATGCTGCCGCACCGGCTGCCGGCCTCGACGCTGCCCGCCCCCGAGCTGGGCGACGGGCTGCGGCTGCCGTTGGGCCAGGACGAGGAGAAGCTCTCCACGGTGTGGCACGACTTCAGCCGTACCCCGCACCTGGTGGCGGTCGGCGACACCGAGAGCGGCAAGACCAACCTGCTGCGGCTCGTGGCGCAGGCCGTCACCGCCCGCTACGCTCCCAGCGAGGCGCGCGTCCTGGTCGTCGACTACCGGCGCGAGCTCGTGGACGCCGTCCCGCCGGAGTACCAGCTCGGCCACGCCGTCTCCGTCGACGCCCTCAAGGAACTCGTCGCCGGCTCGGCGCGCGCGCTCAAGACCCGGCTGCCGGGGCCGGACATCACCCCCGCCCGGATGCGTCTCGCCGACTGGTGGCAGGGGCCCCGGCTGTTCGTGCTGGTCGACGACTACGACATGGTGGTCGGCAGCAACAACTTCGACCACCCCTTCGCCCCGCTCTTCGACCACCTGGCCCTGGGGCACGAGCTGGGACTGCACGTCGTCGCGGTCCGCTCCGCCACCGGCGCCGGCCGCGGCCTCAACGACCAGTTGCTGCGCCGTCTCGACGAGGTCAACACCCCGGGGGTGCTGCTGTCCTGCCCGCCGTCGGAGGGTTATGTCTTCGGCAACATCAAACCGCGCAACCTGCCGGCGGGCCGTGCGCAGTACATCGCCCGGCGCAAGGCGAACCTGATCCAGACGGCGCTGGCGCAGCCGGCGGAGCCCGCCGGGGAAGGGGAAGGGGAGGGCGGGAACACCTGACGGAGGGCGCCCGGGAGGCCGGGCGTCGTCCGTCCTCGGCTCCGGGCGTCCGGGCGTCGGCTCCGCCCCTCAACTCCGGGCGCCGCCGCCTTCCTCGGCGGCCGGAGCGCCGGCCGGCCGCCAGTTGCGGGTGCGGGCTCGGGGGAGGGCCAGGGCGGCCCAGATCACCAGGAGGACCAGGGCCGCGCCCGCCGCCGCGAACACCCCGGCCCGCCGGATCGGCCGGGCCGCGTCGTCGCCGGGCAGCTGCACCGGGGCCTCCGGCGCGGGGGCCGCAGCCCGGACGGGCGGCTCCGGGACCACCCCGGTCACGGCCGCGAACGGGTCGAGCCGGGGGACGTCGTCCGGGTAGGCGCTCGCGGTGAGGCGGGCGGCCGTCTGCGCGGCCGTCAGGTCCGGGTGGGAGGAGCGCACCAGGGCCGCGGCCCCGGCCGCGTACGCGGCGGCGAAGGAGGCTCCCGAGCCGATGAAGTGCCCGCTGCCGCGCGGGCCGATCCCGACCACCCCGTCGCCGGGGGCCGCCAGGTCGGCGGCGCGCGGCAGCAGGGCGTCGTCCGGACGCTGTCCCTGCGCGTCCACGTCCAGCACCGACAGCACACCGGACTGCGCGGCGGGCCAGTACGCCTGCGGGGTCGGCTCCTCGTCCTGGGCGGAGGACCCGGTCGCAGGGTCGGGCACGGCCGCCGCCACCACCAGCACGTCCTTCGCCAGGGCCGCCTCGACGGCCTTCGTCAGCCCGGTCGACCCCTGTGCCAGAGCCGACGAGACGGTGATCACGTCGGCGCCGGCCGCCGTCGCCTCGGCGATCCCCGACGCGACGCTCTGCGCCGTGGCCGCGCCCCGTTCGTCCGTGCCGCGCACCGCGAGGATCCTCGCCCGCCGGGCGACCCCCGCGAACCGCACGCCGTCGACCGTGGCCGCCGCGACCAGCCCCGCGACGAACGTCCCGTGCCCCACGCAGTCCTGGCCCGCCGATCCCACCGCGGTGACCCGGCCGGACAGGGCGGGCGCCGTGGTGGACACCCCGGTGTCCACCACCGCCACCGTCACCCCGGAGCCGTCCGAGAACGGCCAGGTGCCCGTCAGCTGGAGGCTCCCCTGCTCCCAGGGCACGGTGGTGGCCCGCTGGGCGGAGGCCCCGGTGCAGGCGGCGTCCGCGTCCAGTCGTGCGGGCATCACGGGCAGCCGTACCGGGGCGCCGTCCGCGGCGGCGGTCTCCGGCCCGCTCACCAGCGCAAGCAGGGCTCCCAGGCACAGGGGGGCGGTCAACATCCGTGTCGTGCAAGGGAGATGAGCCAGTCGAGAGCGGCGAGACATGTCCCGCATCCTACGGGCAGCCGTCGCCCGCGAGCGGCCCTCCCTCAGCCCTCCCCGCAGCCGTCCGGTCAACTCTGCGGTCAGCTCTCCGGGGTCGGCGTCCGCATCCCCGGCACGTCGTCGGGCAGCAGGAGCCGCAGGTCGTCCAGGCCCGGTGCGGCCATGGCGCTGACCCGGCCCGCCTGCCGGGTCATCATGGACTCCAGCACCTGCCGGGCCAGCCGCCCGTTGCCGAAGAAGCGGTCGCGCGGCAGGGAGTCGAAGTACTCGCGCAGCAGCGCTCCGACCCCGGGCCCGCACTCGTAGCCCGAACCGTCCGCGTGCATCCGGACGATGGTGACCAGCTCGTCGGAGGTGTAGTCGGCGAACTCGACGCGCCGTGAGAACCGCGACGACAGGCCCGAGTTGGACGCCAGGAAGGACTCCATCTCCCGGGTGTAGCCGGCCACGATGACGACCACCTCGTCGCGGTGGTCCTCCATCAGCTTCAGCAGGGTGTCGACCGCCTCCTGGCCGAAGTCGGAGCCGGAGGAGCCGCCCGCCGGCGTGAGCGTGTAGGCCTCGTCGACGAACAGCACGCCGCCGCGGGCCCGTTCGAAGACCTCGCGGGTCAACTGCGCGGTGTGGCCGACGTAGCGGCCCACCAGGTCGGCCCGCGCCACCTCGACGAGTTGGCCCTGCGGCAGCACCCCGAGCGAGACGAGCAGTTCGCCGTAGAGCCGGGCGACGGTGGTCTTGCCGGTGCCGGGCGGGCCGGTGAAGACCAGATGGTGGCTGACCCGGGGGCTCGGCAGCCCGGCGGCCTCCCGCCGTCGGGCGGTCGACAGCAGGTTGACCAGATCGGTGACGTCGCGCTTCACGGCCGCCAGCCCCACCATCGCGCCGAGCCGGGACAGGGCGTCGCCGCGCTCGGGTTCGTCCGCGTCCCCGTGCGGGCCGGCCGGGACCTGCGCCCCGGTGTCCTCGGCGAGCAGCAGGCTCAGGTCCCGTTCGCTCACCTCGGGCTGAGTGGCCAGCCGTACGGCCTGCCGGTCGACCATCTCCTCGAACACCTGGCGGGCGGCGCGGCCGTTGCCGAACGCGGCGTCCTTGGGCATGCGCTCGAAATGCACGGCGAGCGCCGCGGCGGCGCCCTCGCCCAGCTCGTACTGGTGCCGGGCGCACATGCTCTCCACGATGGCCACCAGCTCGTGCACCGCGTAGTTCTCGAACTCCACGGTCCGCGAGAAGCGGGAGGCCAGCCCGGGGTTGCTGTTGAGGAAGGACTGCATCTCCCCCGAGTAGCCGGCCGCGACGACCACCACGTCCTCGCGGTGGTCCTCCATCAGCTTCAGCAGGGTGTCCACGGCCTCCCGTCCGAAGTCGGGTCCCGAACGCCCGCCGTCGGCGGTCAGGGTGTAGGCCTCGTCGATGAACAGCACCCCGCCCAGCGCCCTGTTGAAGGTCTCGGTGGTCTTGATGGCGGTGCCGCCGATGACCTGCGCGACGAGATCGGCGCGCGAGACCTCGACCAGGTGCCCGGAGCGCAGCGCGCCCAGCTGGGCCAGGACGGTGCCGTAGAGGCGGGCGACGGTGGTCTTGCCGGTGCCGGGCGGGCCGGAGAACACCAGGTGGCGGCTCATCGGCGGTGCCGACATGCCCAGCTGGGCCCGGCGCTGGGCGAGTTGAGTGAGGTTGACGAGGGTGCGGACCTGCTGCTTCACGTTCGACAGTCCGATCAGCGCCTCCAGCTCGGCGAGCGGACCGATCTGCTCGGGCGCGTCCGGGCCGTCCGGCGTGGTGCCCGCCGGGTCGGTGCCCTCGGCGTCGCCGTATCCCCAGGCGTCGCGACGGCCGTTGCCGCTGGAGGTGAGGCCCTCGACCGCCAGCCGGTCGCCGGGCTGGGACTGGACCAGGCCGCTGCCCGCGTTGTCGCGGACCGTGCAGTTGACGACGGACACCGGCAGGGTGGTCTCCACCCGCAGTCCGTCCTTGCCGCTGCCGGCCAGAGTGCACCCGTTGAGCGCGGCCCGCCCGCCCTGCCGGATCACCGCGCCGCACTCCGGGGCGCCCACGACCTGGAGCCGGGCGCCGGTCAGCTCGCCGTCCGCCTCGACGACCACGCCGTCGGCGCCGGCCTCGCGAATCTCGCAGTCGCGGGCCGTGACGGTCCCGTCCGTGCCCACGGACAGGCCCGCGGCGGTCGGCGCGAGCACGGTGGTGCCGCCGACGTAGAGGTTGCCGGCGCTCTCCACCTGGATGCCCGCCGCGCCGGTCCGGGCGATCTCGCTGTCCTCCAGCCGGCCACG
This sequence comes from Streptomyces zaehneri, assembly GCF_032248645.1. Taxonomy (NCBI): domain Bacteria; kingdom Bacillati; phylum Actinomycetota; class Actinomycetes; order Kitasatosporales; family Streptomycetaceae; genus Streptomyces; species Streptomyces zaehneri. Next base: position 278,512 of record NZ_JASTTJ010000006.1, read on the forward strand.
GCCGTCCTTGACGACCTCGACGCCGTTGCCGCCCGCGCCGCTGATCCGGGCGCGGCGGATCATCGGGTTGGCGCCGGTCGCGATCCGGATCCCGGCGCCCGCGGCGTCGATCACCTCCACCCGGTCGAGCTCGGCGGTGGACTCCTCCTCCAGCAGCAGGGCGGCCGGGGCGGCGCAGTCCCGCACCGTCAGCGAGGCCAGCGACGGCGAGCCGGAGCCGGCCACCCGCAGCGCGGGCGCCTGGGAGGAGTCCAGCCAGCAGTCCTCGTAGGTGCCGCGCCCCCGGTCGGTGACCAGCAGGCCGCTGCCCGTCGTGCGGGCCGTGCGGCAGCGGCGCAGCAGCGGGTCGCTGCCCTGCGACACGACGAAGGCCGGACCGGTGGTCGCGGTGACCCTGATGTCCTCCAGCACGGTGCGGGAGGCACTGCTCACCAGCACCCCGATCGCCACGTCGTGGACGACCGTGCGCAGCACGCGGGTGGTGCAGCGGCCCTCGAGCGCCACGGCCGGCTGGTCGGTGGAGGAGATGTCGCAGTCCTCCACGGACCCCTGGGCGTCGCCGTTGGCCAGGATCCCGTTGGCCCGCGCGTCGCGCACGGTGCAGCCGCGCACCGTGACCCGGCCGCGTTCGCCGATGACCACGCCGGACGTGCCCAGGTGCTCCACGGTGCAGGACTCGAGCGAGCTCTCCACGGCCGAGGTGACGACCACCCCGGCCCCCGAGCCGTTGCTGATCCGGCAGTCGCGCATGGCCAGCGAACCGGTCTCCCGGGCGAGGACGGCCGTCCAGGCGGAGCCGGTCACGTCGCAGCCTTCCATCGCCGCCTGGCCGCGGACCGCGTCCACGACGGGCAGGTCCTCGTCCCGGCCGCGCAGCACCAGGTCGGTGAGCATCACCGCGTCGGCGCGCAGGCTGACCACGCTGCCGCGCCGGGGGCGTATCTCCACCGTCCCCCGCGACTGTTCGGCGACGATGGTCACCCGGGTGCCTACGACGAGGCTCTCCTCGTAGGTCCCGGGCCCCACGCTGATCACCGCACCGCTGCGCGCCCCCGCGAGCGCTTCACCGATCGTGCGGAAGCCGCCGGATCCGTCGGGGCGGACCGTCAGTACCTGGCGTGACACGCGCTCTCCATCTCTCGCAGCCTCTCACGGCGCTGGTCGCCCTGTGGCAGGGTGCCGACGGCCCCATCATGCCTGCCGACAGGCGGTGTTGACACGTCGGCCCGAGTCCCTCGGAGGCGGGGACAGCAAAGATGTCAGAGAGCCGAACAGCGGGTCTGCCCCAGACGGCGGGCCCGCCTTCCTTGTCGGCCGGTCGTCCGACGGGGTCGGTCAGCCCTCGCCGAGGCCCCTCATGATGCAGCCGTTCGTCGAGAGGACGACAGCCTGTGCCGTTGACGCGTTCGCGCCAGAAAGGGGGACGGTGACGGTGATGGCGGCCGCTACGGTCAGTCGATGAAACGTGTGGACTTAAGGGCGTTCCATTCTGTTTGCTTTCGTGCTGATGTCTGAATGGATCGGAACTCTGGCGGGCGATGGCGCTTTCTGCGAAATATCGGATTTGCTTGCCCGTTGAACTGCCCGTTGAATTGCCCGCAGGTAGGCCGACTTTTTCACGCAGTCTGCTCAAAACGCCTCCGCTTTCACCTTCTCGCACTACGCCGCCACGCGGCCGGGTTGACGGCGTCGACAAGTGAACCGGGCGAGGGGCCGCAGCCGTAGGTGGTTGCCGTGAGGAGCACACGGAGGCGAACGGGCCTCCCGTCATCGAGGAACCCCGACGGCGTCCGCCGCCCACCGGGTGACCGGTACCTCCCTCCCCGGACCCGAGGAAGCACGACCATGCCCCCCGGCCGGGGAGGTCCGCCCGCGCGGGTGCCCCGGCTTCCGCAGATCGACGCGCTGCGGGGTTTCGCCCTGCTCGGCATCTGCGTGGTCAACGCCCCGGTGCTCGCGGGAGCGTGGACCCTGGCGGCGGGCCAGGCCGCGGCACCGTGGGACCGGACGGCCGCCTGGCTGGTCACGGCCTTGTTCACGACCAAGTTCTATCTGCTCTTCGCGTTCCTGTTCGGCTACAGCTTCGTCTTCCAGGAGGCAGCGGCGGCACGCGACGAAGTGCCCTTCGCCCGCCGCCACGCCCGCCGCCTCCTGGGACTGTTCCTGATGGGTCTCGCCCACGCGGTTGTGCTCTACCCCGGCGACATCCTCATGACCTACGCCGTTCTCGGTCTGCTCCTCTACGCGTTGCGAGGGCTGGACACACGGGCCGTGCTGTGGACGGCCGGGGCCCTGGTCGTCCTCCTCACCGCGGTCTTCCTCGTCGTCGGCGTACTGGCGCTGGGCACGGAGGACGCCGGGCAGGTCTCCGACCGGGCCCTGGAGGCGCGGCAGAGCGCGTGGTACCGGGGCGGCCCCCGCACGGTCGTGCACGCCAACCTCGCCGCCTGCCGGCAGGCCTTCACCGGCGCGCTCCTCTACGGCCCGCATCTCCTCGCCGCCATGCTGACCGGCCTCGCCGCGGGCCGGCGAGGGTGGCTGGACCCTGCGCGTCTCCCGTCCGCGTCCCGCGCACGCGGGCGCCTGCTCGCCGCCGGCCTGCTGATCGGCCTGCCGGGCGGCATCCTGACGGCGATGTGCAGCTACGGTCCCTTCGACGCGCGCTACTACTACCTCGGCCAGGCGGTGGACATCCTCACGGCGCCCGTGCTCAGCGCCGCCTACGCGACCGTGCTGCTGTCGCTGCTACGCGGCAGGTCCGGCCCGGGGATCGCCGCAGCGCTGGCGCCGGCCGGCCGTATGTCCCTGTCGCACTACCTCCTCCAGTCCGGCGTCCTGGCCTTCGTCTTCACCGGCTACGGCCTCGCCCGGTACGGCACTGCCGGACCGGCCGCGCTGGCCGGCGGATGCGTGGCCCTCTGGGCGGCCCAACTCGCCCTCAGCGCGCGCCCTCTGGCGCACGTCCGCCACGGCCCCGCCGAGGCGCTGCTGCGCCGTGTCACCGGCGGCCGTCCGCCGATGACTCGGCGGGCCCGTCGGCGTGCAGGTGTGTGAGGGACCTCTGCAGGGCCGAAAGGCCATAGTGCAAACGGGACTTGAGGGTGCCCTTCGGGATGCCGAGAACGTCGGCGGCCTCCTCCAGGGTGCGGCCACGGTAGTACACCTCGAACAGGGCCTGCCGGTGGGCCGGGGACAGGGTGGCCAGGCCCTCGCGTATCACCATCGCCGTCAACACGCGCTCTTCGAGGCCCCCTTCGCCCTCGGCCGCGTCGTACTCCTGCCATCCCTCCCCGTCGACCTCCTGGGGGCGGGTCTTCACGCTGCGGTAGTTGTCGATGACGAGATTGCGCGCCACCCGGAACATCCAGGGCCGCAGCACGCTGTCCCCGATGCTGCCGTAGGTGCGCCAGCAGCGCAGCAGCGTCTCCTGCACGATGTCCTCGGCCCGGACCGGATCGCCCCGCAACAGGCGGCTCACATAGGCGTGCAGGGCGAGGACCTGGGTGCGGTGGTCGGCACGGCACTCCTCGGTGTCCGGCCGAACCGGTCCGTCGGACCCCATGAACGTCCAACTCATGAGCACTCCTGGGGGTGTCCCCGGAACAGGCGGCGCCTCGGCGCACGACGGCGCTCCCCACCGGACCGCGCCCGTGCGGCACGCGGCGCGTGACGCGACCCGCGGGCAGGGTGGGAGGGGGGAGGGGATGGGCGAAGCGAGGGGTGCCGGTCCGGGAGGGGCTGGCGAGAGAGTGGGGGACGGCCGTCTGCCGGGTGGCGCCGGTGGCGCACGGCGGGGGCGGCGGCGCCGAGGCGACGGCGCCGGGGTGGCCGGCGCGTGCGCGGGCGGTGGGGCTCGGCGGGGTCCGGCGGTCGCGTCACGCCGCGCGCGGGCGGCGGATCCGGCGCTGATCGGGTCGTGTCCCCGGTTCGTCCGGGCCGTACGGCACGGGTACGGGAGCGCGCAGACGGGTGCGGTCAGCGGGTGAGCTGAGCCGCCCGTTCACGCACGTCCGGGAGACCCAGATACGCGGCCGAGCCGGGGCATTCGGTGGATGTCCAGTCCTGGTGGCCACCGAGGGCGGGGCCGTCGGTGGACTTGCCGCTCGTGGGACTGAGGTAGGTGATACCGGCCAGCGGATCCAGCTTGTGGCGCGCGGCGAGGGACGCCGTCAGCCGGACCAGGGAGTCACACATCCGGGACGACGGCTTCTGCTTGCCGAAGTCCCCCAGCAGGGCGATGCCGATGTTCCCGGGGTTGAAGCCGAAGGTGTGGAACGCGGTGACGACCTCGTCGTCCGCGTTGTGCGCGGGTATCCCGTCCGTACCGCTGTACCGGCCCTCGTAGATCGCGCCCTGACGATCGATCAGAAAGTTGTAGCCGATGTCGCCCCAGTCGTTGGAGACGGCGTGCTGCTCGTAGATCGCGCGTACGGTGGCGGCGGGATCGGGGTCGTCCACGGGCGTGGCGGTGTGATGGACCGTGATCGCCTGTACCCGGGTGAAGCGGGTGGGTGACGACTCACGCCCGTCCGCGGTCAGACGCTTCGCCTCGTCGGCGCCCCAGTCCGCGCGGAGCACCAGACCGGGCGGCGGGAAGGCGACGGCGGCGGACCCGGAGGTACCGGGTGTCGTCGCCGGGGCGCTCTTCGCCGGTGGGCCCGACGGGGCGGGGCGCTGCTTTCGCCCGAGGTGTCCGGCGTCGATGGCGATCGCTTCGACGACCTTGACCCCGGAGTCGACGTCGAGTTGGTAGCCGTAGCTGCCATGAGCGGGTACGAGTGCCCGGTTCGGCGGAGTGGTCGACTTCGTGCGCAGGGCCTCGGCGTCCTTGCCGCAAGGGCATCCGGCGGTGACGTCCTGCCAGTCGCCCGGCTTGCCGCTCCGGTCGATCAGCCGCAGCCGCACCCCGTGCGGGGAGCCGGTCCAGGTGAGACCGACCGCGGTGATCGGGAAGGAGGTCCGCTTCACCTCGCGCCCGGGAGAGGCCTCCTGCGACACCCGGACCCGGGGCGGCGCGCCATCCGTCGAGCCCCGGCGGTCGGAGGCCGCCGCCGGGCCGCCCGCGGCCGCACCGCACGCGCCGAGCAGCGGCAGCCCGGCGGTGGCGGTCCCGAGGACCGCGAGGAAGCGCCGGCGTGACGCGGGAAGCCCGCGCTCCGCCTGGGGCCTGGATCGGGGATACGTGTTGTTCACCATGCGCTCCGTCAAGATCGGCTGCCTTGTACCGACACCTACGGCGCGGTGCGGAAAGTGAGTTCACTCCTTTTCGGGGGAGGTCGGAGCTGGGTGGGCGACGGTGATCGGGATTCGGCCAGGCGATGGCATTTTGGCCAGCTCCGGCAGGAATCGAACCGTCGTCGCCCTGGTCGCCGTAGTAGCGCATGGATGCCGGGTTCCCCGAGGCGAACCACTGGCCGGACCCCCGCAACGGACGGTGGGCGCGCGCCTCTCGGCATCCGGCCCCGCCCCGGCCCCGTGCCCGGACGGGAAGGCCGTGGCCCGACTCCGCTCTCCACCGACGGACCGGGCCACGGCGCTGTTACCGGCTCCGGGTTGTCGGCCTGCGGCACCGACGACGGCCGCGGGTGTCCTCCGGGTCCCTGGCGAAAGTCAACTGGCTTTCCAGGTAAGTGAGTTGGCGAGTGATCCAGGTCACGGACATCCGTTGAACCCGGGGGGCGGACTGCTCGATGTGTCTATCAAAACAGCGGGGACACATGGGAGACAGTGAATGGCGATTCTGCGGCCGCGTGCCACAAAAGCCACAAGTCACGAAGCGGTCATCAGGACTCTCTACGCCGAGCACGGCAAAGCCCTGTTGGCGTACGCGACACGCCTGACGGGTGATCGACTGATCGCGGAGGACGTGGTCCAGGAGACGCTGATCCGGGCGTGGCGTCACCCGGAGGTGGTGTCCGATCCCCAGGGTTCGCTGCGGGGCTGGCTGATCACGGTGACGCGCAACCTCGTGGCGGACCGCTATCGGGCCAAGGCCGCCCGTCCGACGGAGGTGGGGGAGAGCGAGGCGACGGTGCCGGTCCAGCAGGACCACGCGGAGAACGTCGTCGAGTCGGTCGTCCTGATGGAGGCTCTCGCCCAACTCAAGCCCGACCAGAGAAACGTGTTGATGGAGGTCTACTATCACGGGCGCAGCGCCGCTGAGGCCGCCGTACGGCTCGGTATCCCGGAGGGCACCGTCAAGTCCCGTGCCCATCACGCTCTGAAGGCCCTTCGCAAGGTGTATGTGGGTAAGCCCGGCAGTGACGTTCAGCTTCGAAAGGTGGCAGTGTGACCACGCAGGAGCACTCCCATGACGGACTCCTCGGCGCCCACGCGCTGGGCCTCCTCGACGCCGACGAGCGATCCAGGCTTGAGGAACAGATCGAGGCGTGCGAGGTATGCCAAGTGGAGCTGGCTGATCTGAGGGCACTTGAGGCCGAACTCGGTGAGGTGCCACCCGAGTTCTTCCTCGAGGGGCCGCCGGAGGACGGTGAACTGCTCCTCGGGCGCACGCTGCGGCAGGCGCGGGAGGAGGAGGCTGTGCGTCGGCGGCGCAGGGGCGTCGTGGTCGGCCTCGCCGCCGCGGCGCTGGCCGGGGTGCTCCTCGGCGGCGGGTATGTGGCGGGCCGGGCGCACACCGCACCCGACACGCTCGCGTCCCGGTCCGCCGAGGGCGTGGACGGGGCATGGACAGGTTCCGCGACGGACTCGGCGACGCGGGCGACCATGAAGGTGAGCCTGACACCGGCCACGGGTTGGGTCCGGGTCGATGCGACGGTCGGTGGACTCCAGCCCGGTGAGAAGTGCCGGCTGGTCGTCCTGTCGAAGTCGGGCGAGCGCGAGATCGCGGGCAGCTGGGTGGCGGGAGAGCGGAAACAGGCGGCGCAGGGCGAGGGCCTCGACCTCTCCGGCTTCGCGGCCGTGCCCATGGACCAGGTGAAGTCCGTGACCGTGGAGAACGACCGGGGAGAACGGTACGTAGAGGTGACGGTCTGAGCGCAGGGGCGACTCCGGCGCTGGAACACAGGCTCGGCCTGGCCCGTGTTTCTCGGGGGCCAGGCCGCGGTCGTCTCCCCGGTCGGAGGGGGCCGCTCAGCGGTCCGTGGCGTCGGTCATCAGCCCGCGATGCGCGGCGATCCGTTCCCTGAGGACGAGCGAGGCCATGTGGGTCGACAGACGGAGCATGAACTGTTCCTCCGCCTGTCGCAGCACATCCGAGACCAGGACCACGCGTTCACGGCGTCGTACCGCGTGCCGGACCGCGGCCTCGGCGGCGGCGCGGGCTCGCCGCCAGTCGTGCACTGAGGCGCCGCTGGTGAGGCGGCTCTCCCGAAAGGCGGCCACGCGGCGGCGGAGCAGCAGCTCCACAAGTTCGGTCCATTGCATGCGGTACATATGAGAACCAACGGTTTCGGAGCCGGTTCGGGTCATCGCGGCGCGCACTTTCTTCGCACCGCCGTACTCACCTCGTCGGCAAGTCTCGATCTGAGGGCGTTGAGCGCGTAATGGTGCCGGGATTTCACGGTGCCGACCGGTATGCCGATCAGATCGGCGGTTTCCCGGACACTGTGCTCGAATACATAGAGATGCAGCACGACTTCCCGGTGTTCAGGGGAGAGGCCGTGCAGCAGCGCGAGCGTCTGCATGGAGGTGGCGACGGATTCGGCGTGATCCGGAAACGTCGTCTCGCGCCCGCCCGCCCCGAATATCTCATCCGCCCCGACCACCTCGTTGCGCGCCATGGAACTGCGTGACCGGTCGATGATCAGGTTACGGGTCACCGTCAGCAGCCAGCCGCGGATGGAGCCGGCGGTGGAACAGAGCCGCTCCGTGTGCGGCCAGGCCCGGATGAACGCCTCCTGGGCGATGTCCTCCGCCAGATGCCGGTCCCGGAGAATCCTCTCCGCGTAGGCGATGACTGCGGGGGAGTGCTCGGCCATGAGGGTGTCCAGCAGGCCGGCACCGAGGGCGGGGTTCTCGAGGGCCGTGTGAGGCGTATTCATCGTGATCGGGTTTCTGGTGCGGAACGTCGGCACCCGCCGATTTCACCGGTGCCATTGCCCGATCAGGCAACCAGCCGCCTGTATACGTCCCGTTGACGACCTGTCCATGGATCGTGGACGCCCCGCCCTGAACTCGCCAGGGTGCTGTGCAGTGCCACCCCATGAGCCTTGGGATCCGTCTGTCTCCACAGCCGACATCGTCGACACCGTGCACGCGTACCCGCGCCGCCCCGGCCGGGCCACCGTGAACGAGCAGCTCGCGAGGAGGAACGTGATCCCGGCCAGGCCGACGCCGAATGCCTCCGTGACACGGTGAACCCTGAGTGGCGTACCACCGTAGAACCGAGTGAAAAATCGACTTGATGAAATTCGGAGAGACGGGTCCCTCGTGCATCCTGCGGAACAGGCGAAAATCGTGGCGAGCCTGGCCAAATTCTATGACTACGTGGTGGAGAAGGGAGGAAAGGAGGTTCCCGAGGACAGGGTGGCCACGATCCTGTCGGAGGCTGCCCTCGTCGACTACAGAACGACCTGCGCACTCCTGAGGGAGGCCAAGCAGCTTGCGGAGAAAACGCTCGACCCGGTTATCGGCCTGCACCGCGAGAGGATCATGCTGGCCGAGTACTATGCGCAGAATCCGCCGCCACCGGAGATGGCGTACGAAGCGGACGGGTACAAGCGGTACGCCGATCACTATCGCATCGGTCTGGACCGTGGGCGTGACGTCTGTTTCGCTCCCAGGCGCTCTGCCGCGTCGTACCCGACAGCTGTTGAGATGGAACTGCTGCACGCCTCGCGGTTGCATCAGTACATGACCTTGGGGGCCTCGGAGTTCGCCCAGCCCGACCAGTTGGCCGTACATATTCCGCAACTGGCCGCCCCACGGCCCCACACACCCCCTGCGGCCCACCAACAGATGCCGCCGGCCCCGCCGGTCCACCAGCAGGCACCCCCCGCCCCGGCGGCCCACCAGCAGATACCCGCGGCCTACCGTCCCCTCGGCAGCCATCCGTCCTACGGCGCCCCCCACCCGGCCCCCGCACCCGCGCAGCGAGTTCCCGGGGTGCACCCCCCTGGCGTGGCCTACGCGTCCTACGGCGCCCCTCGCGCCGCTGCGGCACCTGCCGCCTGGCATCCAGCCACCGCCGCCCTGCATCCCGCGGCGAGCCACGGGCATGGGACCTACCCGCCCGCAGGTGGCCGCGCCCTGTACCCGGGCGTTCCCCAACCGCACGCTCCCCACCCGGGAGTTCCCTCGCTGGGCGGGGCCCACGGCGGTGTGTACCGCGCGCCCGCACCGAACCGGCACCACGGAACCCGACCGGGCCAGTAGCGCGCTTCCAGCCCTGCGCACCATCACGCCCTCCGCCCGGGACGAACGGATCAGGCCGCTGCCCTGAGCGCGTCGTCCGAGCGGAGGGCGATGACGGTCCAGAGACGCGGTCAAGACCCTGACGAGGCCTGTCGCACGGCGTTGGGGACACCGACGAACAGGGCGTCCGCACTGCGCGTGTCAGAGATCTTCGGGAGGGCCTTCGAAGGCCCTCCTCGGCCTGTTCGGGATGCGGCCGCGGCATGACGGTCCGGTGGATCCCGGGTTCGTTGCGTGTGTGCGTCAGGCGTGCTTGGCTCGCCCGATGAACCTTCTTCTGACGGCGAGCGGCCTGCGCAACGAGACGCTGCGAGACGCGCTGCGGGACATGCTGGGACGGCCGTTCGGATCGGCGAACGTCGTGTTCGTTCCCACGGCGTCGGTCGCCGAGCCCGGGGACCACGGGTGGGTCGTCGAGGACATGAACCGGCTGCACGGCCTCGGCTGGCGGGAGTTCGACGTCCTGGAGCTGAACGGCCTGCCCCGGCAGTTGGTGCTCGACCGGCTGCTGCACGCCGATGTCATCTACGTCGAGGGCGGCAGCCACTACCACCTCGCGCGCAGCATCACCGGCAACGGCCTGGCCGACGGTTTTCTGGAGGCGCTGGAGAGCCGGGTCTATGTGGGGGTCAGCGCCGGATCGATGATCTTCAGCCGTCATCTCACCGAACACTCCGCCGACGTCATCGGGGACACCGCAGACCTCCACGTGCTCGGCGCGACGACCGTGGAACCGCCGTTCGGCCTCTTCGACTGGTATCTCAAACCCCACCTGTACTCACCGGACTTCCCCGAGCGGGACGACGCCTGGGCCGATCACATCGCCGCGCGGGCGGACTTCCCGATCTACTTCATCGACGACGAGACGGCCGTCCGCGTCAGCGACGGCAAGGTGGATGTCCTTTCCGAAGGCCGGTGGCGGTTCCACCCGTGACCGAGGCCGGGACGCCGGTGACCGGCGTGCAGCCGAGCCGCGTCTCGCGCTGCACGCCGCGGACCTCGGGCGGGGGGATTGCGAGGTGGCCATGAGGTGGGCGAGCGGTCGGCCACCTCTGTGACCGAGCCGCGCAGGCGAACGCGGCACCCGAGAGCGCTGAGACACGCGATACGCGCCCCGGGCTGTCCGCGCCCTGATACGGGGAGTTCGGCGCTCCCGGTCACGCGCTCCTACGGCGCCCCGGACCCTGGGCCGAGGTCGTGGCAGGCCGGGTGACCGAGTTCTGCGAGGCGTCGGCGGCGGAGGGGACGACCCGATCCGTGCCGTCGGCTCGCAGTGCGGCAGAGGACGCCACCTGCGCGCTCGTCGCCGGCCCCACCCGAGGGGCCTCGGAACGTACGGGGCTGTCGAACTGCCGGGACCGGGACCGGTCCGCCACCGCCGACTGCGTCCGCACCGGGTTCGTGTCCCGCAGGGGAGCGGGAGAGACGCTCCGAGTGTCCCTCGTCGCCTGCGCGTCACTCTGCGCGGGGCTCTGGGCCGCGTGTCGCCTTTGCGTGGACCGCTCCAGGTAGACGCGCGCTCCGGCGCCGGCCGCGGCGCCCAGCACGGCGCCGCCCACAAGACCGGCGAAGCCGCCGACGGAGGCACCGGCGACCGCGCCGATCACCGCGCCCACCACCACATGCGGATTCTCACGGGCGAACTCCACGACATCGCTCACGAGGGTCTTCGCCATCTGCCATCCACGCTTCGCCAGATCGAGCAGGCGCCCGGCAGCGGAGGCCGCACTGCCACGCGCCGGTTGGGGGAGAGCACCGACCGTGGGTGCGGGTGCGGGTGCGGGTGTGGGTGCTGGTGCTGGTGCCGGGGGCGACGGGGCCGGGGCGGCAGGGGCCGGGGTCTCGATTCCCTCGAGGAACCGACTGCCCGCGCTGAACACGACGGTGGGTACGGGCGCGGGGGCGGGTCCGGCCTGGGGAGGTACGTCGGGGTGGGTCACTCCCGACATCGTGGCCGGAGAGTCCGCGCGACGGCGATCACGCTCTTCCACGACCGCGGGCTTCTCCTCGGGTGCGGGCCAGTCGTGGAACCCGCTCATCCAAAGCCTCTCCAGTTCCGGATCTGGCGCCGCGGAAGATCGCCGGCCGTTGGTGGCGTCACTGCCGGGAAGGGGGAAATCTGGCATCTCGGTCCTCCGTCGATGGATTCGTCTCGCCGCGGGCCTCGGCGAAATTCAGGAATATCTGGTCGGTATCGGCGAGCGCTCTCACCGGTGGCCACGTTCCGCCGTGTGATCCAGTTGAACGAGGTCTTCCGGTAAGGCACTCGGGGCTCTTCCGTCGGCCGCCGACCTGCCGACGCCCCGGCCCGCCAGGGCCGGCAGCGGGTCCGGCAGCGGGTCCGGCAGCGGGTCCGGCAGCGACGTCATCGTCGTACGCCGGCGTGACCCGACTCGTTGCCGCGGTACGCGACCGGAACGTGCTGCCGCGTCTGACGCAGGACGGAGTGGCCGGCCGGGACCGGGTGGTTCGCGGCGGAGGCCGCGGGGGCCGTCTCGTTCATCGACTCGTCGGGGAACCGTGCGGACCTGGCGACACCTCGAAGCTCCCGCTCGGTGAGGGGTGCGATCGAGCGGTAGCGGAGATAGTCGTTGTCGTAGGTGAGCTTGTTCCCGGCGTTCGTGTGAGCGGCCCACATCTGCGCGCTGGTGAGACACTCGTGCACCGTGTGATGTCCGTGTTCCACGAAGACCGCGATCGCGGCGAGCCGTACGAGTTCGAGGTCGATGTTCCGTACGCCCTGGTCCTGGGCCAGTCTGGCTATTTCGAGAAGGGTCATGGTCGATCCGGAAAGGCCGGTGCCGACGAGCCCTCCCGTGGGCTCAGCGTTCTGGTGGGAGGAGTCGGAGGCCGGAAGGGACAGGAACTGTTCACCCCGGCACCACTCGACGAATCGGTCGCCGTTCATCGTGGACCGGGACGCGAATCTCGTCTCGTCCGCGGAAAGCGGAGGATGCACATCCTGTGCCATCCTGCGCTGCAGCTCGACCGGCTGTTTCACTCTCTTCGCGCGCTGCGGATCCAGGCTTGTCAGAAACCGGAAATCCGACAGCCCGTTGAACGCCCCGGCGCGTTGCCCGGCGAGGAGGAATGCCACGGTCTCCCTGACGTTCCCGGAGCAGGCGACTCGCCACAGGGCTCCCGGATCGCTTCCCACGGCGCCCGGCTGCGCCGCATTCGTCTCGGCGAAGGTGGTGGTCCTGGCCGGATCGATCGTGCGCGCCATGTTCCATGCCGCGCACGCGACGGTACGCATCTGTGCGGTGACGTCCGAACGCCTGTAGATGATGTAACGCGCCAGCGCGGCTTCGAACAGCTCCGCCTCCTTCTGGTACTCGATCGCCGCGATGTCGCAGGCGGAGGCGTCCTGAGGCGTGAACGGAGGCGCCGGGCGGCCGAGCGGCTCTCGCCGCGCAGGGGCGGGCGCGGGCTGGAGCCGGGTGACCATCGGCGGAAGCGGGGCCGGCGGGCGCACGGAGAGAGGCATCGGAACGTGCGAGGGCGGGGGACCATGGAGAGGTCCGTAAGCCTGCGGACGAGCCTGCGCGTAAGCCTGCGGACGAGGCTGTGCGTAAGCCTGCGGAAGAGGCTGCGCATAGGCCTGTGGATGGGGTGCCGCGTAGGGGGCGAGGGGCGCTGCGGCGGGCCGGCCGGGAGCGGGCACCGGATATCGCACGGCAGGGGCCATCGGTGGGATGGGGACTGGGGGCGGGGCCGCCATTCGGTCCTGTTCCAGACGGCGCTGGACGATGGCCTGATGGCGCAGCGCCAAATCCTGCTGGATCTGATCCCGGGTCCGCGGATCCGGCTGGGCTGGAACCCCGTAGGGGTAGTTCCCGGAAGTCCCGTACATGAGCTGAGTCCTCTCTCCTTGCCGCGCCGGCGCGAAAGCCCTTCGCGATCACTGCTACTACGCGGAACCGGCGTCCCGGGTTCATGCGGGGAGAGAGCGGCAGGGCAGGTGGGGGATCCGCCGGAATCGCCCAGGAAAAAGATTGAACCAGCCGGCGCCGTCAGCCGTCGTTCCGGATGACAGAGCAAGACACGTCACGGAATGCGACGGACGAGGAAACATGAGTACTCCGACACCGGGCTTGGGTTCGCGAGCCCGATACGAATCCCAGCAGCGCGTCGATCGAGAAGCTGCAAGACTCACGAGGACGGAAGGAAAGGGCGTCACGGTGGTCGAGGCGCTTGTGTGGGTTGATGACCGACCGCCTGTCATATCGGCACTTCATGACAGTCGCACCCGTGCCGGTCAGGGCAGTAGGTACTCAAGTCATCCCAGGCTTACTTATGATGCCAAAGGATCGAAGAACGATGCTGAGGTGCATGCGCTCGACTGGCTCTACGCGTACGCATCCGATGTGAAGAGGCAAGAGACATGGCCTCGCAAGATAGTTGTGGACTTGCAGGGGGACAAGGGTTCGTGCAACGGATGCAAGGAGCGGGAGGGTATCTTCCTCGCAGAGGTGCGCAGCATGCTCCCCGGTGTCCAGGTCGGGCTCAATGTGCACTATACGAAAGAGGCTGATCAGCCTTCCGCGGTTGCCGGGAGGAACAATTCATCCACTTATGGTGCTCCGGGCGCCGAGCCGAGGGTGAGCGCTTACAGCCGCGGTCTGGACCCGAATGCTGCCCCGTCGGTCTACTGGCAGCACAGGTTGACTTCCGATGGGCCATCAGGCGCCATCCCCCCGTCCTATCTCTCAGCCATTCCGATTCCGCAGCCCGTTTCGGGGTACGGGCGGTCGGACTCAAATTCACCGCACACCCCCTCCCCGCCCGGGATGCGCATGATCTCGGTCCGTCAGCAAGTCATAGACGCGATGGGTGAACAAGCTGCGGCTCAAAAGCGGCTGGAGGCGGCGACCAAGGCGACGGGGATAGCGAGGAGCACCTACGAGGGTAGAGTCAGGAGCGCCGCGGTGACTCGCGATACGGCGCTTGAGCACGAATTGAAGAAGGATGGATACCGCTACTATTCTCCGGATCAGGCTCGGAGTGAGGCCGGTCGGGCCATTGCGCAGTTGCCGGCGGTACAGCACGCGGCTCAACAGGTCGCTGCGAAACTGGCCGCGTTGAGAGAGTGCGAGGCCACTGAAGCCAATGCGGCTCGGACCGTTCGGGATCTCGGAACGCGGATCAGTGAACTGAAGCAGGCGGCGCAGGCGCAAGCGGCGTCAGCATACGGGGCATCGTCGTCTTCGACGTCCGCGGCTTCGTCCTCCTCCTATGGGGCTTCCTCCTCGGCCTACGGCGCATCGTCCTCGACGTATGGAGCGTCTTCCTCGACCTACACCGCGGGCGGTCAGCAAGCGAGCCGGAATCCCCATCACACATAAACGCTCATCGCGTGTGGGCAGGTCCCGTTGACGCCGTGACCTGACACCGTCCGGCAGCCGCCCAGGCTGCCGGACGGTGTCAGGCCGGCCGCCCCGATGAGGCCGCTGTCAGAGCCGCACGGGCGACTGGTGACGTCACGCAGCCGTCGCGGCACGCCATTGGGCGACCGGTTCCGCTACGGCCCCATCGGAGGTCGGACGCTGTTCGCGGCCGCGTCCCGGATCTTGCTCCGGATGGGCTCCGCCTTGGCGTGGCCCAGCGTGTCGAGGATCTCCAGCGCCTCACGCCACACTCGCGTCGCGTCCTTCGGACGACCCAGGTGCAGGTGGATGTCACCTAGTTCATCGAGGGCGGTCGCGCAGTTGAAGGTGGCGCCGGTGGCTCGGAGATGAGGCAGGGCCTCCTCGTACAAGGACGCCGCCGGTCCGTACGCACCCATCAGGCGATGGGTGTAGCCGATGCTCAGAAGTGTGTCCGCGAATCCCATGACGTCGCCGCCCTCCTCGAGGAGCGGCAGCGCCTCCTGGCAATGGGCCAGAGCCTGTTCGTACTGTCCGAGGTGGGCGTGATACCAGCCGACCGTGTTGAGGATGCGTCCCGTGGTGATCGTCTCGGCACCGGTCGAGCGGTTCAGCTTCAGCGCTTGTCGCGCGTGGTCCAGCGCACCCGGGATGTCGCCCGTGCGCTCGACCACCCAGCTCGCCTGACTGTGGGCCTTGCCGAGGGCGCCCGGGTCCCCGAACTCGGTGAAGAGCTCCAGCGCCCGCGTCATGTGTGCGGAAGCGTCCTCCAAGGAGCCCGACGACACGCTCGCCTGCGCGAGCGCTCCGTGCGCGTACCCCTCGGCGAACAGGTCCCCGAGCCGCTGGGCCGCCTCCCGGGCCTGACGGAACGCCGTTTTCACCTCGTTCCATTTGAACCGGCGTTCCAGGTACGGGCCGAGGGCCCAGGCGAGAGGCCATGCGTAGGTGTCGAGGCGCCGTGCGGCGGTCAGTTCGACACAGGCGAGCAGCACGTTGTGCTCGGCGTCGAACCAGTCCCGTGCCGTGGTCGCGGTGGTGCGCTCGCCGTCGAACTGCGCGATGTGTACGCCGGGTGCCGCGGGCGGGATCCTGACGTTGGCAGGGGTGGGGACGGACGAGAGGTACAGCCGGGCGTTCACACCGCTGTGCAGGTAGTGGTCCAGCAGCCTGCGCCGCGCCGTCGTCCGCTCCTCCTCGGTGTCCTCCTCGTGGAGCAGTTCCGAGGCGTACGCGGCCAGCAGGTCGTGGGAGGTGTACCGGCCGGGGGAGTGCTCGTCCACGAGGTGTGCCCGGAGCAACTCGTCCAGCAGCCGCCTGGTACGGGGGACGGGCAGGCCGACGAGGCTTGCCAGGGAGCCCGGTGCGGCGTCCGGTCCGGGATGCAGGGAGAGCAGCCGGAACAGCCGTGCCGCCTCGGCGCCGAGGGCGCGGTAGGAGTAGGAGAAGACGGCACGCACGTCGGCCGCGGCGTCACCGCTGTCGAACGCGTCCAACCCGCCCGCGCTCTCGCGTAGTTCCGCCACGATGGCGGACAGGGTGAGGGCCGGACGTGTCGCCGCCCGGCCCGCGATGACGGCCAGGGCCAGCGGGAGCCGCCGGCACAGCGCGACGATCTCCGCGGTCGCCTCGGGCTCCGCCGCCGTCCGGTCGCCGCCCAGACGGCGGGCGAGAAGGCTGTGGCCTTCCGCGTCGCTGAGGGCGCCCAGCGGGATCGGGTGGGCACCCTCGACGGCCACCAGTCCGGCCATCTGGTCGCGGCTCGTCACGATGACCTGGCACCCTGGCGACCCCGGGAGCAGCGGCCGGACCTGGGCGGCGTCCCGGGCGTTGTCCAGGAGCAGCAGGACCTGCCTGCCGCTGAGCCAGGTGCGGTAGAACGCCGCTCGGGCATCCATGTCCTGCGGTACCTCCGCCGAGTCCGCTCCGAGGGCGTCCAGGGCCGTGCCGATGGCCTGGCCGGGCGCGAGAGGCGTGCTCGAGTGGTCGAAACCACGCAGGTTGAGATAGATCTGCCCGTCGGGGAAGTCACCGGCGATGTCCCGAGCCCAGCGGACGGCGAAGGTCGTCTTCCCGACGCCCGCCATGCCGGTGACGACGGTGATCGCCGCCTCGGACCGCGCGACGCGGCGGGAGACACTCGCCAGTTCTGCCTCCCGGCCGACGAACGCCGCGAGCGCGGCCGGCAGTTGGGCGGGTGGCGTCGGCACGGCCACGGCCCGGGACCGCACGTGCGCCGACTTCCTCCGAGCGGGATCCGGAGCCGGGGCCGCAGCCGATGCCGACGTCGATCCCGCAGCCGGTGCCGGTGAGGCCGGTGCCGCGAGCCCGGCA
Source organism: Streptomyces zaehneri (assembly GCF_032248645.1). NCBI lineage: Bacteria > Bacillati > Actinomycetota > Actinomycetes > Kitasatosporales > Streptomycetaceae > Streptomyces > Streptomyces zaehneri. Next base: position 295,587 of record NZ_JASTTJ010000006.1, read on the forward strand.
TCCGCGCGCAGGACCCGCTGGAACATCGTCTGCAGGCCCGGTCCCGGATCGACCCCGAGTTCCTGCGCGAGCAGTTCCCGGATCTCCCGGTAGGTGGCGAGGGCGGCGGCCTGCCGTCCCGACCGGTACAGGGCGAGCATCAGCATCTCCCGGAAGCGCTCGTCGAGCGGATGCTCGCTCACCAGGCCGCTGAGCCTCCCGACCGCCAGGGTGTGGGAGCCCAGCTCGATCTCGGCCCGCATGAGCAGCAGTTCGGCGGACAGCCGCTGATCGTCCAGGCCGTGCCGCCGGGCATCGGCGTACTCGCCACGGACCCCCGACAGGGCGGATCCCTGCCACAGGCCGAGTGCCTCGCGCAGATGCTCCGCCGTATCCTTGAATTCCCTTTCATCCAGAGCGCGTTCGGCTCGGGTGAGCAGATCCCGGAAGACGTCGAGGTCGAGCGCGCCGCGCGGGGCGAGGAGCTGATAGCCGAGCCCCGCCGACGTGATCACGGACGGAGCGCCGTCGTCGTCCAGCGCCCGGCGCAGGCGGTGCACGTAGGTACGGAGCGTGCCGCGCGCCGAGGAGGGCGCCTCCGTGCCCCACACCGCGTCGATCAGCTGCTCCGCCGGCACGGCCGCGCCCCGGGACAGGAGCAACGCGACCAGCACGGTCCGCTGCTGCGGTGAACCCAGATCGACCTCTTCGGCGCCTCTCCAGGCTCTGACCGGGCCGAGGACGGTGAATAGCAGTTGCTCGCACACGCAGGCCATTGTGACCGACCACGACAACTCGCTTACGGGACAGGCTGATTGCCCACCGGAATCGCCGGATGGCCACCGGCCTCGCAGCGACGGTCGAAGGCGGGTTCGTCGTCCCCGCGGGACTCCGCGTACGAGCGGTCCAAGGGGCTCGGTGACCGCCTGGGAACGCGCGCCGGACGATGATCGGGCGCAGCGCCGAGGAGGTGGACCACGCACCGCCGCGCGGGCGCTACGCGCCGGTCACGGCCCCGCAGACCGTCGGATCGGTGACCCGTCCGCAGGGCGGGCTCGCGGTCCGCCCGCTCTCCGGACGGGTCAGCCCGCTCCGGTCTGCCCACCCGCGCCGATGGTGTCGAGCAACTCCCGCCCCTCGGAGCCCAGTCGAGGCCCGGCGAGCCACTGGGCCTCGCTCGGGCCGACCGAGGTGTTGCTGACCAGCTCCAGCACGCCGTCGTTGCGCGCCATGAACCAACCGCCGCCCGAAGCGCCGCCGTTCATGGTGCAGCCGATCCGGTAGAGGGTGGGGTCCTCCGTGGCGATGGACAGCCTGCCGGGCCGGTCCTGGCACGAGAACAGCAGGTTGCCGTCGAAGGGTGCCTCCGCCGGGTAACCCCAGATCTTGAGGACGGGTATCCCGGTGATGGCCGGCGCGTCGAACGCGACCGGGATCGCATACCCGATCGCCTCCTCCAGGGACGCCGACGGATCCCCCGAGCGGCGGACGTGCAGGACCGCGTAGTCGAAGGCCGCGCCCGCCCCGCCGACGTCCTCGCCCTCGCGCGCCCAGCCGGTGGAGACACCCGCCCGGTCGGCCCACCAGACACCCAGCGGGGAGATCTCCCGCGTATCCCTGACGGTGGCGCTCACTCCGGACAGCGCCTCGTTGTTGTACGACGGCACGAACACGATGTTGCGGTACCAGGTGCCGGTGCGGCCGGTGTGCACACAGTGCCCAGCGGTCCACACCAGGCTCGACAGGCCCGGGTCCCCGGGATCCGCGACCGCGGTCCCGGAACAGACGCGGGGGCCTTCGGGGGTGTCGAAGAACACCTTTCCCAGTACGGCGGCGTTCTCGACGTAAGGCGCCTTCTCCGGTCGCGCGGTGACCGCCTTCGGTTCCGGGTCGGAGACGCGCGAGTCGATTTCGGTCCCGTCCGGCATCGACATGTCATAAGGGGCCGCCTCGGACATGTCCGACGACGACCAGGGCTCCGGTTCGGTGAATTCCCCGACCACGTCCGACACCGAGCCCGACACCGAATCCGGCGGGCTCTGGCAGCCGGACACCGTGAGCAGCAGGGCGGCCGTCACACCCAGCAGGATCCCGAACGGCGTGCGCGTTCCGCTTCTCCGCCGGTTCATCTCGTCCGCCATCACTGGTCGCCGCCCTTTCCCGTGCTGTACAGCTGCCCATTCGCCATGAGTCGGTGATCCACGCCTCTTCCCCACCGCGCGTGGCCACCCCTGCCGGGGGAGGAAATCTCGACAGAGGCGGCCTGGTGTGTGGGAAGTGCCCGCGGGGGACGCGGTTTCCGGGTGATTACCGGGTGCTGGAGGCGAACTCCCCGATGAAGACGGAGCGGGTCTTGTTGTCGAAGTCCTGCGCGGCGAGGTTCGCGGAGACGCCACGCTCCAGCAGCAGAGACTTCCCGGTGCAGTCGGGGCCGTCCCACAGCTTGATCGGCTTGCCGACCGACTGGTCGTCGTCCGGGCTGATCGCGGAGATGGCGCCGCCCAGGGAGGTGTTCTTGCAGCCCCGCCCGGAGACGGTGCCGGCCGCGCTCTCGGAGTCGTTGGGGTCGTCGACGAACTTGTAGAGGCCGTCGGTGGATCGCTCGACCAGCTCGCCCTTCGTCGCGCCCCCGGCCGAGCCGCCACCGCCGGTGCCGCCGCCGTTCCCCGCCTCCTCGATCTCGGGCTCGGCCGCCTCGCCGCCGCCCTCGCCGGCCCGCCGGCCGTCGGGTGTCACACCGAACCAGGTGCCGCCCACGCCCTGGCCGTTGGTGTCACCGGGCGCCAGGTCCTTGCTGAACAGGTACAGCGGCGCCTTGCCGAGGGTCAGCTGAAAGCCCTTGCCCCGCCTGATGAAGCCGACATCCCCCTTCTTGATGCCGTCGATGAAGACCTTGCCGCCCGGCTTGACGAGATACGGCGGCCAGGTCTTCTCGCACGCGTCGAAGCAGTTGGACTTCGACGGCTCGTCCTTGTCGAACCGGTAGAGCACGAAACCGGCGGCGTTCGTCACCACGGGATCCAGATCGCCCGCCGAGGCGGCCGAAAGCTGGACCCAGTTGCGAGTGACCGGGCTGGACTGCTGGGACTGCTTGGCGGGGGCCGCGTTCGCGGCGAAATCGCCGGTGCTCAGATCGGCCTTGTTCTGCTCGGCCGTGCCTGCCTTGAAACTGACCTCATCCGCCGGGATCGTCGTTTCCGAATCCCGTGCGCCCTGTTCGTCCCCACCACCGCAAGCGGTGAGAAGAAGAGCACCGGTCATGACGGTCGCTGCGACGGTGGCGATACGAGTGCGATACATGGGAGACCCCCGTAAGAAGGTGGTGATGCCGTTCTGGTCGCTCCAGATCGGTTGACACCCGCAACACGGCTGCGGGCTCGGGGGGAGTTCTAAGAAACGGTGTGCGTTATCCAAACGTGATCGGCCGTATTCGCTTCCGTCCGCGGGAAACACGTGTGCCCCGCCGCGCTGTGTCACCCCACTGCTGGACAGTGGCGGAACACGGCGCGACGGGGTGGGGACGATGGCGGGTGGAGGACCGTCAGAGGTGTACGCCGAAGCTCGCCAGATAGGCGACCGGGTCGACGTCGGAGCCGAAGACCGGTTCGGTCCGCACCTCTAAATGGAGATGGGGTCCGGTCACGTTGCCGGTGGCTCCGGAGAGCCCGATCCGCTGCCCGGCGGCAACGGTCGTCCCCCGCTCCACCTCCAGCCGCGAGAGATGGGCGTACAGGCTGTACTCGTGCTCGGCGTGCCGGATCAGTATGTAGTGGCCGTAGCCGGCGTCGGTGGCCGACATCAGCACCGCTCCCGCCCGCACCGCCACCACCGGAGTGCCGACCGGTACCGCCAGATCGACACCGGTGTGATGCCCCGTGGACCAGTTCCCCGCCTGCGCATAGCCGGCGGTGATCACATACCCCTGGACCGGTGCGGTCGCCGTACCGGCCGCCTGGCCCGCCGTCGAACCCGCGCCCCGGCGCTGCCGCTCGCTCGGTGAGGGCCCGGGGGACGCCACGTCCCGCCGCTCCGTGCCCTCTTCGCCCTCCGGTGGCGCCGCGACCGAGTCCGCGTCCGGGTCGTCGCCCGCGTCCCCGCCCGTGTCCTCGTCCCCGGTCAGCTCCGGAGCCAGGATCACTCCTCCGTCGGGCTGCTCCTCGGCATCCGCCGGCGGCATCACACTCGCGGTCGGAAACGCGGGGAAGGTGGTGACGGTCGACGGCGGAGGCACATCACCGGCGACCGTCCGGTCTTCACCCGACAGCGCGAACGCCGTCACCGAACCGGCGACCAGGACGAACGCCACGGAGAGTGTCGCCAGTGCCTTGTTGTCGAGCCCGAGCCGGCGATGGAGCGGGGGACGGGAGAGGCGCGGCGCACGGGAGGAGAAGGGACTGCTCGGAACCCGCGTGGCGCGCGGTGTACCGAAGCGCGCCCGAAAGCGTGAGCGGCCCGTTTCACCGAAGTCCGCGTCGGCCAGGAAATCCTGGTCCGGATCGGGGCCCGCCTCTTCGTTGCCGTCGTGACCGAGGTCGGCGTCGGAGGTCGGATCGGGGATGAGATCGGGTCTGATCGGCTGCTTGAAGTATTCCACGGGAATCTCCGGAAGCCGCGGCTCAGTTCGGATACTGCGGTGCGACGTTGTCGCTGGCCTCGGGCTGCCAGGAGGAGATCTTCTCGTCGATCCCGTTGTTCGGACCGTCCGGGTTCAGATTCGGCAGATACGTCCGCGAGGGCATCTTGATGGCCGCGCCCCGGAAATCCTTGTCGACGTAGAACACGAGGTCGAGATCGCTGAGATTCTGGATCGAGCTGATCTTGTCGTTGAGCTTGATCTCCGACTTGGAGACGGAAAGGTCCTCGCACTCACCGCGGAGTTCCGGCTCCGTGCAGACGCTGACCACCGCCCGCTCCGCCGCGCGGCCCGCCACCTGCGGCTGCCACGAGCTGATCTTGTCGTTCATCTCGATCGGGGACTGCGGGGTGCTGAGGTTGTCGATCGACTCATGCGGCTTGAGCGTGAGGGAGGCGCCGGTGAAGTCGTCGTCGGCGTAGAACGTCATGCTGAAGTTGTTGGGGTTCTTGATCGAGCTGATGCTGTCGTTGTCCGAACCGAGCGCGGTGATGCCGATTGACTTGCTCTCGCATTCCTTGAAGCCGGTGTGCGAGCAGACCTCGACCTTGAACTCGCCCTGCGGGTTCGGATTGTCGTCGAAGACCGGAAGCGGAATCTGCTGTTCCGAAACCTTGCGCTGCTCGCCGCTGAGCGCCGTCAGATCGGACTTCTCCGAGGACTTGTCGGCGCCCTGATCGGAATCTTCCGCTCCGCAGGCCATGAGGCCGAAGGAAGCCGCCAGGAGAGCCGCCGTGTACGCTGCCAATCGGGCCTGGGTCATTTTCATTTCCTCAAGTGTGTCGAGTTCGAATTCCTGGATGAAGTCACTTCGGCTGAATCGCCGAAGGCTTCATGGCTCACAACGTGAATGGCTGACGGGCGGTTCAAAAGATGTTTCTCAGTGCCGCCGCGAATGCGGGCGGAGTCACCTGGGCCAGCATCGACAGGCGTCGCCCGGCAGCCGCGTAGCGCTCGGTTCCGTCGGCCCCGCTGATCCCGTTCCAGAGCGGCAGCAGCCGCCGGCCGAGTGGCACTGCGGCCAACGGGGACGCCAGCAACTCCCAGAAGGCGACGGCACGTTCGATGTCCCCGCGGGCCCGGAGGTCGCCCTGCCGGTGCCGTAGTTCGGCCACCTGGAGCGAGAGCGTGGTCGCCGCGGCGTGATCGCCCGTCAGATGGGCCACGTACGCTTCGAGGGCGCGGGCCTCCAGCGTGTAGTGGTGTTCGGGTCCGAAGCGATGGGCCGCCTGCCGTTCCAGCGCCGCCGCCTGGACCTTGGCCAGCGCCGGCTCGCCGCTGGTGACGGTCTCGCAGACCAGAGTCACCCCGGCGACGAGCTCCTCCGGCACCGCGACCGGCGCGCGTGACGGATGCGGAGACGGGTTCGGCGCCGGGACGGCCTGTGACGGAGGACCGTGAGGGGGTGTTCTCAGCGCGGTCAGTATGGCGGTGTCGTAATCCCGGTACGGCCCGGACCTCGAGCCTCCCTCCGCCCCCGCGCCCGCCCCCGCGCCCGCCCCCGCCCCCGCGCCCGAACCGGGCACCTCCGGCGTCGAGGGTGCGGCAGAGGGGGCCGGGGTTATCAGGGGAGCGGGACTCACCGGCGTGGCCGTGGGCTCCGGATGCACCGGCGAGGCCGTGGGCGACGGATGCACCGGCGCCGGACCCGGCGCGGTCGGCGAGTCGGCCGTGTCCAGGGGGAGCGGGTCCTCCAGCAGCTCGCTCGCGCCGTCCTCCCGTACCCGGATGCGCAGCACGATGCGCCGTTGCTGGTCCAGGATCGACGCCTCGACCGGCGCGGCCAGGTCCAGCGCCCGCCGGTGCAGACGGTCGAGCACGGCGGTCTGCGCGGCGTCGCCCGAGGCAGCCGTCGCGATGACCTCGCCGTCGACCGCCACGGTGCCGTCGGCGGAGACGAACACGGGGCACGGCCTGCCCCCGGGGCCGTCGCCCCGCTCGATGCCGGCGCCGGCGACGGCGCCGAGGTCGGCCTGCGCGTTCTTCGCGCCACGCCGTTCCAGTTGGAACATGGCTCTCACTGTCCTTCGGTGTCTTGGGCGGGCGGGGACGCGGGCACCGCGCCCTCGTAGATCGCGAACTTGGCGCGGATCGCCAGGACGTACTGCTGGGAGGCATTGGTCCGGGGGACGCGTCCGGCCTCGCGCACGGCGTCCGGCCCGGCGTCGTAGGCCGCCAGGGTCAGGCTCACCAGATCGCTCAGTGGTTCCGTGCTCACCAACGGCCGCATCCGGTCCGCCAGTTCACACATGAAGCGGCCCTGGGCCAGGACCGAGTCGGCCGCGTCGAGCGCGGAGGTCTCGCCGTTGTCGTCGTCGTCCTTGCCGAGCCGGGTGAACACGTCGGGCGGCAGCTGGGACACGCCCTGCTCGCCCTCCGGGCCGGTCCTGTCGCTCCGGAAGCCGGACTCCTGGTCGATCTGGGCGGCGATGACGACCGGGCCGATGCCGGGGCAGAGCGCGCCCGCCTCGGTGATGGGGTCGGCCATGCCCTCCGGTACCGACTTCGGGTCGAACTCGCCGCTCCCGTCACCCTGGATGATCCCGGCGATGAGGTCGGGATCGGGCGCCTCACCGGCGCCGTCGCCCCCGCCGCCTCCGCCGCCGAAGAAGAGGATCAGTGCGATCAGCGGCGCGAACAGCACTCCGAAGCCGCCGATCACGAACACGGAGGAGATCGCCACGGCCATGGCGACGGGGGACAGCAGGCACCCCAGGCCGCCCACCGCCGCACCGGCCTTCACGGCGGTCCCCATGCCCTCGCCGCCCGTCCCCCCTCCGGAATCACCCGCGTTCCCGCTCACCGCTCCCACCTCTCCCGACTCCTGACGGCCGTCCCCTGCGCGGCCTCGTCCGACCGGATCCGGCACGCTCCCCGTGCTCGGGGCGGGGTGCGGATCTGTTCGTGCTCGGCAACGGCCATGACCGCCCGGGCAGTTCAATTTCGATCAATCGGATCCGGGAGTGAACTGTCGGCGGGCTTGCGGCCGTAGGTGGCTGTCGTAGGGAGCACACGGAGGCGAACCACCCTCCTGCGGACACCTCCGAAGCCCGGCACCACGGCCCGACGACCGCGCCGGACGACGGAGCCCGGAACCCGGCGTCCCCGCCCGCCACGGGTGGGACCCCGTACGTCCGCACAGGTCCCCGGGGCTCCCCGAACCGCCGTCACCGACCCGGTGTCCGGCGTGCCCGCAAACACCCCGCGCGGAAGAAGGAAGAGGAACCCGATGAGCGCCTCGGCCGTGAACCCCCCGACGGACCCCTGGGTCCGCGGCCCGGTGTCGATACGTCAGCCGAGCGCCGAGCCGAGGCCGTTCGAACGGCCGGCGCCGAAGCCCGCCACCCCCGGCCCCACCGACAGCCTCGTTCCCACCTCCGTCCCTGCCTCCGCCCCCACCCCTGTCCCCGTGGACCGCCCCGATCCGCCCGTCCCGATCCAGGAGGCCCCGGCCCCCACGGTCCAGGAGGCCTCGCCCGCTCTGCTCCAGGAGGGCTCGCCCACTGCCGTCCTGTCCCTGCCCCCCGAGATCCGGCAGGCCCCGCCCCCCGTGTTCAAGGCCCCGCCCGCGCCCGCTGTCGGGATCAGCTGGGTCGGCGCGCACGGGGGTGCCGGCGCGACCACGTTCGCGGCGGCGCTCGGCGGGACGGACATCGGCCACGCCTGGCCGGAGGTCGCCCAGGGCGAACCCGGCGACATCCTGTTGCTGGCCCGGACCCATCTGGCCGGTCTCCAGGCCGCGTCCAAGGCGCTGGACTCACTGCGCACGGGCCGCCACCCCGCCGGGGTGCGGCTGGTGGCGCTCGTCCTGGTGGCCGACGCGCCCGGCCGCCTCCCGCCCGAACTGTGGCGTCGCGTCCGGGTCCTGCGCGCTGCCGTACGCACCTTCAGCGTGCCCTGGATCGCCCAGTGGCGGGTGGGGAGGCCCGCCCCCAAGGCGCCCCGCTCCGTCGTGGAGCTCGCGGCGCTCATCCCGACGCGTCCCGAGGCCACCCCACCCCCCGAGACCGCCGCCCGCCGCCCGGCGTAGCCGGCCCCGGTTCGAACACCGCGCCCGCCGCCCCGCCGCCCCGCCCCGTCACCTCCGACCCGTACCCAAGGACGGTCCATGCCCCGTGCCACCGCCGCCCACGAGGTCCTCGCCGCCACCTTCGACCCAGGCGCCGACGCAGACTTCCTCCTCGGCGTCCTCGCCTGGTGCGCCTCCGCCGCCGGGGTCGCCGGCGTCCTCATCACCGGCATCCTCATGGCCCTCCAACTGCGCCGCGGTGAACCCGGGGAGGGCGCCTCGTACATGCGGGGCCTGTTCTTCGTGATCGCCGGATGCGTGCTCGCCACGACCGCCGGACCGATCGTGCAGTTCCTCGGCCCCCTGGGGCTGTGAAAACGGGTCGTCAGGCCCCAAGTCATACGTCACCGAACACCTCTCACCGCCCATCAGGAGATTCGTCATGCTCACGTTCCTTGCCGCCGCCGTCCCCGACCCCCAGCGACAGGCCCCCGCCGCCCTCACCGAGAAGATCGACCTCGTGCTGGGCATCGCCGCCTGGGCGGGCACCGCGGCCGGAGTGGCCGGAGTGCTGGTGACGGGCGCGATGATGGCCATCTCCGTGAAGCGCGGCGAGAGTTCGGAGCACATGAGCCGACTCGGCATGGTGCTGGGCGGCTGTGTCCTGGTCGCCACCGCCGGCCCCCTCGTCCAGTTCGTCTTCAACTGAACCGGCGGGAAAACACCCCATGTCTACCTCAGCCGACCACGGGGGAGCCTCAGCCGTCCCCGGCGGGTTCCCAGCCGTCCCCGGCGGGTTCCCTGCCGTCCCCGGCGGGTTCCCTGCCGTCCCCGGCGGGACCCTGGCGGTCCCCGGCGGGGCTCCGGAGAACCACAGTGGAGCCTCGGCCGCCGATGCGGCGGGTGGCCCCTCGACCGCCGAGGCGGGCGTCGGCCCCCCGGCCGCCCCCGTCGTCCCCCTCCCCGCCCCTTCCCGGCATCACGGTGAGGACCCGTTCGCGCTTCCCTTCTGGAGACAGCGGGGCCGGCTGCTCGCCGCCGGTTTCCTCGCGGCGGCCCTCGCCCTCTCGCTCCTCGCCCTCGCCACCCGCGGCGACGCCCCTCCCCTCCTCGAAACCGCCTCCGCGCCCGGCCCGTTGACGGAGGCCGCCTCGGACACCACGGGCCGCCCCGCGGGCTGTGCCACCGACGACGGTGACCGTGCCACCCCCGAGGCACCGCCCGCCGATCTGCGCTGGCGCACCCTCGGCGGGACCCGGGTCCCCGTCTCGGCGGCCGCCGGTCCCACCCAGGAGACCGGACCGGTGCTGTGGTGCTTCGCCCGCACCCCGATGGGCGCGGTCCTGGCGGCCCATGTCATCCCGGCCCAGATGACCTCGCCCGACTGGCGCGCGGTGACCCGGGACCAGGTGGTGGCCGGGTTCGGACGCGACCTGTTCGTCTCGCAGCGCGCCTCCTTCTCCGACGCGCGCCTCAAGACCCGCAGGAACGGCACCTACGCCGGATTCCTGCTCGCCGAGTACAGCCCCGCCGCCGCCACGGTCGACGTGCTGATCAAGAGCCCGGACGGGCCCTGCTTCAGCACCTCGGTCCGGCTGCTGTGGAGCGGCGGCGACTGGAAGGTCCGGCCCGCCAACGACGGGGCACTGCACACCGAACTGTCCTCGGTGGGCGGCACCGACGGCTTCGTGCTCTGGAAGGTGTGACATGGCCTGCGAAACGGGCAGCGGCCCCGGCGACGTCATCAAGGGCTTCTTCGACTTCCTCGGCGACCCCATCGGCACCATCCTGGAGGTGATCGCCAACAAGGTGCTCGCGGGCGCCATCGCGGTCTTCGGCGACCTGACCACCGGCATCCCCACCCTGGTCTCCGACGGCACCGCGAACAAGGTCAACCAGCAGACCCAGTGGGTCGTCGTCTACACCGCCGTGGGATCGCTGCTCTTCGCCGCCGGACGGATGGCGCTGGAGCGACGCGGCGAGGCGGGCGCGGCGGCACTCAAGGGGCTGCTGCGGGTGATCCTCGTGGCCGGCGGCGCGACCGCCGTCGTCACCGCCCTGGCGAGCCTCTCCGACCGGTACGCCGACCATCTCTTCGCCACCGGTGCCCAGCAGCAGCTCACCACCATCGGATGCAGCGGCGGCGACGGCATCCCCTCCGTGCTCCTGCTGGTCCTCGCGTTCCTCCTGCTGATCGCCGCGATCGTGCAGACCGTCCTGCTCTACATCCGGCTCGGCGTCATGATCATCCTGCTCGGCACCCTGCCGCTCGCCGCCGCCGCGTCCATGACCAACTGGGGCGGCGGCTGGTGGCGCAAGCACATCGGCTGGATGGTCGCCTGGCTGCTCTACAAGCCCGCCGCCGGACTCGTCATCTTCGCCGGAGCGGCGATGCTGTCCAACGACGGCGAAGGCGACAGCCGCATCCACGAGAAGATCGCCGGCATCGGGGTCCTGCTGCTCTCCGCGCTCGCCCTGCCCGCCCTGCTCAAGCTGATCGTGCCGGCCACGGCCGCGCTCGGCAGCGGCGCCCCGGGCAGTACGGGTGCCGCGGTCGGCTCGCTCGCCTCGGGCGCCAAGTCCATCGGTGGCGGGGGCGGTTCCTCCGGCGGCGGCGGCCAGATGCCCGGCGCCGCCGGACCGTCCGGTGCGGCCGGGCCCTCCGGCGCCGCGGGCGCCGGCCAAGCGCGCGCCGCCGCCGCGGCCGGACCGGTGGGCACCGCCGCTGCCGCCGCGATGACCGCGGGCCGGTTCGTGGGCCGGGTGGCCGCAGGAGCCGTCGACGGCGCCGACGGCGAGCGAGGACACAACCGGTAAGCGGGACGCGGGTGCGCGCGGGCGCGGGCACTGTCCCGGGCACGGCCCACGACACCGCCCTAGCCGCGCCACCCACCACGGCCCATGCCGGCCCGCACCGCCGCATCCCCACGATCCGCGGGAATGCCGGGCCCACTTCCTCAGCCCCCACGACCCATCAACTCATCACCCCAGGAACCCCCATGTCGACGGATACGGTCGTCCATCCCACCTACGGGAACTGGCGCCGCCCCCGCCGCCCCGGACTCGGCCCGCTCGGGCTGCTCGGCACGTTCGTGGTGTTCGGCGGGCTGGTGCTCACCCTGCTCGTCTCCCTGGTCTCCCTCGTGGCGGCCCTGTTCGTCCTCTTCCCGCTCGCCTCGGTGATCGTGCCGCTCATGGTGCGCACCCAGGACGGCCGCAACCTCTACCAGTTGCTCGGCCTGCGCGTCGGCTGGCTGCGGCGCCGTTCCAAGGGCGCCCATCTCTACGTCAGCGGACCCCTGTCGACCCGCCCCGGCGGACGGTTCGGCCCGCCCGGACTGCTCAGCCGCCTGACCATGAGCGAGGGACGCGACGCCTACGACCGTCCCTTCGGCGTCCTGCACCACCCGGGGCGCAACACGTACACCATCGTGCTCGGCTGTGAACCCGACGGCGGCTCGCTCGTCGACCCCGACCAGACGGACGTATGGGTCGCCGCCTGGGGGCAGTGGCTGGCGCGGCTCTCCCAGGAGCCCCAACTGCGCGGCGCCTGCGTGGTGGTGGAGACCGCACCCGACTCCGGCACCCGGCTGGCCAACGAGGTGCTGCCCAGGATCAAGGCGGACGCGCCCGCCGCCGCCCAGGCCGTGATGCGCGAGGTCGTCGAACGCTACCCCTCCGCCTCCTCCGAGATGAACACCTACATCGCCCTCACCTACGGCGTCCTGCCCGGCCAGAAACGCCGACAGTCCGAGATCGTGACCGAGTTGGCCATGCGCATCCCCGGCCTGCTCAGCGGGCTCGTCGGCGCGGGCGGCGGTTCCGCCGCGCCGCTGTCGGCCGAGCGCATCGCCGAGATGGTCCGTGTCGCCTACGACCCCGACATCGCCGGAGACGTCCTCGACGCCCGTGCACGCTACGGCGCGACCGGGCTGGCCTGGGAGGACGCCGGCCCCGCCGCCGCCGTCGAGACGGTCGACTCCTACCGGCACGACTCCGGTATCTCCCGCACCTGGCTGCTGACCCTGGCACCGCGCGGCACCGTCCGCTCCAGCGTGCTGCGCGGCCTCCTGGAAGCCGCGCCGAACACCCGCCGCAAGCGGGTCGCCCTGCTCTACCGGCCCATCGATCCGGCGACCTCGGCCAGGATCGTCGAAGCCGACCGCCGCGCCGCCCAGTTCATGGCGACCTCCGGCAAGGGCATGGTCCAGGCCCGGGCCGCCTCCGAGATGCGCGCCGCCGAGCAGACCGCCGCCGAGGAAGCCGCCGGCGCCGGGCTGGTGGAGTTCTCCCTCATGGTCACCGTGACCGTCGACACCCAGGAGCAACTCGCCGACGCCGCCGTCACCGTACGCAACCTCCAGGCCGCCGCCCGGCTCTCGCTGCGTCCGGCCGACCGTATGCAGGCCGCGGCCTTCACCTGCACCCTCCCCGTCGGCGTACTGCCCTGGGAGCACACCCTCGTCCCGCAGGCACTCCAGGAGGCACTGTGAGCAGCACCGGCCCCCGGCCCCCGGCCCCCAAGACCCAGCCGCTGCCCGGCGCACGCGGCTGGCCCGGCCCCGGCGGCGGCGAGATCGGCCACCTCGACCCGCCCACCATGTGGCGCGCCACGACCGTACAGGCCTGCGGGCTCTGGCCGTTCGCCGCCGGATCGGGGTCCCCCATGACGGGAGTACCCCTCGGCCAGCACCTGGACACCGGCGCCACCGTATGCGGCGACCCCATCTCCTGGTTCACCCGCGCCCGTTACATCTCCAACCCCTCCCTGTTCATGCTCGGCATGCCCGGCCTGGGCAAGTCCACCCTCGTCAACCGCATGCTGATCGGCCTCGCCGCGACGGGAGTCGTGCCCCTGGTCCTCGGCGACCTCAAGCCCGACTACGCCGACACCGTGCGGGCGCTCGGCGGACAGGTCATCTCCATCGGGCGCGGAGTCGGCGGCATCAACATCCTCGACCCCGGCGCGATGGGCGCCGCCGCCGCCCGCCTCGGCGGAACGGCCGGACAGAGCCTCGCCGCCGAGGCACACGGCCGCGTCCTCAACATGGTCGCCGCGCTCATCTCCGTCGTGCGCAGCCGCCCCATGGACGACCACGAACAGTCCGTCCTCGCCGCGGCGTTGCACCATCTGAGGGAACGTACGCCGACCGGCCGCGCACCGCTGCTGCCCGACCTGCTCGCCGTCCTTCAGCAAGGTCCCGACAGGGTCCGCGCCGTCACTTTGGACCGCGGCGACGACACCCGGTACCGCGACGCGGTCGACCCCCTGCACCGCTCCCTGCTCGGCATCCTCGACGGCCCGCTCGGCGGCACCTTCTCCTCACCGACCTCCACCCGCATCGACCCCGCCGCGCCCGCCGTGTGCATCGACATCTCCCGCATCGGCGAGTCCGACACCCAGCTCACCGCGGCCGCCATGCTCGCCGCCTGGTCCGACGGCCTCGGCACGGTCGCCGCCGCGCACGCCCTGGCCGACGCCGGACTCGCCCCCCGCCGCTGGTACTTCACCGTCCTCGACGAACTCTGGCGCCCCCTGCGCGCCGCCTCCGGCATCGTCGACCGCATCGACGCCCTGACCCGCCTCAACCGCTCCCTCGGCCTCGGCGACGCCAAGATCACCCACACCCTCAAGGACGCCGAGGCCCTCGGCAGCGAGTCCGACCGGGCCAAGGCGCGCGGCTTCGTCGAACGCGCCGGCATGGTCGTCTGTGCCGGGCTGCCCCGCACCGAGATGGAGGAACTCGGCCGCGTCGTAGGGCTGTCGGAGCGCGAGATCGACCTCGTCTCCTCCTGGTCCTCCCCGCCCGGCTGGGCCGTCACCGGCGGACACGAGGAACCTCCGGGGCGCGGCCGGTTCCTCATCAAGGTCGGCGGCCGGCCAGGCATCCCCATCAAGGTCGCCATCACGCAGACCGAACGCGACCTGCACAACACCAACAGCCGCTGGGCCGCCGGAGAACCGCCCCGCCCCACCGGACCCGACCACAGGCGGACGACATGACGAACCGCCCCCGGCTCACCGGCAACGAACTCGCCCCCTGGGCGGTCGTCGCCGTCGCCGCCGTCACCCTGCTGCTCTCCGCCACCGTCTGGCTCGGCGGAACCACCGCCGCCGTACTGACCGGCGCCGGCTGGAACCCACCGCCCTTCGCCCTGTCCACCTTCGCCCAGCTCGCCTCCCACGGGACGCAGAGCGCATGGCCCGGTGCCCCGCCGCTCGCCGTGTACGGCGGCATCGCGGGAGCCTTCGCCTCGGTCACCGCCCTGGTCGTGGTGCTGCTGACGGTCGTACGCGGCCGCCGTAGCCCCGGCTCCGGCCTGGCCGGCGCACGCGAACTCGCCGCCCTCACTCCCAAGGGCATCGCCGCCCGCGCCCGTGATCTGCGCCCCTCCCTCAAGGGGATCGCCGAACTGCACGGCGACGACACCGGCAACCTCCTCGGCGACCTCGCACCCGACGGCCCCGAACTGCGCTCCTCCTTCGAGGACGTCGAACTCGACCTCATGGCCCCGCGCGCCGGGAAGTCCACCGGCATCGCGATCCCGCGCGTCCTGCGCGCCCGCGGCGCCGTCCTGCTGACCTCCAACAAGTCCGACGTCTACGCCGTCACCCGCGCCGCCCGCGCCGCGACCGGCCGGGTCTGGACCTTCGACCCGCAGGGCATCGCCCACGCCCCGCGTGAGATGTGGTGGGACATGCTCGCCGACTGCGTCACCATCGAGGGCGCCCGCCGCCTCTCCGGACACTTCGTGGCCTCCGTCAACGACGACTCCTCGAAGAAGGACTTCTGGATCTCCGCCGCGCAGAACACCCTCACCGCGCTCTTCCACGCCGCCGCCGGCGGCAGGCGGCAGGTCACCGACCTGCTCGCCTGGCTCGCCGACCCCGCCGACCGCACCCCGATCGACCTGCTGCGCGACATGGGCATGCACGCCTTCGCGGAACAGCTCCAGGGCACGGTCCGCGGCGCCGTCGAGACCCGCGACGGCATCTACGAGACGGCCCGCCAGTGTGTGTCGTGTCTGCTGGACCCCGAGATCGTCGCCTGGGTCACCCCGCAGCCCGGCCTCCCCGAGTTCCGGCCGCACGACCACGTCCTGACCCGCGACACTCTCTACCTCCTCTCCAAGGACGGCGGAGGCTCCGCGGCCGGGGTCGTCGCCGGACTCGCCGACAGCACCATGCGCGCCGGGGTGATGGCGGCCGAACGCATGGGCGGGCGCCTCGACCCGCCCATGACCGCCGTCCTCGACGAGGCCGCCAACGTCTGCCGCATCTCCGATCTCCCCGACCTGTACAGCCACTTGGGATCCCGCGGCATCAACGTCGTCACCTTGCTGCAGAGTTACCGCCAGGGCAGCCGGGTTTGGGGCGAGGCCGGCATGGACGCGCTGTGGAGCGCCGCGACCATCAAACTCCTCGGCGCGGGCCTGGACGACGCCGACTTCGTCGACAAGGTCTCCAAGCTGGTCGGCCAGCACGAGGTGGCCACCGTGAGCGTCTCCCGCGGCAAGGACGGCACCTCGCGCTCCACGTCGTACCGCCTCGACCCGATTCTCCCGCCCGACCGCATCCGCGCCCTGCCCAAGGGCACCGCGCTCCTGCTGGCCACCGGGGTCAAACCCGCCATGATCCGGCTGCGCCCCTGGTACAAGGAGCCCGGCGCGGCGGCCGTCTCCGCCGCCGCGGCCGAGGAGACGCAGGCCATCACCCGCCGCGCCGCACAGAAGTGGACAGGGGAGGGACATGGGACCGAGCACTGAGGGCGCGGACCTGCCGGGTACGGATCCGGCGGGGGCGGAGAGGACGGTCATGGACGGATGGGTACGCGCCGCACCGGCTGCCGACGAGGACCCCCGTCCCACCGAGCCGCACGCCCCGTCGGCCCCGGAACCGCCGCCCGGCGAGCCCCCGCAGCGCCCTCCCACAGTCCCCGCCCCCGCGGATCCCGGCCCTTCGGGCTTGGCCCCGGCGGATCCCGGCCCTTCGGGCTTCGCCCCGGCGGATCCCGGCCTTTCGGGCTTCGCCCCGGCGGATCCCGCCTCTCCGGGCTCCGTCCCGGCGGATCCCGTCCTTCCGGACGATCCGCCGTTCATCCTCTACAAGGCGGGGGAGGACTTCGGCGTGGCTGTCGCGGACCTGGCGCTGTGGGTGCACGGCCTGCTGGTGCCGGTATACGGCCGCGAGGTCTCCTCCACCGCCCCCTGGTGCACGCGCTGGTACGAACACGTGGAAGCCGTCGCGCAGCTCTACGGGCTCTGGATGGCGTGGCAGGACCTCACCGGGAGCCGCTCACCGCTGACCGGCCCCGCCATGTGGCACCGGGACTTCCTCACGCCGACGATGAACAACCTGCGTGATCCCTCGGGCGTCTTCGCGGGCTGCAAGCCGGGCCAGCACCGGCCGAAGGAGCCGCCCCCGGTCGAGGAACCCCGGACGGCGGCACCACCTGGATGACGCACACGGGTGCCCGCACACCCGGCACACACTCCGAACACCGTGCACGCCCCCGACCAGCGGACGTGGTGTCGTGCCACCCGGAACGACGGCCTGCGGCGCCGTCGATTCAGGGTTCTCCGGCCTGATCTCGCGCGGGGCGGCCCGCTCGCGTACCCCCAAAGGTCCGGATACGCGGCGGGGCCGGGGCATCCTGTGGAGGTCCCGGCCTGGTGGCCGCCGAGCGCGGGTCCCGCGGTCACCCCGGTGCGCCGGGGACACCGGGCCGGCCGGGGGAAGAGGCGCAGTCCGTAAGCCCTGCCGGTGTACACGACCCGGCGAACCTGCGAAGACATGAGCCCGTGAACCGGGCGGGCGGCCGAGCCGTTGCACCGGACGAGGTGGCCGCGCCGTGGCACCAGGCAGCTCTCGGGACCGCCGACGGCATGCAGGAGAACGCCTCACCCGAAGGAGAGAGATGGACCCCATCGATGAGGTCGTCGACGCCATCCACGCGTACAGGCACCGCGCCGACAGACCCACGCTGCCCGATCTGTTCCTGACGAAACACGTCATCCAGGAGGGGAACCTGTGGCAGGTGGCCGACAGGCTCAACGCGCTGATGAACCGGGAGAAGGACGGCAGGCGTGCGGGGCAGGGGGGAGGATCCGCCATGGACAAATCATCGTCACAGCATTTCAAGGCGGCGCGTGAAGTCGTTGAGAAGTACGTGGCACACCAGCAGTTCGCCGCCGCGCACAAAGATTTCCAGCGCATCCTCACGCAGTGCAGGGAGGAGATCGCAACGGTCGCCAGGGAACGGGACGATCAGCTCTCCAGGCCGATCGCGAGCCATTCGTTCGGTGGCCGCAGAGGTGAGGAAGGAGTCACCTACGCGTATTCTCTGGGATCCTCCGTGAACACTTTGGACTCGGTCCACGGCGACGCTCTGAGGAATACCCAAGAAGTGGTGCACCGGTTGGCCGTGGCGGTACACCAGGGCTATGCCAATGCGGCTGTCCACGGCCTGACCGCCGCGGTGACGCAGCAGAGTCAGTACCTGGAGAGCGCTCTGCACGCCATGCGCGCATCGGTGGCCGAGGCACGACGGCGCCACACCGGCGGGAAACTGACCGTGCGTGAGGTCGGACAGCGGCTGGAAAGCCGGCGACCCACCCCACCGTCGGCGACGGACCCCTGGACGAGCACGGCGGCGGCAGCGGCGATGAGGATCACCACTGCCCCGGCCACCCCGGCGGCCACCACCTCGCCCCGCCCGCCCACGCCGACGCCACCGGCCCACCTGAACCAGCGGACCTCCGACCCGCGCGGCCCGGGGAGACGCTGACCACTGTCGTCCCCGGCCCGGCCCACCGGGCGGTCCGCCCACCCGCGCCGCTCTGGGAGACTTCAGACCGGCCACGGGGAGGACGTCGGGATGGAACAACGGTGGCGGTTCTCGGTGCTGGGCCCGGTCAGGGCATGGCGCGACGAGACCGAAGTCGAACTCGGCTCACCTCAACAACGCCTGGTACTGGCCACGTTGCTGCTCGCCGAGGGCGCACAGGTGTCGGTGCCCAGGCTGACCGACGCCGTATGGGGAACCGAGACACCGGCATCGGCGCCCGGCGTTCTGCGCACCTACGTCCACCGCCTCCGAAAGGCCCTGCACCCGACCGCCGACGCCGCCACCTCCGTCATCCGCTCCGCCGGAGAGGGCTACCGACTGCGCACACCCGTCGAGTCGGACCTGCGCGACTTCCGGGACCTGTGCACCCGGGCCGAACAGGCACGCGCTCAGGGAGACACCGCGGGCGCGGTGAAACACCTGCGAGAGGCGTCGGGCCTGTGGCACGGCACCGCACTGGCCGGTCTCCGGGGCGAGTACGCCCGACATCAGCGCCGACGTCTGACCGAGCTGCGTCTGACCGCCCAGGCAACCCGCCTCACCGCCGAGCTCGACCTCGGCACCCCCGCTGAGGCGACCGCGGAACTGGCCGGGCTGGTGGCCGGCCACCCACTGGACGAGCGGTTCCGCGCCCTGCTGATGCTGGCCTACTACCGCTCGGGACGACAGGCAGCGGCACTCGCCACCTACCGTGAGGCCCAGCGACTGCTCGCAGAGCAACTGGGCGTGGACCCCGGCCCGGCCCTGCAGACACTGTACGAACGCCTCCTGCGAGCCGACCCCACCCTCCTCACGCCACAGCCCCCCGCCCACGCCGGTATCCCGGCGCAGCCCCCGGCCGAGCCCCGGCCCGACCCCAACCCCACTCGGGCACCACGCACCCCCGCCCCGCCCGTACCGTCCCAACTCCCGCCAGGACTGCCTGTGTTCGTCGGACGGACGGCCGAACTCCGCGAGGCGGAGGCGCAGTCGGCGAACGGCACCCTGGTGGTCAGCGCCGTAGCCGGCATGGCGGGCGTCGGCAAGACCGCGTTCGCCGTGCACTGGGCACGCCGGATCGCCACCCGATTCCCCGACGGGCAGCTCTATCTGAACCTGCGCGGCTTCGACCCGGTCGGCCTCCCCGTCGCACCCGAGCACGCGCTGCGCACCCTGCTGGCGTCCCTGGGCGCCGACCTGCGCGGTCTGCCCCAGGAACTCGACGCGCTCGCCGCCACCTACCGCACCCTCCTGTCCGGCCGGCAGGTGCTCGTGCTGCTGGACAACGCCCGCGACGCCGCACAGGTCCGGCCGCTGCTGCCCGGAGCACCCGGCTGCCTGGCCATCGTCACCAGCCGCGACCGGCTCCCCGGCCTCGTCGCCGTCGACGGCGCCCACCCCCTCCACCTCGATGTACTCACCCCCGCCGAAGCCCACGCCCTGCTCACCCGACGCCTGGGAGCCGCCCGCGTGGAAGCCGAACCGGACGCCGTCGACGAGATCATCACCCACTGCGCACGCCTGCCGCTCGCCCTGGCCGTCACCGCCGCCCGCGCCGCGACCCGCCCCGCCCTCACCCTGACCGCCCTCGCGGCCGAACTACGCGACAGCGCAGCGGACCTGGACGCCTTCCAGGGCCACGGCGACAGCGCCGCCGACGTACGCGCCGTCTTCTCCTGGTCCTACCGCGCCCTGACCCCCGACGCCGCCCGGCTGTTCCGCCTCCTCGCCGTCCACCCCGGCCCCGACACCACCGCGGCCGCCGCCGCCAGCCTCACCGGCCACGCCCTCCCGCACACCCGGCGCCTGCTCACCGAACTCGTCCAGACCCACCTCCTCGACGAACCGACGCCCGGCCGCTACGCCTCCCACGACCTGCTCCGCACCTACGCCGGCGAACTCGCCCACAGCCTGCAAACGCCCGAAGACACCCGGGCCGCCCGCCACCGCGCTCTCGACCACTACCTCCACACCGCCCACCGGGCAGCCGCGCTCACCAACCGGGCCCGCGCACTCATCCCCCTCGAACCGGCGGCACAGGGAGTACGGCCCGAGGAGTTCGGTGAGGACGCGGGGAAGGCGACGGCCTGGTGCACCGCCGAACAGGCGGTACTGATCGCCGCCGTCGAGCAGGCGACCGCCCACCACTTCGACACCCACACCTGGCAGCTCGCCTGGGCCGTCGCCAACCATCTGCACCTGCGCGGTCTCTGGCAGGAAGAAGAGGCGATGCAGAGCTCCGCCCTGACCTCGGCGCGCCGCCTGGGCGACCGGGTCGCCGAAGCGTACGCCCACCGCGGCCTCGGCCTGGCCTTGGCAGGCCGGGGACTCTTCGACCGCGCCGCGGCCGAGGCCCGGCAGGCCATCGACCTCTTCACCGCGGCCGGCGACATCAGAGCCGCAGCCGAGAGCCACCGGACGCTGGCCTGGTCGCTCGAGCAGAACGGGGACCTGGAGAGCGCGCTCGACGCCGCGGAACAGTCCCTCTCGCTCTTCCGCGCCAGTGAAGGCCGGGGCGCGGACGAGCGCCGCAGCCGGACCGCGATCGCTTCGGCACTCAACGCCGTCGGCTGGGGCCATGTCCTGCTGGGCCGCTACGGGCAAGCACTCGACCACTGCCGACAGGCTCTGGCCCTCTGCCTCGAACTCGGCGACGACATCAACGCGGCACACACCTGGGACAGCGTCGGCTACGCCCACCACCATCTGGGCCAGTACGACGAAGCCGTCCCGGCCTTCCACCAGGCCCTCGCCCTCTACCGGCGGCAGGGCGACCTCCCCTGGTTCGTCGCCAGTGCCCTCACCCACCTCGGCGACACCCACCTGAGCGCCGGTTCCCCGGACGCGGCCCACGCCGCCTGGACCGAGGCCCTGACCATCATGGACGACCTGGGCCACACCGACGCCGAATCCCTGCGCACCAGACTGAACCCCGACCGGAGGCGATAGGCCCCCCGGCTCCTGCGAAAGGGCTAAGTCGGCACAGCCCCCGACGAGCCGGCCGGTCCGCGCCTGCTGGAACGTCCCGGAACACCTCGCCCAGCCGACCCTGCTGACGGCCCCGGACGGTACCTGACCGGGGCCGGTCGTCATGCGGATTCTGATCCGGGCCCGGCCGGCTGTCCGGTGGCGGACGGGGAATTCCAGCCGGCCTCGGGGTCGAGGGGCAGTTCCGGGCGGTCGTGCTTGAACGCCTCGGCCTGCTTCTCGAGCCTCGGCAGGGCGTGGTCGGGCGCGCCGAAGCCGCGGAACAGGGTCGCGCAGTATTCACGGGACAGGAACGCCGCGTCCCACTGCCCGTCCGTGCGCACCCATTGATACGTGTGGTTGTGCAGATTGAGGAACTGGAGGGTGGCGAGCCGCGGTGGCATCGCGCGGAAGGTGCCCTGGTCGACGGCCTCCGCGAGCAGCCCCGAGATCACCTGTTCGAAGTCGGAACGCTGGCCCAGCAGGGTCTTCAGCTCCGCGCCGCTCAGGCTGCGGTAGTCGTGCTCGTAGACCCAGATGTGGTCGAGCCTGCGGAAGATGATGGTGAGCAGCGATTCGGACAGCAGGCGCAGCCGCAACAGGGGATCCGTGTCGAGGTCCGCGATCTGGCGGGCGCGGGAGAGCAGCGGCCCCATCACCCGCGCCTGGATCTCGACGAGCAGGTTCTCCTTGGAGCCGATGTAGTAGTACAGGGCTCCCTTGGCGAGGCCGACCGCCCGGCCCAGGTCGTTGATGGACGTCGCCGCGTACCCCTGCTGGGCGAACAGCGACGCCGCGATGTCGATGATCTTCTGGCGTCTGACCTCGAAACCCGGTCCATGGCCCGGCGGTCGTGGCATCGCTTCTCTCCCCGCTTGACGTGACGACGTCGATCAAGGGCGACCCCCCGGGACCACGTCGGACGGCTTTCTCGGCAGATCCGGGGGAAGCGGGCTCCGGGGCGTCGCTCGGTTTGCTAGACCAGACGGTACGTCAAAGGGGCGAGCCCGGGTGGCGCGGTCACGGCTCCCCGGAGGCGCGACGGGCGTCCGGGCGGTTCCGGACGCCGTCGGCCGCGAGACACTCGTGCTGTGACGAGTGTCCCCAGTGAGGAGTGACGCATGACCACGGTAGGTATCGCCACCGGCGCGGGCCGCGGGACGGGGGAGGCGTGCGCGAGGCGTCTTGCCGACATGGTGGACGTGCTGTTGCTCGCCGACCGGAACGAGGCGGCGGCGGCCGCGGTCGCGAAGGACCTCGCCGGACGGGGCGTGCGGGCCGTCGTCGAGCCGTTCGAAGCGGACGTCACCGACGGGGAGGGCCTGGCCCGGCTGGCCGGACGGGCCGGGGAGCTCGGCACCCTCCGGGCGGTCGCGCACGCCGACGGGGTCGAGGCGGGGGAGGCCGGCTGGCGGCGGATCCTCGAGGTCGACTTCGTCGGGACGGCGCTGGTCGCCGAGGCGCTCCGCCCGTTGGCCACCGCCGGTACGGCGTTCGTGTACTGCGCCTCGGTGTCCCCGCTGATCGCTCACATCGACCCCGACCCGGTGGTCGCGGCCGTCCTGGACGATCCGCTCGAGGAGGGGTTCCTCGACGGGATCCGCGAGGCGATCGGACCGGCCGTCGAGGATCCCGCGTGGGCGTACCCGTGGGCCACCTACGGTGTGCACCGCTTCGCCCGTGCCGAGGCGGTCCGGCTCGGGCCGGTGGGCGCGCGTGTGTGCTCCCTGTCGCCCGGCGCCATCGACACCCCGGGGACCCGGCAGGAGGCGGCCCGGCACGAGTCGGTACGCCAGCTCATCGAGCGCACGCCGCTGGGCCGCACCGGCCGGTACGACGAGGTCGCCGCGGTCGCCGCGTTCCTGCTGTCGGACGAGGCGAGCTTCGTCAGCGGCGTCGACATCGTCGTCGACGGCGGCCTGTGCGCGGCGGTGCAGGACGAGTGACGCCGCCTTGAGGTTCTCGACGCAGGCCGGGCGCTCTGCCCTGCGGTGGGTGCGGTGGGTGCAGTGGGTGCGGTAGATCGGGGTCCGAGACCGATACGGACGGAGCGGCAGGGCGTCGAGCGGGGGCGCCTCGCCGATCAGCGCTCAGCGACCGCCACTCGCGGCTCACCGCTGACGGCCGTCGTCGCCCTCGTCGCCCTCGTCGTCCTCGTCGCTGTCGTCGACCTTGGTGACCTCGGTGATCTCGGTGCACCCGGCGGCCTCGGTGATCTCGTCGACCAACCCCCACCGCAGGGCGGTCGCCGCGTCGATCCGGGCACCGCTCAGCATCATCCACGCCGCCCGCCACCGGCCGATCCGCCGCGGCACGCTCACCGTGCCGCCGGCGCCGGGCACCAGACCCATCGCGACCTCGGGCAGCTGGAAGAACGCCCCGGGTGCGCAGACCACACGCCCCGCGAAGGCAGCCGTCTCCACCCCCGCGCCCACCGCCGCGCCCTGCACGCGGACCGTCACCCGGTCCCGCATCCGGTCGATCAGCCGCCAGGGCGCCCGGTCCAGCCGTACCAGACAGGCCGCGACCGGGTCCGTTGCCGTCCCGAACTCGCAGAGGTCGCCGCCGCTGGAGAACACCGGCCCGGCACCGGCCAGTTCGACCCGGTCGACCGTGCCGTCGAGCAGGGCGATCTCCAGGGCCTCGAACAGCTCCTCGCGCATCCGGAAGCTGAACGCGTTGCGCCGGCGCGGGCGGTCGAGCAGGACGGACAGCCGACCGTGGTCCCGCCGGACGCGGACCAGTGGGCCCTCCTCCGGAGCGGTCCGGGGCGTACCTCGCCCGGCGAGCCAGGAGGCGAACTCCGCTCCGCCGAGGAGCGTCGAGTAGGCCGTAGCCTCGGCCGCCAGGCCGTGCAGGGTGCCGAGGAGCGGCGTCTGCCGCAGCAACTGCCCCAGCACCAGGCTCGCCTGCGGGCGACGACCGACGAGCCGGGCCAGCTCGTCGAACGAGGCCTGCGGATCGTGGACGGTCACCGACTCCCGTGCCCGGGCGCCGGCCCGGGGCGCCGCCAGGGTCAGCGTCAACGCCTCCAGCAGCGGTCGTAGCCGGTCCGGTGGCTGCCGGGTGGCGATGCCGAAGGCCAGCGGCAGGGAGTCGGCCAACCGGGCGGCCTCGGCCTCGACCCGGCTCGCGGACGCGTCGTGCCAGTCGTCGAGAACCAGGCACCGCACGGGATTCCCCACCCGCCCGTCGGGACGGAGCATCAGTCCTTCGTCGCCCCGCCTCGGGTCGTCGCCCCGCCTCGGGACGTCACCGAGCATCGGGTCGTCGCGCTCCGGCGGGCTCGTCGGCGCGGTCCGCGGGGCCTCGTGAGCCGTGCGACGACGATGCGCGCGGCCTTCGGACCGGTTCACGTCAGTCCGCGCCGCATGGCGTCGGCGACGAGTTCGCCGATGAGGACGGCGGTGGCCGCCGGGCCCCGCAGCGGGGGCGCGGGCAGGATCGACGTGTCCGCGACCCTCAGCCCGCCGACACCGTGCACCCTGCCGTAGCGGTCGACGGCGGCCCGGGGATCACCGGCGGGGCCCAGCGGAACCGTGCCGCACGTGTGGTGGGCCGTGCCGAGACGGCCGAGGATCCACCGGTCGAGCAGGCCGTCGTCGTCCAGCACCCGCGCCCCCGGTTCCACGAGTCCGCCGGAGACCTCCCCGAAGTCACGCGTGGCCGCCAACTCCGCCGTGACACGAACCGCCTCACGCATGCGCCGCCGGTCCCGCGCGGTCGACAGATAGTGGTAGTCGAGGCTCAAGGGCGTCGCGGGATCGGCGGAACGGGTCCGCATCCGGCCGCTCAGCCGAGGGGTCTGGACGCAGACGAGGAACGCGAGGGGCGCGTCGGGACCGGGAACGGGCACCCGTCCGCCCGTCAGCCCGGCCATGGGCACGAGGGACTGGAGTATCTCCAGGTCGCCCGGGTGGTCCCCGTCCGGCGAGGACAGGTGCAGGGCCCCGCCGAGCCATGAGTCGGCGGGCGCCGGCAACGGCCGTCGGGGCGTCCACTCCAGGGTCACCTGGGGATGGTCGCCGAACCGGGCTCCGACGGCGGGAGCGTCCCGGACGACGGGGACACCGAGGGCCTCCAGGTCCCGACGCGGCCCGATGCCCGACAGATGCAGCAGGTGGGGGGAGCGGAACGCGCCCGCGCAGAGCACGACTTCGCCGCCGCCGACCAGGCGGCGGCGTCCGTGCCGCTCGACCTCCACGCCGCTCGCGCGGCCGCGCGTGAGGACGACCCGCAGGACCGTGCTGTCCCCTTCCACCCGGAGGTTGGGACGTCCGGACGCGCCCAGCAGGTATCCGCTGCCGGTGTTGACGCGCACCCCGTCCACGGCGTTCGAGGGCACCGGACCGAATCCCGGCGGTTCCTGGGCGTTCTTGTCCGGCTCCTCGGGAAAGCCCAGCCGGTGAGCGGCCGCCCGGAACGCGACGGCGGCGGGGTGGCCGAGCTCCCCGCGGCGCACCGGTACCGGCCCGCGGTCGCCGTGCAGCGGGCCGGCGCCGTGGTCGAGGTCGGTCTCCAGGGCGCGGAGCAGGGGCAGCGTCCGGTCGTAGGACCAGGCCGCGCCTCCCACGGCCGACCAGCGGTCGAAGTCGTCCCGCCGGGCGCGGACGAAGTACCCGCCGTTGACGGTGGTGGAGCCACCGAGGCCGCGCCCGCGGACCACGGTGTACGGCCGCGTCGGAGTGAGGTGCACGGCGTACGCCTGGACGGCCGGGTGGCCGGGCTGCGCACCGGGGACGAGTCGCGCGTCCAGCAACTCGGTTGCGAACGTGCCCGGTTGACGCGGGACCGGGCCCGCCTCCAGCAGCAGTACGGTGCGGTCGGGGTCCTCGCTGAGCCGCGCCGCGAGGGCGGCGCCGCTGCCACCGGCGCCCACCACGATGACGTCCGGGTGGCGTACCCGGCGGTCCCCGCGCCCCTGCCGCTCGGGCCGCTCTGTCCTCTTCATGGACACGTGATTGAAGGCGCGGCGGCCGGGCGGCGCGGTGGTGCGTCCCGGTGGCCGGGACCGGCCCGGGTGCCGGGCGGGCCGCCGGCCTAGCGTCGGACGCCGTACGCGAGTCGGCCGCGCGGACCTCCTCGGTCGCGGCGCGCACCTCTTCGGTTCCGACACCGGGCGCCAGGGGCGCCCAGGGAGAGTCGCATGAACGAGCTCCGCTCCGCCCAGCCCGAATCGACCGTCACCGAGACCGTCACCGAGGCGGTCACCGGGTCCGTCACCGAGGCGGTCATCGATGCCGACGCCGAGGCCCTCCCCTCGGAGGTCATCGAGGCCGAGGACCTCCTGGAGGAGATCTCCATCGACGGCATGTGCGGCGTCTACTAGGCGCCGCCGGATGTCAGGGATGGATCTCGACCGCGCCTGGGACCTGCATCCGCAGGTCTCGGTACGGCCCGAACCCTTCGGCGCGCTGCTCTACCACTTCGGAACCCGCAGGCTCTCGTTCCTCAAGGACCGCCGGCTCCTGGCCGTCGTCCAGGGCCTCGCCCACGCGCCCACGGCCCGTGCCGCCTGCCGGGCCGCGGGTCTCGGAGAGGACGAACTGCCCCGCTACGGCCGGGCCCTCGCCGTCCTCGTCCGGTCGTCGATGGTCGTCGGAAGGACCTCATGACCACCACGCCCCGGCTGGTCGACCTGTTCGAGCACGGGCTCGACGCACCGATCTGCCTCACCTGGGAGCTCACCTATGCCTGCAACCTGGCCTGCACGCACTGCCTGTCCAGCTCCGGCCGACGCGACCCCCGTGAGCTGAGCACCGCGCAGGCCAAGGCCGTCATCGACGAACTGGAGGCCATGCAGGTCTTCTACGTCAACATCGGCGGCGGCGAGCCCACCGTCCGCGCCGACTTCTGGGAGCTCCTGGACTACGCCACGGCCCACCACGTGGGAGTGAAGTTCTCCACCAACGGCGTCCGTGTCACTCCCGGGGCCGCGAAGCGACTCGCCGGCAACGACTACGTGGATGTCCAGATCTCGCTCGACGGCGCGACCGCCGACGTCAACGACGCGGTGCGCGGGCCCGGTTCGTACGCGACGGCGCTGCGGGCCATGGAGAACCTCACCGCCGCCGGCCTGCGCGACTTCAAGATCTCCGTGGTCTGCACCCGGCACAACATCCCGCAGCTGGACGGCTTCAAGGCGCTGGCCGACCGCTTCGGCGCCCGGCTGCGGCTGACCCGGCTGCGCCCCTCCGGACGCGGCGCCGACGTCTGGGACGACCTGCGTCCGACGGCCGCGCAGCAACGCGAGCTGTACGACTGGCTGTCGGCGCACGGCGAGCAGGTGCTGACGGGGGACTCCTTCTTCCATCTCTCCGCGTACGGCGCGGCCTTGCCCGGCCTCAACCTGTGCGGCGCCGGACGCGTCGTCTGCCTGATCGACCCGGTCGGCGACGTGTACGCCTGCCCGTTCGCCATCCACGAGGAGTTCCTCGCCGGCAACGTGACCGGGCCGGGCGGCTTTTCCGGCGTATGGCGCGACTCCGGGCTGCTGCGGCGGCTGCGCACCCCGCAGCACGGCGGGGCCTGCGCCTCCTGCGCCTTCTACGACACGTGCAAGGGCGGCTGCATGGCCGCGAAGTTCTTCACCGGACTTCCGCTGGACGGCCCCGACCCCGAGTGCGTGCGGGGCCACGGCGAGGCGCTGCTCGCCGACCGTGACGGCACCGCGCCGCCCAGGCCGTCCGGCGACCACTCGCGCAGGGCCGTGCCCCTCGTCCTCACCCGCCGGCCACCGGTCGCGCGCTGCGACGAGAGCCCGCTGGCCGGGATGGATCCGGCGCCGACCGGAAGGGACGCGGCACATGCGTAGGAACCCCTGGTTCGAGACGGTGGCCGAAGCACAGCGCAGGGCGCGCAAGCGGCTGCCGGGGCCGGTCTACGGCGCGCTCGTCGCGGGCTCGGAACGCGGCCGCACGATCGACGCCAACGTGGCGGCCTTCGCCGAACTGGGCTTCGCCCCACGGGTCGTCGGACACCACGCCGCCCGCGACCTGACCACGACCGTGCTGGGCGTGCCCACCGCGCTGCCCGTGCTCATCTCGCCGACCGGAGTCCAGGCCGTCCACCCGGACGGGGAGGTGGCCGTGGCCCGGGCCGCCGCGAGCCGGGGCGTCGTCATGGGGCTGAGTTCGTTCGCGAGCAGGCCCGTCGAGGAGGTGGCGGGCGCCCAGCCGGACCTCTTCTTCCAGCTGTACTGGAGCGGAACGCGCGCGACGATGACGCAGCGCATGGACCGGGCCAGGGCCGCCGGCGCGAAGGCGCTCATCGTCACCCTCGACTGGTCCTTCTCGCACGGCCGCGACTGGGGCAGCCCCGCCGTACCGGAGAAGCTCGACCTCAGGACGATGCTGCGGTTCGCCCCCGACGTACTGCCCCGGCCCGGCTGGCTGTGGCGGTACGCCAGGTCCGGCCGTCTCCCCGAACTCACCGTGCCCAACCTGCGCGCCCCCGGCGGCGAGGCGCCCGGCTTCTTCGCGGCCTACGGCGAGTGGATGCAGACCACGCCCCCGACCTGGGAGGACGTCAAGTGGCTGGCCGAGGAGTGGGGCGGACCGCTGCTCCTCAAGGGCGTGACCCGGGTCGACGACGCGAAGCGGGCCGTCGACGCCGGGGTGAGCGCCCTGTCCGTCTCCAACCACGGCGGCAACAACCTGGACACCACCCCCGCCACCATCCGGATCCTGCCCTCCGTCGCCGAAGCCGTCGGCGACGAGATCGAAGTCCTCCTCGACGGCGGCGTCCGCCGGGGCGGCGACGTGGCGAAGGCACTCGCCCTCGGGGCCCGCGCCGTTCTGATCGGCCGTGCCTGTCTCTGGGGCCTCGCGGCGAACGGACAGGCCGGTGTCGAGAACGTGCTGGACATCCTGCGTGGCGGGCTCGACTCGGCCGTGCTGGGCCTCGGGCACTCCTCCGTCCACGAGCTGGGGCCCGAGGACCTGGTGATTCCCGCGGGCTTCCCGCTCGTCCTGGGCGGCGGGGGCCTGCCGGCGGCGCCCTCGGCGGACCCGGCCGGCGCCGAGCCCCCGGTCGCCTGAGCGGGGCGGGGGACGCCATGCCGAGAGTGCTGGCCGACACCGCCTGGCCGGCCGTGCCGCCCGGCGCGCTCGTCCTGGTCCCGGTCGGCTCCACCGAGCAGCACGGACCGCATCTGCCCCTCGACACCGACACCGTCGTCGCCCACGCCGTCGCCCGGCGGACGGCCGACGCCCTCGCCCCGGGACCGCACGGCCCACCGCTCGTCGCGCCGCCGCTCGGCTACGGCGCCAGCGGCGAGCACGCGGACTTCCCGGGGACCGTCTCGATCGGGCACGACGCGCTGCGCGTGGTCGTCGTGGAACTGGTGCGCTCGCTGTCGCGGTGGGCGGGCCGCGTCGTCCTCGTCAACGGCCACGGCGGCAACACCGCCACCCTCGACACCGCCCTCGCACTGCTGCGGGCCGAGGGCCACGACGCCGGCTGGACCGGCTGCGAGGTGCCGGGCGGCGACGCGCACGCCGGGCGCGCGGAAACCTCCGTGCTGCTGCATCTGGCCCCGCAGCGGGTACGACTCGACGCCGCCGTCGCCGGTGACGCCCGGCCGCTGGCCGCGCTGCTGCCGGAGCTGACGGCCCGCGGTGTGCGCGCCGTCTCGCCCTCCGGCGTGCTGGGCGATCCGGCCGGGGCCTCGGCCGAGGAGGGCCGCCGGGCGTCGGAGGCGATGGTGGCAGCGGCGGTCCGCCGGATCACCGCGTGGACCTGCGACGCCAGGGGCCGCCTCACCGATCCGGTACCCCCGAAGGCCGTACGCCGGTGACGCTTCCCGTCGGCTTCAGGGTCGAACTCGACCGGCACACCCGGGTGATCGACGGCGGCCGGGCCCTGCTCGGCGGGTTCCCGGCCCGGTTGCTGCGACTGACCCCGAGGGCCCGGCGGCTGTTCGACGGCCGGTCGCTCACCGTGCGGGACGCGGCGGGCGCGCTCCTCGCGGACCGGCTGACCGACACCGGCATGGCCCATCCCGTCGCCGACGCGCTCCCGGCGCCTGTCGACCCCCGGTACACGGTCGTCGTACCCGTGCGCGACCGCCCACGCCAACTGGACCGGCTGCTGCGGAGCATCCGCGCGGACGTCCCGGTGATCGTCGTCGACGACGCCTCCCGGCGCCCGGCCGCCGTGGCGGGGGTCGCCGCGGGCCACGGCGCCCGGCTGGTCGTCCTGGCCGCCAACGCCGGACCGGCCGGCGCGCGCAACGCCGGGCTCCGTCTCGTCACCACCCCGTACGTGGTCTTCGCCGACTCCGACATCGTGCTGGACCCCGAGACCGTGCCCACCCTGCTGAGGCACTTCGCCGACCCCCTGGTCGCCATGGCGGTACCGCGCATCACCGGCCTGCCGGCCCCCGCCACCACCTGGATCGAACGGTACGAGAACGCCCGGTCCTCGCTCGACCTCGGCGACCGCCCGGCCCGGGTCCGGCCCGGCACCCCCGTCTCCTGGGCGTCCTCGGCCTGCCTCGTGGCACGGGTGGACGCCCTGGGGGAGGGCTTCGACGAGCGCCTGCGGGTCGGGGAGGACGTCGACCTGTGCTGGCGGCTGATCGCGGCCGGCCGGCGCGTGCGCTACGAACCCGCCGTCCGGGCCGCCCACGAGCATCGCGTGCGCGTGCGGGACTGGCTCCTGCGCAAGGCCGTGTACGGAACCGGGGCACAGCCGCTCGCCCGACGGCACCCCGCGTACATCGCACCCGCCGTGTTCGCCCCGTGGGGCGCGGCGCTCGCCGCCGCGCTGCTCGTCCAGCGGCGCTGGTCGGTGCCGGCCGCGGGTGCCGTCCTCGGTGTCGTCACCCTGCGCATCGCCCGCAGGCTCGACGACACCCCGCACCCGTACCGGCTGGCCGTACGGCTCACCGCCGACGGGGCGCTCGGCACCCTGGCGCAGACCTCCGCGCTGCTGACCCGCCACTGGTGGCCGCTCACGGCCGTCGGCTGTCTGGCCTCCCGCCGGCTGCGCCGGGCCGCGGCGGTCGCCGCGGTGGCCGATATCGCACTGGAGTACCGGCGCGACGGCACTCCTCTCGATCCGCTCCGCTACGGCCTCGCCCGCCGCCTCGACGACCTCGCCTACGGGGCCGGCGTGTGGTTCTCGGCCCTGAAGGGCCGCTCCACCGCCGCGCTGCGGCCCCGCGTCACCCGCTGAGTCCACAGTCCCGGTCAGCGGAAAGTGCGCAGCGGGTGCCGGCCGCGGGCCCCGACACTGTGGCCGTCCCACCGTCGGCGAAGCGCGGCGGATGCGAGGGACCAGTCACCAGGAGGTGTACGGCGTGACGCATGAAGTGATCGGTCGTGTCGAGGAGCTGGGCGCCGAACTGGCAGCACTCGCCGACGAGAACGAGTCACTCGGCAGGCTGAGCGACCGGACCGTCGAACTGCTCCGCTCCGCGGGGGTCGTCCGACTGCTCCAGCCCAAGGAGTTCGGCGGATTCGGCGCCCACCCCCGGGACTTCGCCGAAGCGGTGATGGCCGTCGCGCGGCACGACGGGGCCGCCGGCTGGGTGTGCGGCGTCGTCGGCGTCCACCCGTGGGAGCTGGCCCAGATGGATCCGCGGCTCACCCACGAGGTGTGGGACGACGACCCGGACACCTGGATCGCCTCGCCCTACATGCCCAACGGCATCGCCGAGCCGGTGGACGGCGGCTATGTCCTCAGCGGACGCTGGCCGTTCTCCTCCGGCAGCGACCACTGCGACTGGGACTTCCTCGGCGCGCTCCTCGGGGACGGCAAGGGCGGGCCGGCCGGGCCCATCACGGTGCTGCACGTCGTGCTGCCCCGCTCGGACTACGAGATCATCGACGGCACCTGGGACGTGATCGGGCTGTCGGGCACCGGCAGCAAGGACGTCGTCGTGGACAAGGCGTTCGTCCCCGAACACCGCGTCATCAGGCAGGAGTCGGTCCAGGACGGGGCGGCCGCGGAGGCGGTCGGGCTGACCGACACCCTCTACCGGCTGCCCTTCAGCTCGATGTTCCCGCTCGGGATCACCGCGGCGGTCATCGGCATCTGCGAGGGGGCGCTCGACATCCACCTGGCCCAGCAGCGCGACCGGGTCGCCGTCACCGGCGTCCAGGTCCGCGACGACCCGTACGTCCTCTACGCGGCCGGGGAGGCCGCGGCGGAGATCGCCGCCTCGCGGGTGCAACTCATCGACGGCATCAGCCGGTTGTACGACCAGGTCGATGCGGGCCGGCCGATCACCCTGGAGGACCGGGCGAACGTCCGGCGCAACCAGGTCCGTTGTGCCTGGCGGGCCGTCTCCGCCCTGGACGAGGTCTTCGCGCGGTCCGGCGGGAACGCGATCCGGCGGGGCAACCCGATCCAGCGGTTCTGGCGCGACGCGCACGTCGGACTCCAGCACATGATCCATGTGCCCGGCTCGGCGTACCACGCGAACGCCCTGGCCCGGATGGGACTCGAACTGCCCGAGGCGATGCGCGTCCTGATCTGACGTGGACCCGGTGAGATCGCAGAGGCAAGGAGGCCGTATGAGCGACGGCGTGAGGCGTCCCCGGACGACGGACGCGATCGACGGGCGCCGATTCCGCGACGTCCTGGGCAACTTCCCCACGAGCGTGGTCGCGATCACCACCACGGACGCCGAAGCCCGGCCGCACGGGATGATCGTCGGCACCTTCACCTCCGTGTCGCTGACCCCGCCCCTGGTGTCCTTCCTGGCCGGCCGCTCCTCCACGACCCTGAGGACGATCAGGGCCGCCGGCCGGTTCTGCGCCAACGCGCTCGCGGGCGACCAGGAGCGGCTGTCCCGCAGGCTGGCGGCCGGATCGGCCCGGCAGCGGTTCGCGGACACGAGCTGGCAGGCGTCGGCGCTGGGCAGCCCCGTCCTGGACGGGGTCGTCGCGTGGGTCGACTGCACGGTCGAGCAGATCGTCGAGATCGGTGATCACCTGCTGGTCGTCGGATCGGTCCACGATCTGCGCGTCGAGTCGATGAAGA
The DNA here is from genome assembly GCF_032248645.1 of Streptomyces zaehneri. Classification (NCBI taxonomy): domain Bacteria; kingdom Bacillati; phylum Actinomycetota; class Actinomycetes; order Kitasatosporales; family Streptomycetaceae; genus Streptomyces; species Streptomyces zaehneri. The sequence goes on from NZ_JASTTJ010000006.1 coordinate 328,993, forward strand.
CCCCGCTGCTGTTCTTCCGGGGCGGATACGGCGACTACCTGTCGAGCGCCGCGCTGCTGCTCGACAGGCTCGTCGGGTGGGACGAGACAGGCCGATAGCAGCGAGCGAAAAAGGAGCCGCAGATGAAGAAGGACCTCTACACAAGACTGCAGAGAGTGTCGGCGTGGTGCGGTGTCATCCTCTTCGTGGGATTCCTCGCCGCGTTCGCCGTGGGCGGTCTCACCCCGCCCATGAGCCCCACGGAGAGCCCCGAGGACATCGCCGCCTTCCTCGAGGACCATCGCACGGGGATCCTCACCTGTGTCTCCCTGATGGTGCTGCTCATCCCGTTCGAGTACCCGTACGTCATCGTGACGAGCATGCAGCTGCGCCGGGTCGAGGGCGGCTGGGGGATGCTGTCCATGATCCAGCTCACCACGGGCATCATGGCCCCGGCCGGGTTCTTCTTCCCGCTCGCGATCCTCGCCGCCGCGGCCTACCGGCCGGAGGCCCACTCCGCCGACGTCCTGTCCGCGATGACCGACACCTTCTGGCTCATGTTCGTCGGCAACGCCTGCGTCTTCGTCCTCCAGGTCTGGTCGATCGGATACGCCGCGTTCATCGACCACACCCGGGAGAAGCCGGTCTTTCCGCGCTGGTACGGCTGGCTCAGCATGGCGCTGGGGGTGCTGCTCGTCCCGGGCGCCTTCGTCTTCCTCAACCGGACCGGACCGCTCGCCTGGGACGGACTCCTCGCGTACCTGATCCCCTCGATCGCGTACGTCTTCTGGAAGATCGCCACGCCGTACGTGCTGCTGAAGGCGATCACGTCCGAGGAGAAGGAGCTGGCCGGGAAGCCGGAGGCCGAACCGGTGACGGTGTAGGACAGCCGCGGTAGGCCGGCCGCACCACAGAGGCCGTGCCCCGCGATCCACCTCGCGGGGCACGGCCACCGGCGTGGCGCCGACGTCAGACCGAGAGCGCGAAGCCACCCGTCACGCGCAGCGTCTCCCCGGTGACGAAGGACGCCTTCGACGAGACCAGGTAGAGCAGCGCCTCGACGATGTCCTGCTCCCGGCCCTCCCGCCGCAGGATCTGCTCGCCGAGGACGCGGTCCGCCTCGGCCGGCGACAGCTGGGCCCGCACCGTGTCGGTGAGGATCAGGCCCGGCGCGATCGCGTTGACCCTGATGCCGTCGGCGGCGAACTCGCGGGCGAAGGACACCGTCAGGCCCCGCACGGCGAGCTTGGACACGCCGTAGACGCTGCGGTTCGCGTAGGCCGCCGCCGACGAGATGTTGACGATGGAGGCGCCGGCGCGGCCCCGCATCGCCTCCCGGGCCGCGAGGGAGCAGATGACGACGCCCATGACGTTGACGTCGAGGACCCGTCGTACCTCGGCGAGGCCCAGCTCGGTGAACGGCCTGTTGTAGGCGGCGTGCAGGCCGGCGTTGTTGACCAGGACGTCCAGTCCGCCGTGGCGCTCGGCGACCTCGCTCACGACCGCGCCGACCTGATCCTCGTCGGCCACGTCACAGGCGACTGCGGTCACGCGGGCGCCCCGCGGGTCGAGTTCCGCCGCCGCCCCGGCCGCGGCGGCGCCGTCGATGTCGGCGAGCACGACCCGCGCGCCGAGCGCCGAGAGCGCCGCGCCGAACGCCTTGCCGAAGCCCCGGCCACCTCCCGTGACGAGGGCCACCTTTCCCCGGAGTGCGGTGTCCTGTGGCGTCGGTACCTGGTTGTCCGGCATCAGAACCTCACTTCGGACCGAACCGCTGGCCCGCGTCCAGACGCAGGCACTGGCCGTTCAGCATGGGGTTGTCGACGATCGCCAGGGCGAGCCTGGCGTACTCCTCGGGGCGGCCGGGGCGCCGCGGGAACGCGGCGTCCCGCACCAGCGCGGCCAGCGTCTCGGCGGGGATCCGCTCGGTGGCGCCGGTCTCGAACAGACTGGGCGCGATGGCGACGACGCGGATGCCGAGCGAGCCGAGGTCGCGGGCCATGGTGAGGCTCATCGCGGCGATCGCCGCCTTGGCGGCCGAGTAGGCGACCTGGCCGATCTGCCCCTCGAAGGCGGCGATCGACGACGTGTTGACGATGACGCCGCGTTCGCCGGTGGTCTCGGGATCCTCCGGTGCGTTGCGGCTCATGTGCGCGGCGGCCAGCCGGCTGATGTTGAAGGTGGCGACGGCGTTCAGGTCGAGCACCCGGCGGAAGGTCTCCAGGTCGTGCGGACCGTCCTTGCCGAGTGTGCGCCGTACGCTGCCGCCGCCCGCGGTGGTGACCGACACATGCAGCGCGCCGAGGGCCGCCACGGCGGCGTCCAGCGCGCTCCCGGTCGCGTCGTGGTCGGTCACGTCGACGGGATGGAAGCTGCCGCCGAGCGCGGCGGCGACCTCCGCGCCCGCCGATGCCGGGCGGTCGAGCACGGCGACGTCGGCGCCGCGGGCCGCGAGCAGCTCGGCGGTGGCCCGGCCCATGCCGGAGGCGCCGCCGAACACCACGGCCTTCTTGCCCTTGATCTCCATCGGGAACCTTTCGGGTCGCCGGCTCAGGTGGTCGCCGGCTCAGGCGGACGCGGCGGATTGCCGCAGGAGGGTGCAGAGCCGGTCGCGGTGCACGGCGGCGTCGCCGTACAGCACGCTGTCGGCCCTGGCCCGGCGCAGGTGGAGGTGGAGGTCGTGCTCCCAGGTGAAGCCGATGGCGCCGTGCAGCTGGAGGGCCCGGGCCGCGACCTCGCCGGTCCCGGCCGCGGTGTACGAGGCGGCGGCGCAGGCCGCTCGGGCGGCGTCGTCGGCGCCCGCGTCGGCGGCCATCGCCGCGTAGGCCGTGGCGGCGCGGGTGCCGTGCACCAGCAGTGCCATGTCGGCGCACGCGTGCTTGACGGCCTGGAACATCCCGATCGGCCGGCCGAACTGCACGCGCGACGTGGTGTGTTCGACGGTGAGCTCCAGCATCCGCTCCATCGTCCCGAGGGCGTCGGCGCACCGCAGCACCGACGCCTCGTCGAGCATCCGCTGTATCTCCTTCGGCCCGCCGGCGAGACGGTGTGCGGGCGGCACCCGTACGCCTTCGAGCCGGACCTCGTGGAACGAGCGGGTCAGGTCCAGGGTCCGCTGCCGCCGGACGGTGACGCCCGGCGCCGACCGGTCCACCAGGAACGACCCGGGGACGCCGTCGTGACGTGCGGTGACGAGGAGCCAGCGGGCGCCGCCCGCGTCCTGCACCGCCGTCTTGACCCCGTCGAGGACGATCGCGTCCCGGTCGGTGCGGGCGGTGGCGCGGATCCCGTCGAGGGACCAGGGGGCGCGCGGTTCGGCGAAGGCCCAGGTGCCCCAGCCCGATCCCGTGGCGAGCTCGGGCAGCACCGCGGCCCGTAGCGCGGGCGGCCCCGCGGCGGCCAGGGACCGGCCGACGATCGCGGTCGGCGCGAACGGGCCCCGCCCGAGCGCCCGCCCCATCTCCTGCGCGACGAGCGCGAGTTCCACCAGGCCCTGGCCGGCGCCGCCGTACTCCTCGGGCAGGCCCAGACCGGTCCAGCCGAGGCCGGCCGTCAGCCGCCACACCTGCGGGTCGACGTCCTCGTCGCGATCCGCCCAGGTCCGCACGTGTTCCATCGGGGCCCGGTCCGACAGCAGCTCGCGTGCGGCCGCGCGCAGCATGCCCTGCTCCTCGCTGAGCTCGAAGTCCACCAAGATAAGGTATCCTCTATTACTCGATTGGTCGAGATGGATGGCGGAACAGGGCAGCAGTGGGCCTCGCTTCGCATATTTGAGTGCTCTTAATTGTGCGTGATCCCGGTCGGGTGCTCAGCAGGCGGCCCAGCTGACCGACTTGGTCTGGAGGTACTCGTCCAGTCCGAACTCGCCCCACTCCCGGCCGAGTCCGCTCTGCTTGTATCCGCCGAACGCGGCTCGCGGGTTCACCCCGGCGCTGCCGCCGTTGATGGTCACACCGCCGGCCCGGATACGGGACGCGATCTCGTACGCGGCGGCGGTGTCGGCGCTCCAGACGGCGCCCGCGAGGCCGTAGGGGCTGTCGTTCGCGATCCGCACCGCCTCCTCGTCCGTGGCGAACGGGATGACGACGCCCACCGGTCCGAAGAACTCCGTACGCGCGACGGTCATGTCGTTGCCGACGTCGGCGAAGAGGGTCGGTTCCACGAACCAGCCCCGGTCGAGGCCGGCCGGACGTCCGCCGCCGTGGACGAGGCGCGCTCCCTCCTCCTCGCCGACCCGGATCAGCTTCTCGACCCTGTCCCGCTGCGCTTCGCTGATCAGCGGCCCCATGGTGGTGGCCGGGTCGGCCGGATCGCCGACCCTGACCTCGGCGAGGGCGGCGCTCAGCCGGTCGACGAACTCGTCGTGCACGGACTCGTGCACGAGCGTGCGGGTCAGCAGGGAGCAGCCCTGCCCGGCGTGGGTGGTGATGCCGGAGAGCGCGGAGCGGACCGCGCCGCCGAGGTCGCCGTCGGCGCGGACGAGGGCCGCCGACTTGCCGCCGAGTTCGAGGACGACCTTCTTCAGGGAGGCGGCTGCCTGGGAGTGGACCCTGCGCCCGACGGTGTCCGACCCGGTGAAGCTCACGAGGTCCACCATGGGGTGGGTGGTCAGCTCACGGCCGGCCTCGGCATCGCCGGTGACGATGTTCAGCACGCCCGGCGGCAGTCCGGCGGCGTCCGCGAAGTCGCCGATCAGCAGGGACTCCAGGGGAGTGGCGGGCGCCGGCTTCAGTACGGCCGTGCAGCCCGCCGCGAGCGCCGGGATCACCTTCATCATGCTGAGGAAGAACGGGAAGTTGTAGGCGGAGATCAGGGCGCACACGCCGAACGCCTCACGGCGCAGCACCCCTTGGAAGATGCCGGCGCCCGGCGCGATCGTCGCGTCCATCGGGCGCTCCCAGGCGAAGGCCGGGATCACCCGCTCGGCCATGTCGCGCAGATGCGCCACCGGGACCCGGGTCTGAAGGGTCTCGGCCAGCGCGCGGACCGAGCCCGCCTCCGCCATGTTGACGGCCACGAGTTCGGGCAGCCTGCGCTCCATCTCCGCGGCCATGCGCAGCAGGACGGCGGCCCGCTCCGCGGGCCTGAGCCGCGGCCAGGGACCCTCGTCGAAGGCGCGCCGGGCCGCTTCGACGGCCTGCCGTACATCCGCCGGCGACGAGCCCGGGACCTCCGCGACCGTCTCCAGGGTCGCCGGGTTGCGGACGGTCACCGGGGTGTCCGAACGGCCGTCCGTGCGGCGCCCGTCGATGTAGAGCCGCGAAGAGAACGAGTACGCCGTCGCCATGTGCCGTCTCCTGATCGCCTGTGGACGCTTTCTATTTGAGTGTACTGAATTACGCCTTCGGTAGAAGAGGAGAGCGCCATCGGCTTTGTGTCAGCGTTCTGTCAGGTTTCGAGGCCTCGGCCGGTCGATGAATCCGTATGCTGAATCATTGACTGGACCGGTCGGTACAGCTAACTTCGGCAGCATCCGCGGGGTGGGTTCTGCAACGAACGACGAGGTTCGAAAGAGGTACCGCCTGTGTTCAAGGAATTTGTCGTGTCCGGTGATTCGCACATCATCGAGCCGGTCGATCTCTTCAAGACCCGGCTGCCCGTGCACCTCAGGGAACGGGCACTGTGGGAAGAGGAGTTCACGCTCGACGAGCCGATCGTCGAAGGCGGGCACACCGAGTTCAAGAAGCTGCACACCATCGGCTACGACGGCTGGACCATCTCCAAGTACCGGCAGTTCGGCGGGCAGACCCCGGACGGCGAGCCGCAGCACATCATCCGGGACATGGACCTCGACGGCGTCGACGCCTCCGTGATGTTCCCCAACCTCTCCCTCTTCGTCCTGTTCACCGACGACCACGAACTGTCGATGGCGCACGCGCGCGTCTGGAACGACTACATCGCCGAGCGGTTCCTCCAGTACAAGAACCGGCTTCGCCCGACGGCGGCGATCCCCGTCACGGACATCCCCGAGGCCGTCGCCGAGATCGAGCGGTGCGCGCGCCTCGGGCTGGGCGCGATCCTGATCCCGGAGACCCCGCCCGTGCCGTACGCGTCGCGGACGTACGACCCGCTGTGGGCGGCCGCCCAGGCGAACGGGATGCCGGTCTTCATCCACGTCGCCACCGGCGGGGTGAAGACGAAGGAGAGCACCTCCGAGACGGCGCTGACCGTCCGGAGCATGATGACGGCCGTCAACATGGGCAAGGGCCAGTTGACCGACGACATGGTGTCGGGCCGGCTCCAGAACTCCGCCGCCGGTTTCTCCAGCCCGCAGCGCATCATCGCCGACCTCGTCGGCGGCGGCGTCTGCGAGCGGTTCCCCGCACTGCACTTCAACCTCATCGAGTTCAGCGCCGGCTGGCTGGTCTCCTACATGGGCTTCATGGACAAGTCCTTCAGGACGGGCATCGGCCAGGACCCCGACTGGTGGCTCGGCTTCTGGGACGACAGCCGCTCGCCGAAGGAACAGCCGGCCATGGGGCGGCTGTTCACCATCAACGGCAAGTGGCCCTACCCGCTCAAGCCCAGCGAGTACATCCGGCGTCAGATCCACGTCCAGTTCGCGGACGACCCGACCGCCGTCAAGGCCCGCCACATCACCGGGGTCTCGACGGTCATGTGGGGCAACGACTACCCCCATGCCGAGGGCACCTTCCGCAGCAGCGCCGAGTGCATCGCGGACAACTTCGACGACACCGTCTCCGACGAGGACCGCGCGGCCATCCTGGGCGGCACCCTCGCCGGCGTCGTGCACTTCGACACCGGCAGGAAGCTCGCCCCCGTCACCGAGGACGCCTGACCGCGGCCGGGCCGCGCACCGGGCCGGGAGCGGTCGCGCCCCGGGACCGGTGCGCGGCGCCGGGTCGGGCCGGCTCCGGCACGGCGCCGACCAGGGCCAGCGAGGCCCTGGCGTACGCGGCCCGGCGCCGGTGGCTCACCAGGAAACTCGGCGGCGCGAAGTAGCCGACATCGTGGGGGAGCGAACCGGCGCGGCGCGCGAGGGTGTCCTTCGCGTCGGTGGTCGTCCCGCAGACGGCGATCCCGGTGACCATCTCGTCGGTCACCGCCCGTGCCATGGCGTCGGTGTCACCGGCGCGGAACGCCGCCCGGAGCCGGGCGACGGGCTCCTCCCAGCCGTGGTGGGCGACGAACGGGTCGTACGTCTTGACGGTGAGGTAGAAGGCGATCATCCGCCGGGCGTCGGCGATGGCGCGTTCGGGTGCGGCGTCGTCGACCGCCGTGATGATCCAGCCGTGTTCCAGTGGACGCGCGCCGGCCCGGTCCCCGTCGCCCGCGCCGCCCGCGACCGAGGGGCGTACCACCTCGTTCCACCAGGGACCGGTGAACAGCCCGTGCCCGACGAGACCGTCGGCCACCCGGCCCGCGGTGGCCGCCATCCGGGTGTTGAACGCGGCGAGCAGCACGGGGACGTCCAGCCGGCCGAGCACCGGAGCGCGGACGTCGGCGTCGAGTGCGTAGAACTCGCCGCGGTAGCGGACCCGGTCGCCGTTCTCCGCGTGCAGCCAGGCCCGCACCGCACCGACGGTCTCGGCGATCCGGGCCACCGGACGCTCGGCGGGCACGCCCAGCCAGTCCCGGTTGATCCGGAACGCCGCGCTGCCCAGGCCGAGGAACAGCCGGCCCGGCGCCCGGGCGTGCAACTGGCGCAGGGCGGTGGCGTGCGCGTAGGGGGTGCGGGCGAAGGCGTAGGCGATGGCGGGGCCCGCCAGGGCGTGTTCGGTGTTCGCCACGATGTCGGCCACGGTGAGATAGGCGTCGTGGCCGGCGAACTCCCCGGCGCAGAAGGCGCCGACGCCCGACTGCTCCGCCTCCCGTCCGACGTCCCGGCCGGGCCAGGGCATGCCGAACCGCATGAGAGCCTCCCGCTGGATGTCCGAAGCTGGGACGTGCACCTGTAAAAAAGTACACTTATTTAGGAGAGGCTAGGGGAGGCTCAGCGCAGTGTCCACCGCCCACGGGGAACCGCCGAGCGGTCGAGCCCGGCCGTCCCGACCGGGTTTCCGATCTGGGTGTACGACAGACCGGTGCGCAGCGCCTGGGTGCGGGTCGAGTCGAGCGACTCCCAGATCGCCCGGACGGTGCCCTGGACGGCGGCGGGCGGTTTGGCGGCGATGAGGCGCGCGATCTCGTCGGCCCGGTCCCACAGTTCCTCGCGTGGCAACACCTCGCTGACCAGGCCGATCTGGAGGGCGCGGGCGGCCGACACGCGCTCGTCCAGGCCGAGCAGGGCGATGCGCAGCGCCTCGCCGAGCGGGATGCGCCGGGCGAGGCCGATCGGTTCCAGGGCCGCGGTGAGTCCGTAGCTGACATGCGGGTCGAAGAACGTGGCGTCCTGCGAACAGATCAGGATGTCGGCCTCGTTGAGCCAGTAGAAGGCGCCGCCGGCGGCCATCCCGTGCACGGCGCACACCAGGGGCTTCCACACCTGGTTCAGCTTCGGTGAGAGGTGCTCCCCGGGATCGGTCCGCGACCAGACGTTGGGGTGCCGGCCGATCCCCTCCTTCACGTCCATGCCCGTGCAGAACGCCCGGTCACCGGCGCCGCGCAACACGACGACCCGCACCTCGTCGTCGGTCCTGACGGTGTGCCAGAGGGCGGCGAATTCCTCCAGCATCCGCTGGTTGAAGCCGTTCATGACCTCGGGCCGGTTGAGGGTGACCGTGGCGACGTGGCCGGTCACCTCGAACAGGACGGTCTTGAGTTCCATCCAACAGCTCCGTTCTCGACGCGATCGAGGAAAGTAGTATACTTTTCTCTGGTTGCTCGATGCCACTGACCGGTACCACGAGAGCCGCGGAGGACACTGCGATGAGGCCACGCGTGGGGCAGATGCTCGCCAGTACGGTCGATCCGACGGCGGTGATCGTCGTCAGGTGCCCGGACGAGGAGCTGGAGATCACGTGCGGCGGCGCCGCCATGGTGGAGGGGACCGGGACCGGGCCCGCCTCCGCCGCCACCGGCACCGCCGACCCCGAACTGCTCGGCGGTTCGCTGCTCGGCAAGCGCTACGCCGCCGAGGACCTCGGCCTCGAACTCCTCTGCACCAAGCCCGGACCGGGCACGCTCGCGGTGAACGGCGTCCCGCTGCCGGTGAAGAGCGCCAAGCCGCTCCCGGCCTCGGACTGAGGGGCGGGGCGGCCCCGTGAACCTGTCGATGCTGTCGGACATGGCCGCCGAGGGTTTCGGCGACCGGGTCGTCATCGGGCGCGCGGACGACGGGCTGACCGCCCGGCGGTTGCGCGAACTGGCCGTGGGCGCAGCACACTTGGTGCGGGCGTCCGACGCCGACGCGATCGTGTACCTCGCGGCGAACGGTCCGGCCCTTCCGGTCGCGCTGTTCGCCGCGGCCCGCGCCGGAGTCCCCCTCGTGCCGGTCAACTACCGCCTGGGCGAGGCCCAGCTCGACGCGCTGCTGGCCAACCACCCCCGCGCGCTGGGCATCGCCGACCCGGAACACGGCGAGGCGCTGCGACGCGCCGGGCTGGCGGCGCACAGCCCCGCCGAGTGGCTGGCCGGGGCCGCGCGGAACGCCGGCCGCCCCGCCGCCGCCGACGATCCGGCCCAGCCCGTACCGGCCCAGCCCGTACCGGCCCGGCCCGCACCATCCCAGCCCGTGCCGCCGCGGTCCGCACCGCCCGCCGTGCTCATCTACACGAGCGGTACGACCTCCGCGCCCAAGGGGGTGCTGCTGCGCCACCACCACCTGGTGTCGTACGTGCTCGGCACGGTCGAGTTCGCCGGAGCCGATCCCGGCGCGGCGGCCCTGGTGAGCGTCCCGCCGTACCACATCGCCGCCGTCTCCAGCGTGCTGACGAACCTGTACGCGGGGCGCCGGACCCTGACCCTGGAGCAGTTCACGCCGGACGGCTGGCTCGGCCTCGTACGGGAGCAGCGGATCACCCACGCGATGGTGGTGCCGACGATGCTCGCCCGCATCATGGACACCGGCGGTCCCGACCTGTCGGTGCCGTCGCTGCGCGCGCTCGCCTACGGCGGAGCACGGATGCCGGTGCGGGTGATCGAGACGGCGCTGCGCGTCTGGCCGCAGGTGGACTTCGTCAACGCCTACGGGCTCACGGAGACCTCGTCCACGATCACGGTCCTGGGGCCACGGGAGCACCGGACGGCCGTGGCGAGCGACGATCCGGTGGTGCGGGCCCGGCTCGGCTCGGCCGGGCTGCCGGTGCCGGGTGTCGAAGTGGAGGTCCGCGACGCGTCCGGCGCGGTCGCGGCACCCGGCGGGACCGGGGAGATCTGGGTGCGCGGCGAGCAGGTGTCGGGCGAGTACGCGGGGCAGGGCTCCGCGGTCGACGGGCGGGGCTTCTTCCACACCCGTGACCGTGGCCGCATCGACCGGGACGGCTATCTCCACATCGAGGGCAGGGCCGACGACACGATCATCCGCGGCGCCGAGAACATCGCGCCCGCCGAGATCGAGGACGTCCTGCTGGACCACCCGGACGTACTCGACGCGGTCGTCGTCGGCGTTCCGGACGAGGAGTGGGGCCAGCGGATCGAGGCGGTGGTCGTCCTGCGCGACGGTGTGGCGACCGACACGGACGCCCTGCGCGCACAGGTGCGCGGCACGCTGCGCGGCTCGAAGACGCCGGACCGCATCACCCGCTGGCCCGAACTGCCCCGTACCCCGACCGGCAAGCTCGTACGCCGCGACATCGTCGAGGCGCTGACCGCCGACCGCTGACCGCCGGATACCGCCGGGCGGCCGTCTGCCGACAGGGATGAGACCCATGACCGTCTTCGCCAACAGCACCGAATCGACCGAGGAGTTGGCGCGGCGCACGGCCGTCGCGGTCCGCGACTGGGCGCCCGGGGCCACCGTGGAGTCGGTCGAACCGCTCACCGGCGGCACGTCCAGCCTCACGTACGTGGCCGCGCTGGCGGGTGTCCCGGCGGGCTGTGAACGCGTCGTCCTCAAGGTGGCCCCGCCCGGCCTGGAACCGGTCCGCAACCGGGACGTACTGCGTCAGGCGCGGCTGATGCAGCTGCTGGCGGGGGTGCCCGGGGTGCGGGTGCCGAAGGTGCTGTTCTCCGACCGGGGGGCACCGACGGCTCGTCAGCCCTTCGTGGCCATGGAGCTCGTGCCCGGTCAGTGCGTGGAGCCGGTGCTCGTGCCCCGGGGGACCGTTCCCGCCGGGCAGGTACGGGCCCGCGCCCTCGACGCGGCCCGGATGCTCGCGCACCTGCACCGGGCGGACCCCAAGCGGACCGCCCTGGCCGTCGAGCCCGTCGTCACCCTCGGCGCCGAGATCGACCGCTGGACCCGGGCCTTCTCGACCGTGCCCGAGGATCTGCGCACCGGCTACGAGGCGGTCGAGGAGCGGCTGCGTGCCACGATGCCCGCCGCGATGATGCCGGTGTTCACCCATGGCGACTACCGGCTCGGCAACGCCCTGTGCGACGCGGACGCGGTCAACGCCGTCATCGACTGGGAGATCTGGTCGCTCGGCGATCCCCGGGTCGACATCACCTGGCTGACCTTCTTCACCGACGAGGCCCGCCACCCCGCGTCCCCGTCGCCGGAGCCGACCGGGATGCCGGGCAAGGCGGAGCTGATCGACGCCTACCAGGAGGCGCGGGGCGGCCCGCTGCCGGACCTGGCCTGGTTCGAGGCGCTGACCAAGTACAAGGAGTCCGCCGCGACCGCCCTGTTGATCAAGCGCGGCCGCAAGGCGGACCGGCTGACCGACATGCACCGGCGCATGCGGCCGGCGCTGCCGGTACTGCTGTCCGAGGCGATGGCCCTCCTCGGCCGAGCGGCCTGAACCCCAGGGACGCCGGGCCCCACCGTCAGGAAGGCCGTGCTCCCCTGAGGGTGCCGTGCCCCACCCCCAGGGGTAACGCCTTAACCATCCCCGAGATCGCGAGGAACCCAAGGGCCGTCACCAGGCAGCCGGCGCGCCACGCCCGACCCCCAGGGGCGCGGGGAACTGCGCGACCAGCCCCCACCGGCCCGCGGCCGAAGAGCCGGCCCGCGGCAGAACGAACGGGCCGCGGTCGGAGGACCGGCCCGCGGCCGAAGAGCCGGCCCGTGGCCGAAGAGCCGGCCCGTGGCCGAAGAGCCGGCCCGTGGCAGAACGAACCGGCCGCGGTCGGAGGACCGGACCGCAGCCAAACGAACCGCGGAGCCGGCGCAGCGCTCAGTACAGCCCGCCGTCCACCCGGATCAGTGAGCCCGTGGTGTAGCTGGAGGCGTCGCTCGCCAGGTACAGCGCGGTGCCGATGATCTCCGTCGGGCGGCCGGGGCGGCCGATCGCGCTGCGCGTGCTCCTGCGCTTCTCCGCGGACCAGGACTGGGAGACGTCGGTCAGGAACGGACCGGCCGAGATGGTGTTGACGCGAACCTTCGGGCCGTACTCCAGGGCGAAGACGGTGGTCAGCGCGTTGAGCGCGGCCTTGGCGCCGGCGTAGGGGCCGAACCTCGGCTGCGGGAACAGCGCTCCCGAGGAGGAGACGTTGATGACCGAGCCGCCGTCGCCCTCGGACATCCGCTGCCCGATCAGCGAGGTGAGCCGGAACGGGCCCTTGAAGTTGACCCCGATCACCTTGTCGAAGAGCTCCTCGCCGGTCCCCTGCGACGAGGGCGCGAGCGGTGACATGCCGGCGTTGTTGACGAGGACGTCGACCCTGCCGAACTCCGCGTAGGCGGTGTCGGCCAGTCGGCCGAGGTCGTCCCAGTGGCCCACGTGCGCGGCGACCGGCAGTGCGCGCCGGCCGAGGTCGCGGACCTCCGCCGCGACCGTCTCGCAGGCGGGGAGCCTGCGGCTGGCGATCACCACGTCGGCGCCCGCGGCGGCGAAGGCCCGCACCATCTCCCGCCCCAGGCCCCGGCTGCCGCCGGTGACGAGCGCCACCTTGCCGGACAGGTCGAACAGACGGTCCGGGCCGGGGGCGTCGGCGTCGCTCATCCGTCCACCCGGCCGCGGAGGCCGTCGTCGCCGATGATGTGCGCGTACCGCTTGCGGGCGGCCTCCCGCTTCGGCGGGAGGTGTTCGCTGGGGAACAGCCCCTCGGCCGGCCGGCGGTCCTTCAGCAGCTGCCTGGCGATCGTGGTGCGGTGCACCTCGGTCGGGCCGTCGGCGAGCGCGAGGTTGGGCACGGCCATCCACCACTTGGCGAGCGGGAGTTCGTCGGTGGTGCCGAGCGACCCGTGCAGGTGCACCGCCCGCTGGACGATGTCGTGCAGCACCTTGGCCGTCTGGACCTTGCACATGGCGATCTGGGTGCGGGCGGCGCCGTGCGGCCGGTTGTCGATGATCCAGGCGGTGTGCAGGACGAGCAGCCGGAACTGCTGAAGTTCCACCCAGGAGTCCGCGATGAACTGCTGCACCGCCTGCTTCTCGGCGAGCAGGGTGCCCTGGGTCCGGCGGGACAGCGCCCGCTCGCACATCATGTCGAAGGCCCGCGCGCACTTGCCCACCGTGCGCATCGCGTGGTGCACCCGGCCGCCGCCGAGCCGGGCCTGGGCGACCTCGAAGCCCTCGCCGGGGCCGCCGAGCATGGCGTCGAGCGGGACGCGGACCCGGTGGTAGCGGAGGTAGGCGTGGATGCCCTCGTCGAGGGAGCCGCGCTCGTCCATGGTGGCGACGTTGCGCTTGATCTCGATGCCGGGCGTCTCGGCCGGCACGATGAACATCGACATCCGGGCGTGCGGCGGGGCGTCCGGGTCGGTGACGGCCATGACGATGAGGAAGGCCGCGTACCGGGCGTTGGAGGAGAACCACTTCTCCCCGTCGATCACCCACTCCTCGCCGTCCCGCCGGGCGTGGCAGACGAACTCCTTGGGGTCGGCGCCCGCCTGCGGTTCGGTCATCGAGAAGGTGGAGACGATCTCCCCGTCGAGCAGCGGACGCAGATAGCGGGCCTTCTGCTCCTCGGTGCCGAACAGGGCGAGGATCTCGGCGTTGCCGGTGTCCGGGGCGGCGGTGCCGAACACCGTCGGGGCCCAGTAGGAGCGGCCGAGGATCTCGTTGAGGAGGGCGAGCCGCACCTGGCCGTAGCCGGGCCCGCCCAGTTCGGGGCCCAGGTGACAGGCCCACAGGCCCTGCTCCCGGACCTGTTGCTGCAGCGGCCGCAGGATCGCGCGGGCCTTTTCGTTGCGGGTGTCGTACGGGTCGCCGCCGTGCGGGAACAGAAGGTCCAGCGGTTCGACCTCCTCGCGCACGAAGGCCGCCGCCCAGTCCAGCCGGGCCTGGAAGTCAGGGTCGATCGTGAAATCCAGCATGGCGAAAACAGTATACTTTTTGGTGGCCCCCGGTCCATACTCTGGGGCAGACTTGGCGCATTGGGTATGCGCAATTGCGATGAGCCGCAGAGGAGTTGGTCCGATGCAGAGGCCGATGGAGGGCGTGCGGGTGCTCGAAGTCGCGCAGTTCACCTTCGTCCCGGCGGCGGGTGCCGTGCTCGCCGACTGGGGCGCCGACGTGATCAAGATCGAGCACGCCGAGCGCGGCGACGCCCAGCGCGGGCTGGTCCGGGTGCTCGGCTACGAGGCCGCCAGCGAGGGGTCGTCCTTCTTCCCGATCATGGAGGGACCCAACCGCGGGAAACGCAGCGTCGGCCTCGCCCTGGAGAAGCCCTCCGCGCGTCGCGTGCTGGAGGAACTGATCCGCACCAGCGACGTGTTCCTCACGAACTTCCTGCCGGAGGCACGGGCGAAGCTGCGCATCGACCTGGAGGACGTGCGGGCGGTCAACCCCGACATCGTCTACGTCCGCGGCAGCGGCTTCGGCGCCCGGGGGGACGAGGCCGGCAAGGGCGGTTACGACAGCACGGCCTTCTGGGCCCGCGGCGGAAGCGCCGCCGGTGTCACCCCGCCCGGCGCGGACCGGATGACCAGGATGCCCGCGGGCGCCTACGGCGACTCGATGGGCGGCATGACGCTGGCCGGCGGCATCGCCGCCGCCCTCTACTCCCGGGCCACGGCCGGTCGACCGTCCGTCGTGGACGTCTCGTTGGTCGGAGTCGGCGCCTGGGCGACCCAGTTCACGGTCAACCTCGCGCTGATGACCGGCGGCCCGCTCCCCGCGCCCGCCCGGCCCCGGCACGGCTCGCACGCCAACCCGCTGATCGGGGCCTACCGCACCTCGGACGGCCGCTGGATCGAGCTGTCGATGCTTCAACCCGGCCGGTACTGGGCGGAATTCTGCAGGCTGGCCGGACGCGAGGAACTGAGCGGCGACACACGCTTCGACAGCACCGGGAAGCTGATGGCCAACGCCGCCGAAGCCGCCGGGATCGTCGCCGGCATCATCGCGGCCCGCCCCCTCGCGGAGTGGACCGAGATCCTCTCCCGAGGAGAGGGCCAGTGGGCGGCCGTACAGAACGCCTGGGAGGTCGGCCAGGATCCCGCGCTGCGCGCCAACGGTCTGATCGCGCCCGTGGTGGACGCCGACGGAGTCGACCGTGAACTGGTCGCGAGCCCGGTCCAGTTCGACGAGACGCCGGCCGGCCTCACCCGGGCACCCCGGTTCGCGGAGCACACCGACGAGGTCCTGCGCTCGCTCGGCCTCACCGAGGACGAGCTGATGGCGCTCAAGATCGACGGTGCGGCGACGTGACGGACGGACCGGACGCACGACGAGAGGAGCCGTGATGCGTACGACGCCCGAACCCGACGCAACCCACGAGGGCCTGCCCGCCTACCACTTCGACAACCGGCTCGGCGGCCCGGTCCTCAGCCACCAGGAACGCTGGGACGAACTGGCCGGCGCCCACTCCGGGTTCCGCAGCACCGTCGCCCGCGGCTACTGGGTCGTCACGGACGGCCCGCAGGTGCAGAAGGCACTGCAGGACTGGCGGACCTTCTCCAACAGGTCGGTCACCGCGCTCGAGGCGGACCCCGAGTTCCTGTGGATCCCCGAGATGCTGGACCCGCCCCTGCACAACGTGTGGCGGCGGCTGCTCGGCCGCTACTTCTCGCCTGCCACCGTCGCCGCCCGGGAACCGGAGATCCGCCAGGTCGCGGCGGAGCTGATCGACGCTCTGAAGGGCCGCGAAGGCGCCGAGGTGCTGGACGAGTTCGCGCGCCGATTCCCGACCCTGATCTTCATGCGCCTGATGGGTCTGCCGGAGGAGGACCTGGCCGTCTTCCTCGCGTGGACCCACGAGCTGCTGCACCTGTCCCACGCCGAGGACCCGGACGGGGCACGGCAGTTGACCGCGATGCGGGAGGTGTCCTCGTACTTCGAGCGGCAGATCGCCCTGCGCCGCACGACGCCGCGCGACGACCTGCTCTCGCACGCCATGACCTGGACGATCGACGACGAGCCGATCGGCGACCGGGACATGCACGCCTTCTGCGTCCTGATGTTCCAGGCGGGCTTCGACACGGTCCCGATCTCGATCGGCTGGGCGCTGTACCACTTCGCCACGCATCCTCAGCAGCGGGCGGAGATCCTCGCCGACCCGTCGCTCGTCCCCACCGCGGTGGAGGAGATCCTCCGCGTCTACTCGTTCGTCGTCCCGGCCCGCAAGGCGACGAAGGACGTCGAGATCGGCGGCTGTCCGGTCCGGGCGGGCGAGATGGTGATGCTCCCGCTGGCGGTCACCAACCGCGATCCGCGACGCTACGACAACCCGCTGGAGGTGGACCTGCACCGCAGGGACACCCACCACATCGCGTTCGGCTCGGGCCCGCACCGCTGTCTGGGCTCGCACCTCGCCCGCCTCGAACTCAACGTGGCGGTCGAGGAATGGCACCGGCGCATCCCCGGCTACCGGATCGCACCCGGCCAGGACCTCCGGCAGCACGGGAACATGTACGGCATCAAGTCGCTCCGGCTCCAGTGGTGAGGGGCCGGTCATGACGCCTCCCCTGCGAGCGGCGGACCTCTACCACACCGGCATCGTCGTCCCGGACGTCGACGCCTGGAAGGCCCGGATGGGCGCGGTCGCCGGACACCGGTGGACCGCGACCCTGTCCGCACGGCTGCCGGTCCGGCTGGCGGACGGCGACCGGGTGCTGAACCTCCGCTACGCGTACTCGCTGGACGCCCCGCACATCGAACTCGTCCAGGAGATCCCCGGGACACCGTGGACGGCGTCCGCGCACCTCGCGACGCACCACCTCGGCTACTTCTGCGACGACCTCGCGACGACGTCGCACCGGCTGGCGGAGTCCGGTTTCGCCCTGGAGGCCTGCGCGGTGATCGACGGGACACCGTCGGTCTTCGCCTACCACCTGGCCCCCTGCGGGCTCCGGATCGAGATCGTGGACCGCGCCCGGATCCCCGACCTCTCCGCCTACCTGCGGTCGAAGACGGCCCAGTGACAGCCCAGTGACAGCCCAGGACGGGAAGACGTGGCACCGACCTCCGCCTCCACCTCCGAACCCACCCCCCATCCCACCTCCCCGGCCATCTCCCACCCCATCTCCCTCCTCACCTTCACCGAGGAGCACGAAGAGCTCCGCTCGACCCTGCGCCGCTTCCTCGCGGACAAGGCGCCGAGCGAGGCGGTCCGCCGGGTCATGGATTCCGCACCGGGCCACGATCCGGCGCTCTGGCACCGGATGGCGGGCCAACTGGGCCTGCACGCAATGGCGTTGCCACAGCAGTACGGCGGCTCCGGCGGGGGCCCCGTCGAGCTGGGCATCGTCCTCGAGGAACTCGGCCGGGTCCTGCTGCCCTCGCCGTACTTCGCCACCGTGGCCCTGGCCGGACAGGCCCTCGCCGCGTCCGGCGACGACGCGGCGAAGGCACGCTGGCTGCCCGCGATCGCCGACGGCTCGCTGACCGGCACGCTGGCGCTGGCCGAGGAGAGCGGATCGTGGAACGTCGCGGACGTCGCGGCCGAGGCCGTGCCCGGCGACGACGCCTGGCGGGTCTCGGGCACGAAGATGTTCGTCGTCGACGGGCACAGCGCCGGCCTGGTCCTGGTCGTGGCCCGCGCGGCCGGCGGCCCCGCGCTGTTCGCCGTCGACGGCGCCGCGCCCGGAGTGACCCGCACCCGCCTGGAGACACTCGACCCGACGCGACGCCTGGCGCGGATCGACCTCGACGGCGCCCCGGCGCTGCGGGTCGGCCCGCCGGGCGACGCCACCGGGTATCTGCGCACGGTGCTCGACCTCGCGGCCGTGGCACTGGCCGCCGAGCAGGTCGGCGGCGCGCGGGCGTGTCTGGACGCGGCGGTGGGGTACGCCGGGACGCGGGTGCAGTTCGGCCGTCCCATCGGGTCGTTCCAGGCGGTCAAGCACAAGTGCGCCGACATGCTGCTGAAGGTCGAGGCCGCGCGGTCGGCGGCGTACCACGCGATGTCCGTGGCCGCCGGGACAGCGGGCGGGCGACCGCCGTCGGCGACGGCGAGGGCCGGGCGACCGGACGAACTGTCCGTGTCCGCCGCGATCGCCGCGGCGTACTGCGCCGACGCCTTCACCCACGCGGCCAAGGAGAACATCCAGATCCACGGCGGCATCGGCTGCACGTGGGAACACGACGCACACCTCCATCTCAGGCGCGCGAAGTCGTCCGAGCAGCTCTTCGGCAGCCCCGCCGCGCACCGCGGACGGCTGGCCGACCTGGTCGGCATCTCCGTGACCACGGCGACGGGAGGCTGAACCCATGGGAATTCGCGACCGCCTGTCCCGGCTGCTGACCGAGGCCGCCGCCGACGCCGAGGCGATCGAGTACGACGGCGGGTGGTGGACCTGGGGGCAGGTCCAGCGGACCGCGCGGGGCCTGGTCGAGGCACTCGACGCGATGGGCGCGCGGGACGGCGCCCGCGTCGGCGTCGTCCTGGAGAACCGGCCCGAGCACATCGCCGTGGTCGCCGCGGTGATCGCCTCCGGGCGGTGCCTGGTGATGCTGAGCCCGCTGCAGCCCGCCGTGCGGCTCGCGGCCGACATCGCCGCCTGCGAGCCGCCGGTGGTCGTCTCCGGCGCCGGACCGCTGGCCCGTGAGGGCGTTCTCGCGGCGGTGACCGCCCGGGGCGCCGCCCTGGAGCTGGGCACGGACGGCACCCTGCGGCCCGCGGGCGGCACGGCGCCCGCCGGGGCGCCCGCCGACCCCGGTGTCGCCGTGGAGATGCTCACCTCCGGCACCACCGGGCCCCCCAAGCGCGTCCCGCTGCGCATCGGCCAGCTCGACCAGGCGCTGGTCTCCGGCGGACAGATCCCGAAGCCCGAACGGCTGCTGTCGCGGTCGGCGTCGCTCGTGGCCACCCCGCTCGTGCACATCGGCGGGCTGTGGCGGGCGCTCGCCGCTCTCGCGACCGGGCGCCGCATGCTGCTGATGCCCAGGTTCGCCGTCGAACCGTGGGTGGGCGCCGTGGAACGGCACGGGCTGAGGGCGGCGAGTCTGGTGCCGGCCGCCCTGCGCGCCGTACTCGACGCCGGGGTCCCGAAGGAGCGGCTGGCGAGCCTCCAGGTCGTCACCTCCGGCACGGCGCCCTGCCCGGCCGAACTCGCCGACGCCTTCCTGCGCACGTACGGCGTCCCCGTCCTGATGACCTACGGGGCCACCGAGTTCGCCGGCGCGGTGGCCGGCTGGACGCTGCCCTTGCACGAGCGGTGGTGGCGGCGCAAGGCGGGCAGCGCCGGACGCGCCTACGACGGCGTCGAGCTGCGGGTGACCGGCGAGGACGGAGCCGAACTTCCGGTCGGGGCCACGGGACGCCTGGAGGTCCGGACCGAGCAGAGCACCCGGGGCGGCCGGGCCTGGGTGCGTACCAGCGATCTCGCCCGGATCGACGCGGACCGGTTCGTCTGGATCGAGGGACGCGCGGACGACGCCATCATCCGCGGCGGCTTCAAGGTGCAGCCGGAGACGGTCGCACGCGCGCTGGAGACGCACCCGGCGGTACGGGAGGCCGCGGTGGCGGGGCTGCCGGACGCGAGGCTGGGCGAGGTGCCGGTCGCGGCCGTCGAGGTCGAGCCGGCCCGGCCCGCCCCGGACGCCGCCGAACTCGTCGCCCACTGCCGCGGCCGGCTCACCCCGTACGAGGTGCCGGCGCACATCGTCGTCCTCGACGCACTGCCCCGTACCCCGTCGAGCAAGGTGAGCCGCGTGGAGCTGCTGGATCTCGTGCGGGCCGGACTCACCAGGGAGGACCAGCGATGACGACCGCCGACGAACGCTTCGGCGTGCTGACCGACGAGGCGGTGGAGCGCTCCCGCCGCCGCCTCGGCGTCCCCCAGCCGCAACGCAACCCCCCGCACAACTACGAGGTGACGCGGGACGGTGTACGCCACTTCGCGTACGGCTACGGCGACGACAACCCCCTCTACGGCGACCCGGAGTACGCGGCCACGACCCGCTGGGGCTCGCTCGTCGCACCGCCCACCTTCCTGTACACGATGGGGGAGGACGCCGCCCCGGCACCGGACCCGCGGACCAGGGCGCTGCTGAGGGGCGACCCGTTCGCCGGACTCGGCTCCTACCAGGCGGTGATGGAGTTCGAGTGGTGGCGTCCCCTTCGACTCGGCGACCGGTGCCGGGTGTTGCAGACCCAGGTGGGCGTGCACCTCAAGCCCAGCAGCTTCGGCGGGCGCACCGCGCATGTCGTGCGCGACTACCTCTACGCCGACGGGCGCGGCGAGATGCACGCCCTGCGGCGGGGCACCTGGATCAACGCCGAGCGGCACACCTCGAAGGCGAGGGCCAAGGAGCGACTCGTCCAACCGCCCTACACGCCGGCGCAACTCGCCGAGATCGACGCGGCGTACGCGGCCGAGAGCCGACGCGGCGCCCTTCCCCGGCACTGGGAGGACGTCGAGATCGGCGAGGAGCTCCAGCCCCGGGTGAAGGGGCCGCTGACCACCACCGACGTGGTCGTCTGGCATCTGGGCTGGGGCATGCAGCTCACCCCGCCCGGCGCGTTCGGGATCGCCGCGAGGGTCCGGCGCAAGGCGCCCGGCCTCTATCCGCCGAACCCGCTGAACGTCCCCGACACCGTGCAGCGCCTGCACTGGGAGCCGGAGCGGGCACGGGAGCTGGGCCTGCCGGGCCCCTACGACTACGGCGGCATGCGCGAGACCTGGCTGTGCCATCTGCTCACCGACTGGATGGGCGACGACGGCTGGCTGTGGAAACTGCGCTGCGAGCACCGCAAGTTCAACTACCTGGGCGACACCACCTGGGTGCGCGGCACGGTCGTCGGCAAACGCCGGGTGGACGGGCGGGCCGAGGTGCACGTCGACGTGCGGTGCGAGAACCAGCGGGGCGAGGTCACCACCCCCGGTACGGCCGTCGTCCTGCTGCCGACCCGCCACCGCGCCGTCCGGCTCCCGGCGCCGCCCGCCGCCGATCTGGACGGCATGGTCGCCCACGAACTGGCCCGATTCGCCGGCACCGGCGATCAACCGCACGAGGCGAGGAGGTAGGCGTGTCCGACGAGGTACTGGTGGAGCGCCGAGGCGCGGTCCAGATCATCACGATCAACCGCCCGGGGAAGAAGAACGCGCTGGACGCACGAGTGGCCGCCGCAGTGGCGGCCGCGGTGGACGAGCTCGACGCGTCGGACGGGTTGCGGGTCGGCGTGCTCACGGGGGCGGGCGGCACGTTCTCGGCGGGGATGGACCTCGAGGCGTGGCTGCGGGGCGAGACACCCGCGATCACGGGCCGCGGCCTGTGCGGGATCAGCATGACGCCGCCGCGCAAGCCGCTGATCGCCGCGGTGGAGGGCTGGGCCCTGGCCGGCGGCTTCGAACTGCTGCTGGCCTGCGACCTGGTGGTCGCCGCCCGCACCGCCCGGCTCGGCGTGCCGGAGGTGACCCGGTCGCTGGTCGCGCGGGCGGGCGCCGCCCTCCATCTGCCGCGCCGGATCCCGTACGCGATCGCCCTGGAACTGCTGCTCACGGGCGCGCCGATCGACGCGGAGCGAGCCGCCGCGCACGGCCTGGTCAACCGGCTCACCGACGAGGGCGGCGCGCTCGACGGCGCGCTCGAACTCGCCGCGGCCATCGCCGCGAACGGCCCGTTGGCGGTCGAGGCGACGAAGCGGATCGCCCGCTCCACCGCCGACTGGACGCCGGAGGAGGCCTGGGGCCGGCAGTTCGACATCGCCGAGCCGGTGTTCCGGTCGCAGGACGCCCGCGAAGGGGCGGCGGCCTTCGCCGAGAAGCGGGCGCCGGTCTGGAAGGGACGCTGACCATGACGACAGGACCGCTCGCCGGCTGCCGGGTCGTCGAACTCGGCGGCATCGGACCGGGGCCGTTCGCCGGGATGCTGCTGGCCGACCTGGGCGCCGAGGTCGTCCGCGTGGACCGGCCCGAGCGGGCCGGCGAACCGGACGCGGGCGGACCGGCGGACGTGCTGGGCCGGGGGAAGCGGTCCGTCGTCCTCGACCTGAAGGACCCGGCCGCGAGCGCCGCGCTCCTGCGGCTCGTCGAGCGTGCGGACGTGCTGATCGAGGGGTTCCGTCCCGGCGTCACCGAACGCCTGGGCATCGGGCCGCACGACTGCCTGGCCCGCAACCCCCGACTGGTCTACGGCCGGATGACCGGCTGGGGACAGGAGGGACCGCTCGCCGCCTCGGCCGGACACGACATCACCTACATCGCGCTGACCGGCGCGCTCGGCGCCATCGGGGAGGCGGGCGGCCCGCCGCGGATCCCGCTGAACCTCGTCGGCGACTTCGGGGGCGGCGGCTGCTACCTCGTGATCGGCGTACTCGCCGCCCTGCACGCCACCGCCCGCACCGGCCGCGGCCAGGTCGTCGACGCGGCCGTCGTCGACGGCACCGCGCACCTGCTCGCCAGCACCTTCGCCAAGCTCGGGCGCGGCGAGTGGAGCGACGAACGGGGCGTCAACCGGTTCGACGGCGGCTGGCCCTTCTACGCCGTGTACGCGACCAGGGACGGCCGTCACATCGCCGTCGGCGCGCTGGAACGGCCGTTCTACCGAAGCCTGGTCGAACTGCTCGGCCTGGACGTGGACCCGGACCGGCAGCACGACCGGTCGACCTGGCCGCGGCTGCGCCGGCTGCTGACGCGGCGCTTCGCGCAGCGCACCCGGGACGAGTGGGCGGAGCTGTTCGAGGGCACCGACGCCTGCGTGGCACCCGTCCTGAGCCTCACCGAGGCGGCCGCCCACCCCCATCTGGCCGCGCGCGCGAGTCTCTTCGCCCGCGACGGGGTGGTCCAGCCCGCCGCCGCCCCCCGGTTCTCGGCGACCCCGTCGAGCGCGGGCCGCGCGGCGCCGGCGGTCGGCGCCGACACCGGGGCCGTGTTCCGGGACTGGGGTGTCGACCCCGCCGCGCAGTTCTCCGACTGACCCGAAGGAGCTTCCATGCCAGACGCCGTCATCGTCGACGCCGTCCGCACCCCGATCGGCAAGCGGGGCGGCTCGCTCGCCCCGGTGCACGCGGCGGACCTGTCGGCCCGGGTGCTGAACGCCCTCGTCGAGCGCACCGGGGTGGACCCCGGCACGGTGGACGACGTGGTCTGGGGCTGTGTGACCCAGATCGGCGACCAGTCCAGCAACGTCGGCCGGTCCGCGGTGCTCGCCGCCGGCTGGCCCGAACACGTCCCCGCCGTCACGGTCAACCGGGCCTGCGGCTCCGGCCAGCAGGCGGTCGACCAGGCCGCCCACGCCGTGATGGCCGGCCAGTACGACCTCGTGGTCGCGGGCGGAGTGGAGACGATGAGCCGGGTGCCGCTCGGCTCGCACCGCACCACGGGACAGCCGTACGGGCCCGGCGTCCTCGCCCGCTACGACGGGTTCGAGTTCAACCAGGGCGTCGGCGCCGAACTGATCGCCGAACGCTGGGGGTTGAGCCGTACCCGGCTCGACGAGTTCGCCGCCGGGTCGCACGCGAAGGCCGCCGCGGCGATCGACGCGGGCGTCTTCGACGACCACCTCGTGCCGGTCGAGGTCGACGGCGCCGGGTTCACCGCGGACGAGGGGCTGCGGCGGGGGACGTCGGTCGAGACGCTGGCGAGGCTCAAGCCGTCGTTCCGGGAGGACGGCGTGATCCACGCCGGGAACGCCTCCCAGATCTCCGACGGCGCGGCAGCCCTGCTCGTCACCACCCCGCAACGGGCCCGTGAGCTGGGTCTCGCCCCGATCGCCCGCTACCACACCGGAGCGGTCAGCGGCGCGGACCCGATCACCATGCTGCTCGGTCCGATCCCCGCCACCGAGAAGGTGCTGCGCCGCTCCGGGCTGACCCTCGCCGACATCGGCGTGTACGAGGTCAACGAGGCCTTCGCACCGGTGCCGTTGGCCTGGCTGGCCGAGACCGGGGCCGACCCCGGGCGGCTCAACCCGCTGGGCGGCGCGATCGCGGTGGGCCACCCGCTCGGCGGGTCCGGCGCCATCCTGATGACCCGGCTGCTGGCCCGGATGCGGCGCGAGAACCTGCGCTACGGCCTCCAGACCATGTGCGAGGGCGGCGGCACCGCGAACGCCACCGTCATCGAGCTGCTGCGATGACCGAACGTCCGCTGCCCCAACCGACCCTCGCCAGCGCCGGGTTCTGGGCCTCGGGGGCCGACGGCGTGCTGCGCGTCTCCCACTGCGCGGACTGCGGGCGGTACTTCCATCCGCCGCTGCCGCTGTGCCCCTCCTGCCGTGGCCGCGCCGTTGCGCTCGCCCCCGTCTCGGGCCGGGCGGTGGTCGTCGGGTTCAGCGTCAACCACCAGAACTGGCTGCCGGGGTTCCCGCCGCCGTACGTCGTCGCCGTGGTCGCCCTCGCCGAGGACGACCGGGCGCGCCTGACGACCAACGTCGTCGGCTGCGCGACGGACGAGGTGTACGTCGGCATGCCGGTCAGGGTGCGCTTCGAGCGGCAACAGGACGTGTACCTGCCGCTGTTCGAGCCCGATCCGGCGGCCGACGGTCCGGGCCCGCTGCCCGAGCCACGCGACATCGGCGCCCGTGTACGCCCCATGGCCTCCCCCCGCAAGTACGAGGACCGGGTGGCGCTGACCGGCGTGGGGCAGTCACGGGTGGGGCGGCGCCTGATGGTCGACCCGCTCTCGCTGACGGTCGACGCGTGCCTGGCCGCGCTCGCGGACGCGGGCCTTCGCCCGGACGAGGTCGACGGGCTCTCCACCTACCCGGGACCGAGCCCCGACGGCATGAGCGAAGGCGGCGTCACCGCCCTGACCGAGGCCCTGCAACTGCGCCCCACCTGGGTCAACGGCGCCCGCGAAGTGCCGGGCCAGATCGGCTCGATCACCGCCGGCATGCTCGCGGTCGCCGCCGGGCTGTGCCGGCACGTGCTGTGCTTCCGCACGGTGTGGGAGTCCTCGCACGGCGCCCTGCGGCGGTCCGGGCAGTGGCAGTCCGGCGGCGGACGCGCCACGGGCATGTTCGAGTTCCGGGCGCCCTTCGGCGCCATGTCCGCCGCCCAGTGGATCGGCTGCCACGCCTCGCACTACCTGCACCGGTACGGCGTCGGCCGCGAGGCCCTCGGCGCGATCGCCGTCACCGCGCGGGCGAACGCGGCCCGCAACCCCGAGGCCCTGCACCGCGACCCGATGACGCTCGACGACTACTTCGACGCCCGCGTGATCACGACCCCGTTCGGCCTCTACGACTGCGACGTGCCCTGCGACGGCGCGGTGGCCGTCGTCGTCTCGTCGATCGAGACCGCGTACGACCGGCCCCGGCCGCCCGTCCTGGTCGAGTCCGTCGGCACGGCCGTACTCGAACGGCTCAGCTGGGACCAGGACACCCTGACCCACCTGCCGCAGTCGCACGGCCCCTCCGCGCACCTGTGGAGCCGTACCGGCCTCACCCCCGCCGACGTCGACGTCGCCCTGCTCTACGACGGGTTCACCTTCAACGCCCTGTCCTGGATCGAGGGTCTCGGCTTCTGCGGACCGGGTGAGGCGACCGACTTCATCGCCGGCGGCCGGACCATCGCCCTCGACGGCGACCTCCCGCTCAACCCGCACGGCGGCCAGCTCTCGGCGGGCCGGCTGCACGGCTTCGGCTTCGTCCGCGAGGCGATGAGCCAGCTGCGCGGCGACGCGCACGGGCGCCAGGTCGAAGGCGCCCGGGTGGCGGTGGTCACGGCGGGCGGGGGAGTGCCGTCGGGGGCGATGCTGCTGAGGAAGGCGGAGTAGGACAGGCGCAGCGGCGGCGCGGACGGCGGCCTTCTCAGGGCCGTGGCGTTCCAGCAGGCCGGGCGGCGGCGCGAACGGGCACGCGCCGGATCGGTCGGAAGGGGAACTCCGGCAGGTCCGCCGCGAGGTCGGTTCCGGCCACGCTCCCGGTCATCTTTCAACCCTGACGACGGGCCTCCCGCGGGAGTCCAAGACCCCGTTCGGCGACCTGGCCGCGCAGCACCTCGTTCGCCCCGCCCGCGATCGTGTACGCACGCGAGTACAGATGCGCGTCCTGCCACCAGCCGTCCGCCACCGCCCCCGGGTCGTCCTCGGTGAGCAGCCCGTCCGTGCCCTGGAGACGCAGCCCGAAGTCGGCCAGGTCGTGATGGAGCTCGCTGAAGAAGATCTTGCCCAGCAGGGCGTCCTCCGGCCGTTCCGTGCCGTGCAGCATCCTCGACTGCGCCAGGGAGGTCATCGCGGCGTTCACCCGCACCCGCGCGGCGAGCTCCCCGAGCCGCTGACGGGTCGCCGAGTCGTCGAGCGCGGGCCGGCCGCCGACCGGTGTCTCCTGCGCGAGCCGCAGAAGGCCGTCCAGGACGGCGGACAGCTCGGCGCCGCGCGCGGCCACACCGGATCGTTCACGGCCGAGGCTGCTCATCGCCACCCGCCAGCCGTCGTTCACCCGGCCGATCACCCGGTCGGCCGGGATCCGGACGCCGTCGAGGAAGACC
Organism: Streptomyces zaehneri; assembly: GCF_032248645.1. Lineage (NCBI taxonomy): Bacteria > Bacillati > Actinomycetota > Actinomycetes > Kitasatosporales > Streptomycetaceae > Streptomyces > Streptomyces zaehneri. The sequence continues at coordinate 355,735 of NZ_JASTTJ010000006.1, forward strand.
TCGTTGAAGTCGCTGGTCCCGGTGAGCTCGCGCAACGGCCGCACCGCGACGCCGGGGCTGCGCATGTCCAGGGCGAACGCCGTGATGCCCCGGTGGCGCGGGGCGTCCGCGTCGGTGCGCGCGAGCAGGTAACCCATGTCCGCGTGCCGGCCGTTGGTCGTCCACACCTTCTGGCCGTCGACGACGAACACCGCCTCGCCGCCCTCGCCCTCGCGGCGGGCGCGGGTGCGCAAGGCCGCCAGGTCGCTGCCCGCCTCCGGCTCGCTGAACAGCTGGCACCACACGTCCTCGCAGGTGCGGATGCGGGGCAGGAAGCGGGCCCGCTGCGCGTCGGTGCCGAAGTCGAGGAGGGCCGCCGAGGCGAGCGCGGCCGCGCCGACGGGCGGCCAGGTGCGGGCGCGGGCGATCTCCTCGGCGACGACGGACGGTTCGAGGGGGTGGGCGTCGGGCCTGCCGCCGTACTCGGCGGGCCAGTCGATGCCGAGGAGGCCCGCCTCGTACAGCTTCGCGGTCCATGCCCGGATCGCCGGCATCAGCGCCGGGTCCGGTGCGCGCACCCCGGAGTGCGGCTTGGTCCCGGGAGCGTGTTCCGCCACGAAGGCGCGCACTTTCCTCCGGAACGCCTCGAGCCCGGGTGTGGGTTCCAGTCGCATCGCCGCCGACTCCTTGGTCCTCGTGCAAGCGATCTCGAAATGAGGGTACTCTAACCCGGCAATCGAGTCGTTTGCCAGCGGGCAGAAGGTGGAATCAGTAGCCCGATCTCGCTGCTGGGTGTCCGGCTCGCGTGTCCTCTGCCCTGGTGGCCGGCCAACTAGACTGGGGACCCGCAATGTCCCCTCAGAGGAGTTGGCCCATGGCGACTGCCGTCGACCGCGAGCCCGCCGACGGCGAGACCGGTCTCCCGGTCGGCAAGCTGGCCGCGCAGACCGCGCAGCGCATCGAGGCGACCGTGATCCGCCAGGGCTGGCCCGTCGGTGAGTCGCTGGGCTCCGAGGTGGACCTGCGGGAGCGGCTCGGGGTCAGCCGCGCGGTGCTGCGCGAGGCGGTGCGGCTGGTGGAGCACCACCAGGTCGCCAGGATGCGGCGCGGGCCGGGCGGCGGCCTGATCGTCTGCGCGCCCGACGCGGGACCGGCGACCCGGGCCATGGTGATCTACCTGGAGTACGTCGGCACCAGCGTCACGGACCTGCTCCGGGCCCGCCGGCTCCTCGAACCGATCGCCGCCGGACTCGCCGCCGACCGCATCACCGAAGAGGGCATCGCCACGCTCCGCGCCACGCTCGACTCCGAACGCGCGCACTGGGACGACCCCTCGGTCCATTCGCAGGACCCGCTGCATCCGGTGCTCGGCCGGCTCTCGGGAAACCCGGTGCTGCACCTGTTCATCGACGTGCTCACCCGTCTGACCGCCCGGTACGCGCACACCTCCCGGCGTATCTCCCGGGCGGAGATGCACGCGGCGAAGGAGACCTCGCACCGTGAGCACCGGGCCGTGGTCGACGCCGTCGTCGCCGACGACGGCGCACGCGCGCAGACCGAACTCACCGCGCATCTGGAGTCGGTGGCGGCCTGGATCGAGAAGCACCGCGTCCGCCGCGGTCAGCGGATCTCGGGCAACGTGGTCGAGCCCGAACTGGTCGAGGGGCCGCGGGCCAAGCTCGCCGAAGTGGTGGCCGCCCGGATCCACGACGACATCGCCGCGCGGGGCTGGCAGATCGGCATGGTCCTCGGCTCGGAGGCGGATCTGCTGGCCCGCTACGAGATCAGCCGGGCCGTCCTGCGCGAGGCCGTACGGCTGCTGGAGTACCACCAGGTCGCCCGGATGCGCCGCGGGCCCGGCGGCGGGCTGGTCGTCACCGCGCCCGAGCCGCAGGCCAGCATCGACACGATGGCGCTCTTCCTGGAGTACCAGGGCGTCACGGCCGACGACCTGCGGATCGTCCGCAACGCCATCGAACTCGGCATGGTCGCCCGGGTCACGGCCCGGCACTGCGAGGGTGACACGGAGGTCGCCGAGCGCCTCGCCAAGGCCGTCCGGCGGCCCACCGAGGGCCCGGCCGGCGATCTCCGCAAGGCCGACCTGTTCCACTCCGAACTGGCCGACCTGGCCGACAACCCGGTGCTCTCGCTCTTCCTCGCCATCATCACCGAGCTGTTCCGCCGGCACGCCTCCGGCCATGACCGGCCGCTCCCCGGGGACACCGCGGCCGACGAGGTCCAGCACGTCCACCAGCGCATCCTCGACGCGATCGTGCAGGGCGACGCGGGGGTCGCCCGTCACCGGATGCGCCGCCACCTGGACGCACTGATCCCCTGGTGGCACTGATCCTCCGGTGGCGCTGACCCTCTGGTGCCACTTATTTACTGATACTGATTCCCGGCCGCCCCATGTCTCTACAGCGAGACATGGGGCGTACTGCTGTGCGATGAGAGGTAATTGCGTATACTGAATAGGGTCGACGGTCGAAGGAGATCCAAGTGAACATCGACGGTTCAGCGGCGCTGGTCACCGGCGGCGCCTCCGGCCTCGGACTGGCCACCGCGCGCCGCGTCATCGACCGGGGCGGCCGTGTCGTACTGGCCGACATCTGCGAGGAGCAGGGCGTCAAGGCGGTCGCCGAACTCGGCGACGCGGCCCGCTTCGTCCGCGCGGACGTCACCGACGAGGACTCGGTCACCGCCGCCCTCGACGCGGCACGGCGACTCGGACCGCTGCGCTTCGTCGTGCACTGCGCCGGACGCGGCGGCGACCGGGCCAGGATCATCGACCGCGACCGCACCCCGGGCGAACTCGCCTCGTTCGCCGAGGTCGTACGGGTCAACCTGATCGGCAGCTACAACGTGCTGCGCCTGGCCGCCGCCCGCCTCTCCGGCAACGACGTCGTCGACGGCGACCGCGGGGCCGTCGTCCTGACCGCCTCCGTCGCCGCCTTCGACGGCCAGATCGGCCAGACCTCCTACACCGCCGCCAAGGCGGGCGTCCACGGCATGACCCTGGTCGCCGCCCGGGACCTGGCGAGCTGGCAGATCCGGGTGAACACCATCGCGCCGGGCATCATGGACACCCCCATGCTCGGCCGGCTGCGCGCCGACATCCGCGACGGCCTCGCCGCCACCGTCCCGCACCCCGGGCGCCTCGGCGCCCCGGACGACTTCGCCCGCCTCGCCGTGGAGCTGCTGGAGAACCCCTACCTCAACGGCCAGACGGTGCGGCTCGACGGCGCCCTCCGTATGGCTCCGCGCTGAACGGGCGGTGGAGCCCGATGAGTTCGGCCGACGACTTCCGGGCCGCTCTGCGCGCCTTCCTGACCGAGCACCATCCGGGCCGGCGTCCGAAGGACCCCGTCGCCCGGCTGGCCTGGCAGAAGGCCTGGCTGGCCACGCTGTTCGACGCCGGGTACGCGGGCCCGGGCTGGCCGCGCGCGTACGGCGGGATGGACCTGGACTTCGCCCGCCAGGTGATCTACCAGGAGGAGTACGCGCGCGCCCGGGTGCCCGGCCCGCTCGGCACCGGGCTCGGCATCGCGGCCCCCACCCTGATCACGTACGGCACACCCGGGCAGAAGGAGCGCTTCCTGCGCCCCATGCTGCGCGGGGACTCCGTGTGGGCGCAGGGCTACTCCGAGCCCGAGGCCGGCTCCGACCTGCCGGCGCTTCGTACGACGGCCCGCCGCGAGGGGGACGCGTACGTCGTCAACGGACAGAAGGTGTGGACCAGTTCGGCCGACATCGCCGACGTCCTCTTCACGCTGGTGCGCACCGGACCCCCCGGCTCCCGCCAGGACGGCATCAGTTACCTGCTGATCGACGCCCATGCCCCGGGAGTCGAGGTGCGCCCGCTGCGGGACCTGACCGGGGACGCGCACTTCTGCGAGATCTTCTTCGACGACGTACGGGTACCCGTCGACGACCGGATCGGCCCCGAGAACGGCGGCTGGCCGCTGGTCCGGACGAGCCTCGGCCACGAGCGTGCCGCCGGAGCGATGAACCAGGCGGCCCTGTACCGGCGCGTGCTCGACGAGCTGGTCGAGCTGGCGCACGAACGCGGGGCGACCGCCGACCCGCTGGTGCGCGACCGGCTCGCGGACTTCGAGATCCGGGTGACGATCATGCGGCTGACCGGGATGCGGACCATCGCCGACATCCTGGCGAAGGGCGAGCCGGGACCGGCCTCCTCGACGGCGCGGTTGTTCATCGTGACCTTCGAGCAGGAACTGCACGAGTTCGCCCTGGAGTTGCTGGGGCCGTACGGGACGCTGGGCCGCCACGATCCGCACGCCGTCCAGCGCGGGCGCTGGGTGTGGGGCTTCCTGCGCACCCGGGCCTCGACGATCGGGGCGGGCACCGCCGAGATCCAGCGCAACACCATCGCCGAACAGGTCCTCGGCCTGCCCCGGGACCCGGTGACACCGACCACCGGGAGGACACCATGAGAGCCGCGCGCTGTACGCACCACGGGCCCCCGGACGGTCTGGAGGTCGTGGAGCTGGACGACCCGGAACCCGGCCCCGGCGAGGTACTCGTCCGGGTGCACGCCGCCGCGGTCAACTTCCCGGACGTGCTGCTCGTGGCCGGCCGCTACCAGGTGTCCGTGCCGACGCCGTTCACCCCGGGCAGCGAGTTCGCCGGTGTCGTGGCGGCGCTGGGGCCGGGGGTGCCCGGTCCTGCGGTGGGCACAGCGGTGGCCGGAGCGGTGCTGACGGGGGCGTTCGCCGAGCAGGTCGTGGTGCCCGTCGAGGGTCTGCGCCCCGTCCCCGACGGGCTCGACATGGTCCATGCCGCCGCCTTCCACGTGACGTACGCGACCGCCTACCACTGCCTGGTCACGGTCGGGCGGGGCGCGGCGGGGGAGTGGGCGGCGGTCCTCGGGGCGGCGGGCGGGGTCGGCACCGCGGCCGTCGACATCGCCACCCGGCTGGGGATCCGCGTCGTCGCGGCGGCATCGAGCCGGGAGCGGCTCGCGGTCGCCCGCCGACTCGGCGCGCAGGCCGGCGTCGACTACGTCCGGGAGGACCTGAAGACGCGGATCCGGGAGCTGACCGGCGGCGACGGCGTCCACCTCGTGGTCGACCCGGTGGGCGGCGACCACGCCGAGGCCGCCCTGCGCGCGCTGCGCCGGGGCGGCCGGTTCGTGACCGTGGGCTACGCCGACGGAAGGATCCCCCGGATCCCCCTGAACCTGGTGCTGCTCAAGGACGCGGTGGTGCGGGGTTTCGAGATCCGTATGCTGCGCCGGTACGCCCCGGACGCGGTGGCCGCCGGGGACCGGGAGCTCGCCCGGCTGGTCCGGGACGGGATGCGCCCGCTCGTCTCCCGCGTCCATCCCCTCGCCGAGGTGGCGTCCGCCCTGACCGGCGTGGCGCAGCGGCGCACCACCGGCAAGGTGGTCATCGACCTGACCAGGACCTCGTGAACCGGTATCAGAACGTGGGGAGTTGCGGACGCCGCTTGACGTACCCGCCGGCGTCGACGCGCAGCTGCATGCCGGTGACGTAGCGGGACTCCTCGGAGACCAGGAAGAGCACGGTGTCGGCGATGTCCTCCGGCTCGACGTACGGGATGCCGAAGCCGGTCGTCGCGGGGAAGGAGGGCAGCGCGTCCTCGCGGCCGGGGTTCTCCAGGTCGGGCCGGAACGACCGGTACATGAGGTCGCTGTTGAGCATGTCGGTGTTGACGTTCGTGGGATGCACCGCGTTGACCCGGATCCGCCGCGAGGCCAGCACCGTCGCCAGGTCGTGCACGAACGCGGCCACCTGGCGTTTGGCGAACGAATAGCCGAGCCCGCCGGGCCCGTTGGCCGGATTGTCGGTGGTCGCCGGGATCAGCGCGGCGATCGATCCGGTCGCGACGATCGAGGCGCCGTCCGGCAGGTGGGACAGCGCCGCGTCCACGGCGTGCACCACCCCGTGGAAGTCGACGGTGACCGCGTCGAGGAAGGCCTGCGCGCTCTGCCCGGGGCCCAGCGGGCAGATCCCGGCCTGGGCGACCACGGCGTCGAGCCGCCCCAGCTCGGCCACCCCGTCGGCCACGGCGGCCCTGAGCGCCGCCGGATCCCGCACGTCCGCCCTGCGGGCGACGACGCGCCGGCCGAGCCTGACGACCTCGCGCGCCGTCTCGTCCAGGTCCTCCTCGGTGGCCAGCGGATAGCCGTTGGTGGCGATGTCCGCGCAGAGGTCCACGGCGATGATGTCGGCTCCCTCCGCGGCGAGCCGGACCGCCTGGGCCCGGCCCTGGCCGCGCGCGGCCCCGGTGATGAAGACGACCTTGTCCTGCACTCGACCCATGGGGTCTCCTTCCCTCGAAAAAAGAGTAGCCTGAATTGAGGCGGAGCGAGCCGGGCGTCTCTTGATGGTCTCGGAAATGCGCGTGTTTTCGCTGTCCGTTTCCGCTGAACGGGACTTGTTCAGTGCACACAATGTCACCAGTGCTAGAGAGTCCCCGAGACCGAGGGAGCACAAGGATGCCGTTGCAGCCATGGATGAAGTTGCTGTCGACCGACGACCATCTGATCGAGCCCCCACGCCTGTGGTCGGACCGTCTGCCGGCGAGGTTGCGGGAGGCGGGTCCACGCATCGTGGAGCAGCCGCGGGGGGCCGGGCAGGCACCCGCCGAGGTGTGGGTCTACGAGGACCGGGTCCACCCCTACATCGGCCTGAACGCCGTCGCGGGAAAGAAGCCGGAGGAGTTCGGCCTCGAACCGACCCGCTACGACGAGATGATCCCGGGCTGCTACGACCCCGCGGCCAGGATCCGCGACATGGATCTGGACGGGGTGTGGGGCGCCCTGTGCTTCCCGTCGTTCCCGGGGTTCTCCGGCCATGTCTTCCTGGACGGCAAGGACCGCGAACTGGCGCTGCTGTGTGTGCGGGCGTGGAACGACTTCGTCCTCGACGAGTGGTGCGCCACCGCGCCGGGGCGGCTCATCCCCCTGGTCATCATGCCGATGTGGGACGTGCGGGCCTGCGTCGCGGAGATCCATCGGACCGCGGCCAAGGGGGCGAAGGCGATCTCCTTCCCGGAGAACCCGGCCCCGCGCGGGCTGCCCTCCTTCCACACCGACCACTGGGACCCCGTGTTCTCGGCGGCCGAGGAGACCGACATGCCCCTGTGCCTGCACTTCGGCACCTCGGGCAAGCCGCCGAGGACGGCCGAGGAGGCCCCGTTCGCCGTGACGATCGCGCTGTTCGGCTGCAACGCCATGTTCGCCACCGCCGACCTGCTGTTCTCCCCGGTGCTGCACAAGCACCCCAAGCTGAAGATCGGCCTGTCCGAGGGCGGGATCGGCTGGATCCCGTATCTGCTGGAGCGCAGCGACGGCACCTGGGAGCGGCACCGCTTCTACCAGAACGTCAACCAGAGCGTGCGGCCCTCGGAGCTCTTCCACAAGCACTTCCACGGCTGCTTCATCGATGACCGGTTCGGCGTCGAGGTACGCCACCACGTCGGCGTCGACAAGATCACCTGGGAGTGCGACTACCCGCACTCCGACTCCTACTGGCCCAAGTCCCGCGCCTACGCGGCCCAGGTACTGGCCGACGTCCCGGACGACGAGGTGCACGACATCGTGGAGCTCAACGCCCGCCGCCTCTACAACCTCCCCGCATGAGCCGGCGCCCGGAGTCCGAGCGGTCCGACTGGACCGACCTGGACCTGCTCACCCGCGAGGAGGCGCACGGCCGGCTCCTCGCGGAGATCGCCGAGACGGACGTACGGCTGGCCGGACCCGACGCGTGCGACGAGGCCGAGCGCGAACTCCTGCGGTCCCGGCTGCGCGCCCTGCGCGCGGCCGCCGCGGACCTGACCGACCACGTGAAGAAGGACTGAGGCCGCCATGGGGCGTGTACAGGGCAAGGTCGCGCTCATCACCGGAGCGGCGCGGGGGCAGGGCCGCTCCCATGCCGTGCGGCTGGCCGAGGAGGGCGCGGACGTCGTCGTCACCGACGTCTGCCACGACATCAGCGACGAACTGCCGTACCCGCTCGCGTCGAAGGACCAGCTTCAGGAGACGGCGAGGCTGGTCAGGGCGACCGGCCGACGGTGCGTCGCCGTGCGGGCCGACGTCCGCTCGATCGCCGAGGTGCGGGCGGCCGTCGACGCGGCGCGGGCGGAGTTCGGGCGGCTCGACGTGGTCGTCGCCAACGCCGGTGTCATGAGTTCGGGCTCCGCCTGGGAGCTGTCCGAGGAGGTCTGGGACGTCGTCGTCGACGTCAACCTCAAGGGCGCGTGGAACACGGCGCGGGCCGCCATCCCCTGGATGATCGAGGCCGGGGAGGGCGGCTCGATCGTCCTGATCAGCTCCGCCGCCGGCATCCGCGGACATGTGCCGTACGCCCACTACGTCGCCGCCAAGCACGGCGTGGTCGGCCTGATGAAGGCCCTGTCCAACGAACTCGCGCCGCACCGCGTCCGGGTGAACACCGTCCACCCCACCGGCGTCAGCGACACGGGCATCACCGTCGGCGTGCCCGTGGAGGAACTGGCCGCACGGGAACCGCTGTTCGCCCTCGCCGCGATGAACCCGCTGGCCCCGTACGTCGAACCGCGGGACGTCTCCAACGCCGTGCTGTTCCTCGCCTCCGACGAGGCGCGGTACGTCACCGGCCTCCAGTTCACCGTCGACGCGGGGTCGACCAACAAGCCGTAGAACGAGGTGGGTCGTATGAAGATCACCGTCGACACGTCGTCGTGCTCCGGGCACGCCCGCTGCTGGGCGGCGGCGCCCGGACTGTTCCGCCTGGACGACGACGGCTACGCGCTGCCCCTCGACGCGGAGGTGCCCGAGGACCTCCTGCGGGCCGCCCGGGACGGCGAGTCGGCCTGCCCGGAACGGGCGATCACCGTCGAGTGACACGACAGAGCCCCACGGCCGTCACGGGCCGTGGGGCTCAGCCGGGTCCGCCCGCTCAGCCGGCCGGCCGCGGCGGCGGGGTGAAGTGATGGCCCCAGAACGCGCCGTCCGTGATCTCGTACACGGGGACCGGCTCCGGCACCTGCAGGCCGTTCCAGCCGAACTCGACGGCGTAGTTCTCCGGCGACCACACGTAGAACGACACCATGTGGTCGTTGGTGTGCTTGCCGAGCGAGTGCATCATCGGCACCTCGTACCGGGCGGCCCGGTCGAGGGCGCGCCCGACGTCGTCCAGGCTCGCGCCCTCCACCATGAAGTGCAGCAGCCGCCCGGGGCCCGGCATCGGGGTGACACCGAGCGTGTGGTGGCGGGCGTTGCACCCCATGAACCACGTCGTGCCGGCCGGTGAGCGCATCGTGTTGCGCTCGATGAAGCCGAGGACACCGACATAGAAGTCGAACGTGGTCCGGGCGTCCTCGGCGGAGACGATCGCGTGCCCGAAGCCCATGTCGCCGGTGACGAACCTCGAGACCAGCGGGGTGTGCACGGGCACATGGTCGAGAACGGCGCCGTAGAACAGCTCGACCGGGTTGCCGCCCGGATCGTCGAACCTGACGAAGCCCGTGACCCTCCGCTCCGCCGCCTCGGCCTCGGTCCCGGCCGTCACCTTGATCCCGGCCTTCTCGACGTCCGCGGCCAGGCGCGCCAGCTCCCGCTCGTCGAGGACCTCGAAGCCCAGCGCCGTCATGGCGCTCCGGGCCCCCGCGGAGACCACGATCCGGGCCGGGCGGTCGTCCATCCTGAAGGACAGCGACTCGGCGTCGCCGCCCTCGACGGGCATCAGGCCGAGGAAGTCGGCCCCGAAGGTCTTCCACTTGCCGAGGTCTTCGGACTCCAGACGCAGGTACCCGAGTGAGCGCACACCCATCAGGCCCTCCCCTCACAGTCGGTCGGGTCCGGGCCGGCCCGACGGGCTCCCGGTATCGGTATGTCCGCGACGCTAGAGGGCCCGGGACGCCCGCGGCCGGGGGCGTCCCACTGATCGGGAGCCGCCCGGCGCCCGGCTTCCCCCGGGTGCGACGGTGACGGCCATGACACTCAGCCACGAGGACACCCTGCGCGAACTGCACACCGACGACGGCACCCTGCGCTATCACGAGGCGGGCGACGGGCCGCCGCTGCTCCTGCTGCACGGGTCGGGGCCGGGAGTCACCGGCTGGCGCAACTACCGGGCCAACCTTCCCGTCCTCGCCCGCCACTTCCGCTGCCTCGCGCTGGAGTTCCCGGGCTTCGGGGTGAGCGACCCGACCGCCGAGAACCCGATGGCGGCCGGTCCGAAGGCTGTCCTGCGCTTCCTCGACGGCCTCGGTCTCGACCGTGTCGACGTCATCGGGAACTCCATGGGCGGGTTCGTCGCCGTGGGTCTCGCCGTCGCCCACAAGGACCTGTTCCGCAGGATCGTCACCATCGGCGGAGTGGGCCGCAACATCCTCTCGCCGGCGCCCAGCGAAGGGCTCAACCTGCTGGTGGAGTTCGCCGAGAACCCCACCCGGGAGAACCTCGTCCAGTGGCTGCGGGCCATGGTCCACGACCCGGCCCTGCTCACCGAGGAGCTCGTCGGGCAACGGTGGGCGAGCGCCACCGAACCGGCGACGCTGGAGGCGTCCCGCCGGATCTACGGCAGGCAGGCCATGGCCGCCGTCCTGGCCGCCCAGGCCCAGTCGGACCAGCCCGTCTGGGCCGCACTCCACAAGGTCACCGCGCCCACCCTGCTGACCTGGGGCCGGGACGACCGGGTGACACCGCTGGAGAACGCGCTGCTGCCGCTGCGCACCATCCCCAAGGCCGAACTGCACGTGCTGCCGGACTGCGGGCACTGGGCGATGATCGAGCAGAAGGCGGCCTGGGAGAGCGCGGTACTGGCCTTCCTGACCCGCCCGGAGGCCGGCTGAGTGCCGACGGCGGCAGCAGCCGACGACAGGGGGGACGACGACGTGCCGAGACCCGCACGGGCCCGGCGGCCCGCCGACCCGGTGTCGAGCCGCCAGGCCGCCCGGCGGGTCCGCATCCTGAGCGCCGCCTCCGCACTCGGAGCGCGCGAGGGACTCTCCCGCGTGCAGATGCACGACGTGGCCAGGGAGTCCGGCGTCGCGATCGCCACGCTGTACCGCTATTTCCCGTCCAAGCCCTGTCTGTTCCTCGCGGTCCTCGAATGGCACATCGAACAGTTCCTCGGAGGCCGCGACGGAGGTCCGCCGGCCGACGGACCGGCCGACGGACCGGCCGACCCCGCGACGGAGGTGGCGGAGACGCTCGTCGCGCTGACCGGGAAGCTGCTGGGCAGCCGTCTGCTGGCCTCGGCGGTGGCGCTGTCGTCGTTCACGGAGTACGCGAGCGTCGTCCCGACCCGGATCGACATCGTCGACAGGGCGCTCGGACAGCGGCTCCTGCGCCTGCTCGGCGGCCGCGCCGACGCCGAGACCGAGCGCGGCAGGGTACGGCTGCTCGTCTACAGCTGGTGGGGGCTCTTCGTGGCCGTGCTGACCGAGGAGATCTCCCCCGAGCAGGGGGAGACGGACCTGCGGCTCGCCGCGCGGCTGATCGCCGCGGCATAGAGCCCGGCACGGCGAACGGCGCGGCACACCGCGGGGCGCCCGGCACACCCACCGTGTCCCGGGCGCCGCCGTACCGTCAGCGCGTCGCCCCGGCCATGTCCAGCACCGCGAGATAGCCGAACGCGAGGCTCGAACCGATCGGGGTGCCCGCACCCGGGTACACGCGCCCCGACATCGCGGCCGCGGTGTTCCCGGTCGCGTACAGGCCCTCGATCGGCCGGCCGTCGGGCCGCAGCACCCGAGCACGGGTGTCGATCCTCAGACCGCCCTTCGTGCCGATGTCGGACGGCACGATGGTCGCCGCGTAGAACGGCGGTGCGTCGATGGGCAGGAGCAGCGGGTTCGGCCACTCCGGCGCCGGCTTCGCCGCGAAGTTCTGCCGGGGGTCCGCCGGCAGCGGGACGATGTGCTGGAACATCCGGTCCCACGGGGTCTCACCGCGGTGGAACCTCTCGTCCACCCCGGTCCGCGCGTAGCCGTTGAACTCCTCGACCGTCCGCGTCAGCGCCTCGGACGGGACGTCGATCAGGCGCGCCAGTTCCTCGAGCGTGTCGGCCTTCTTCAGCGCGCCCGACGCCAGCCACTGCGGGCCCGGCGGCTCGTCCGGCGGGCCCCCGATGCTGTCCCGGTCCAGCTGTCGCTGGTCGAACACCCAGTGGGCCGGGATGTGACGCACGCCGGTGCCGGCGTGCAGCCGGACGATCTCGTGCCCGGCCTGGTCGTACGGCCGCGTCTCGTTGACGAAGCGTTCGCCCGCGCCGTTGACCCAGATCCCGCCCCGGGTACCGGTGTGGAAGACCGGCAGGCCGTCCGGATGGATGAGCCCCGGCACGAACCAGGCCTCGTCCAGCAGGTCGGTGTCCGCACCCACCGCGATGCCCGCCCGCAGGGCGTCACCGGTGTTGGCCGGGGCGCCCTCGGACCACTCCCCGGTGAGCGGCCACTGGTGCTTCTCGCGGAGCTCACGGTCGCGCTCGAAGCCGCCGGCCGCCAGCAGCACACCCCGCCCGGCCCGGATCCGGACCCGTTGACCGTCGCTGACGACCTCCACACCGGTGACCCTGCCGTCCTCGACGACCAGGCTCTCCAGCGCGGTGTTCAGGCGCAGTTCGCCGTTGCCCGTCTCCAGGAACGCCGACAGCGCCCGGCCGATCAGCGCCCGGCCGCCGACCAGGACCGGTCCCTCGTCGAAGCCGAACCGCTCGGTGGGAAGCGAGTCACGGACCAGCGCCCTGCGCTCGCGGAGCTCGGCGGCCTCGAGCGGCGGCGGGAAGACGGTGTGTCCCGTGGGTGACGCCCCCGGACCCGCCGCGTAGTAGTCCGGCACCGGGCCGTGGACGAAGGACCGGAACCAGGGGTTCTGCTCGAGCTCGTCGATCAGCCGGACCCCGGCCGCCAGATACGCGTCCTGGAGCGGCTCGCGGGCCGGGTCGTCGACGACACTGCGCAGATACGCCCGTGCCTCCTCGACGTCGTCCCCCAGCCCGGCCCGGCTCAGCGGGGCGGACCCCGGGAACCACAGACCCGCGCCGGAGTAGGCCACGGTGCCGCCGACCCGGTCGGTCTTCTCGACGACGAGCGTGCGCAGGCCGCGCGAGGCCGCCACGTACGCCCCGACCAGACCTCCGCCCGACCCCACGACGATCACGTCGTAGGCATCCTCGTTGATGCTCATCCGAACCTCCTCATGAGTGCCGACGTTCTTGGTGGGGGGTGGGGCCCCGGCGCGTGCCGCGGTTCACGGAGCCGGGCAGGGCGCACTCCCGGGGTGGCCACGGCGAAGGTAACGAGGCGGCGTGGGCCCGCCGTCGCGGCATCTCGCTGACCGAGACCCGCCCCGCGCCCGCCCCGCGAGTCCCGGTGAGCGGAACACCCCCGGCCCGCGTCCGGCACCGCGGCCCAGGCTGAAGGCCGGCACGACTTGAGGAGGGCAATGACAGACGTCCGGGAACCGACGGCCGTCGCGCACCGTGAGAGAGCGGTGGCCGAGGCGGCCGCACGCCTCACCCGCGCGGCCGATGACCGCCGGCCCTGCGCACCGGTGCGCGAGTTGCTCGGCGCGACCGACATCGGCCTCGCGTACGCCGTCCAGCGGCGCGTCGCCGACGACCGGATCGCCGCCGGGGCACGGGTCGTCGGCCGCAAGATCGGGCTGACGTCCGCGTCGGTGCAGCGCCAGGTAGGGGTGGACCGGCCCGACTTCGGCGTCCTCCTGGACGACATGGACGTCTCCGCCCTGCCCGCCGTCCCCGGCCACAGGCTGCTCCAGCCCAGGGCCGAGGCGGAGATCGCGTTCGTGCTCGCCGCCGACCTGGACGACGACGACCTCGACGCCGAGCGCGTCCGGTCGGCGGTCGGACACGCCGTGGCCGCGCTGGAGATCGTGGACAGCCGGGTGGCCGACTGGGACATCGCGATCACCGACACGATCGCCGACAACGCGTCCAGCGGCCTGTTCGTGCTCGGCCGCCGGCGGGTCGGTCTCGGGGAGTTCACGCCCCGGGACGTGACCATGCGGCTGTACGCCGACGGCGAGCTCGTCTCCGAGGGCGACGGCGCGGCCTGCCTGGGCGATCCGCTCGCCGCGCTGCTGTGGCTGGCGCGCACGGCCAGGGAGTTCGGCGACCCGCTGCGCGCCGGACAGGTCGTCCTCTCGGGCGCCCTGGGCCCGCTCGTCCCCACCCCGCCCGGCGTCACCGTACGGGCCGAGCTGTCGGGCCTGGGCTCGGTGACGGCGGCCTTCGCGCCGGAGGATCCCGGGCCTTTCGAGGCTCCCGAGGCATCCGCGGCACCTGAGCGACCTGAGCCACCCGAGGCACCCGGGCCCCCCGAAAAGCGCGAGGAACTCGAGGAACACGGATGACGAAGACCAAGGTGGCCGTTGTCGGCTCCGGCAACATCGGCACCGACCTGATGATCAAGGTGCTGCGCCTGTCCGACACCCTGGAGATGGCCGCGATGGCCGGCATCGACCCGGACTCGGACGGCCTGGCGCGCGCCGCGCGTCTGAAGGTCCCCGTCACGCACGAGGGCGTGGACGGCCTGATCCGCATGGCCGGCTTCGAGGACATCGAGATCGTCTTCGACGCCACGTCGGCGAAGGCCCATGCCGAGAACGCCGGGAAGCTCGCCCCGTACGGCAAGCGGCTGGTCGACCTCACCCCAGCCGCGATCGGCCCCTTCGTGGTGCCCACGGTGAACCTCGACGAGCACCTGGAGAGCGCCGCGAGGTCCGGCAGCGCCGTCGACAACGTCAACATGGTCACCTGCGGCGGCCAGGCGACCATTCCGATCGTCCACGCGGTCAGCCGGGTCACACCGGTGCCCTACGCCGAGATCGTCGCCTCGATCGCCTCCAGGTCGGCCGGACCCGGTACCCGGGCCAACATCGACGAGTTCACCGAGACCACGGCCGGCGCCATCGAGCGGGTGGGCGGTGCCCGCCGGGGCAAGGCGATCATCGTCCTGAACCCGGCGGAACCGCCGCTGATCATGCGGGACACGGTGTACTGCCTGATCGGCGAGGCGGACCACGACGCGGTCCGGACCTCCGTCGAGGAGATGGTGGCCGAGGTCGCCGCGTACGTGCCGGGCTACCGGCTCAAGCAGAAGGTCCAGTTCACGCCGGTGCCCGCCGGTGACCCGGTGCACACCCTGCTGCCGGACGGCGACCGCACCGCGGCGAGAACGAAGGTCTCCGTGTTCCTGGAGGTGGAGGGCGCCGCCCACTACCTGCCCGCCTACGCCGGCAACCTCGACATCATGACCTCGGCCGCCCTGCGGGTCGCCGAGCGCATCGCCGAGCGCATCGCCCGGCGACCGGCCACGGAGGTGACCCGGTGACCGCCCCCCGCAGGCTCTACGTGCAGGACGTCACCCTCCGGGACGGGATGCACGCCGTCCGGCACCGGATCACGCCCGAGTTCGTGGCCCGGATCTCCGCCGCCCTCGACCGGGCGGGGGTGGACGCGATCGAGGTCGCCCACGGCGACGGACTCGCCGGCGGCAGCCTCAACTACGGGCCGGGCAGCAACACCGACTGGGAGTGGATCGAGGCGGCCGCGGACGCCGTCGACCGCGCGGTCCTCACGACTTTGCTCCTGCCCGGCATCGGCACCGTCGCCGAACTGAGGCGGGCCTACGCCCTCGGGGTCCGCTCGGTGCGCATCGCCACCCACTGCACGGAGGCGGACGTGGCCGCCCAGCACATCGGCACCGCACGCGAACTCGGCATGGACGTCTCGGGATTTTTGATGATGAGCCACATGACGTCCCCGCAGGCCCTGGCGGGCCAGGCCAGGCTGATGGAGTCCTACGGCGCGCACTGCGTGTACGTCACCGACTCCGGCGGCAGGCTGACCATGGACGGGGTGCGCGACCGGATCCGCGCCTACCGGGACGTGCTCGACCCGGACACCCAGATCGGCATCCACGCGCACGAGAACCTCTCCCTGTCGGTGGCGAACTCCGTGGTGGCGGTGGAGGAGGGGGCGACCCGGGTCGACGCCTCGCTCGCGGGCCAGGGCGCGGGCGCCGGGAACTGCCCGATCGAGCCGTTCGTCGCCGTCGCGAACCTGTACGGCTGGAAGCACGACTGCGATCTGTTCGCCCTCCAGGACGCCGCCGAGGACCTGGTCCGTCCGCTCCAGGACCGGCCGGTGCGCGTCGACCGGGAGACCCTCACGCTGGGCTATGCCGGTGCCTACTCCAGCTTCCTGCGCCATGCCGAGGCCGCGGCGCGGCAGTACGGCCTCGACGCCCGCACCATTCTGGCGGAGGTCGGCAGACGCGGCCTCGTCGGCGGGCAGGAGGACATGATCGTGGACATCGCCCTCGATCTCACCCACGGCTGACAGCGGCAGCACGTACCTCGCCGGACGTACCGCTCGCCTGACGTACCGCTCCCCGGAAAAGCTCCGCCGGGGAGCGGTACGTTTTTGCGTTCGCCTATGAATGGACCGATCGTCCCAATAAATCGGTGCACGACTCTTTCACTGCGGACCGGGGCATTGATACCTTGACGCCGGCGCCGAACTAGAATTGATTTCAGTTTGATCAGAGAGGCACCGACGATGACGTCTGCCCTTCGTCTGAGCTCGCGATCCTCCGAGGTCGACGGGCCCGCGCCGCCTCCGTCGATGATGGAGCGCGTAACGCTGATCATGGACCTGTTCGATCGTCCCCAGACCCATCTGACGCTCGAATCCGTCTCCCGCAGGACCCATCTGCCCCGCTCGACCACGCATCGGATACTCGACCAGCTGGTCCGCCTCGACTGGCTGCGCCACACGGTGGCCGGATACACGCTGGGCAGCCGTGCGCTGGGCCTCGGCGGCCGGGAGATCGGGCACAGCGCGCTGCGCGCCGCCGCGGCGCCCCACCTGCTGGACCTGGCCGTGCGGACCAGGATGGTCGTCCATCTCGCGGTGCTCGACGGGCCGGAGATCTACTACCTGGACAAGGTGGGGGGCCGCGCCGCGGTGGACATCCCGTCGAAGGTGGGCGGCCGCGCCATCGCCCACTGCACCGGCCTCGGCAAGGCCATGCTCGCCTGGCTGAGCCCGGAGGAGATCGACACGCGGTACGCGCAGCTGATCGAGCGGCGCACCCAGCACAGCATCGGTCATCTCGGCCAACTCCACCGCGAGCTGGGCCTGGTGCGCCGGCGGGGCGGACTGGCCATCGACCGGGGAGAGTGCTTCCCGGAGCTCGGCTGTGTCGGTCTCGCGCTGCGCGGTCCGGCCGGACCGGTCGGGGCGATCTCGGTGGTCGGCGACGGCCGTTCCTCGCTGGAGCTCGTCGCCCCGCTGGTGGTCGGCGCGGTGCGGGCCGTCTCCGAGGAACTCTTCGGCCTGCCGCAGTCGTACCGCCGGGACATCTCGGACGTCCTCGGATAGCGCGCGACCGCCCCGGCGGGGCCCGGGGCGGCTCCTTGCGGTCCGGGCCGCGTCAGCCAGCGGCCGTCCGGACAGCGGTCACCACGCCGTCCAGCCGCCGTCCACGGTGACGGTCGTCCCCGTGACGAACCGGGAGGCGTCCGAGGCGAGGAACACCGCCGCGCCGCCCAGTTCCCCGGCGTCGCCCACCCGGCCGAGCGGAGTGCCCCGCACGATCCGCTCACCCCAGCGGCTGTCCAGCAGCCCCGAGCTGAGGTCCGTACGGAAGTAGCCGGGCGCCAGGGCGTTGACGCGCACCCCGCGGTCCGCCCACTCCACGGCGAGCGCCCTGGTGAGGGCCTCGACGCCGCCCTTGCTCGCGGCGTACGCGGCGATCCGCTCGAAGCCCGTGCGCGCGTGCACCGACGACACGTTGACGATCGAACCGGACCCCTGCTCCAGCATGACCTTGCCGGCCTCGCGGCAGCAGGAGAAGGTGCCCTGGAGGTTGACGTCGAGCACCCGCCGCCAGTCCTCGTCGGTGACGAACTCGCTGCGGGTGAAGTGCGGACTGACCCCCGCGCAATTGACGAGGACGTCCAGGCGCCCCGTCGCACCGGTGATCCGCCCGACCGCCGCGCGGACCGTGTCCGGGTCGGCCACGGAGCCCGGCAGCACCAGCACCTTGCCGCCGTGCCCGGCGAGTTCGGCCTCCAGGCTCTCCAGATCGGCGGCCGTGCGCGCGGTCACCGCCACGTCCGCCCCGGCCTCGGACAGGGCGACGGCGATCGCCCGGCCGAGACCCTTGCCCGCGCCGGTCACCCAGGCGGTCCTGCCGTCCAGGCGCGGTTCGGTGTTGACGTCGGCCATCGTTCAGCCCTCCACCGGGATGTCGCGCAGGGTCCGCTTGAGGACCTTGCCCGAAGGGGTGCGGGGCAGTTCGCCGACGAGGTCGAAACGGGCCGGCACCTTGAACCCGGCCAGGCGCTCCCGGCAGAACTCCCGCAGCTCGTCCGCCCCGGCGCCGGCCCCGGGCCGGAACACCACGAAGGCCCGCGGGACCTCGCCCCAGCGAGGGTGGGTCAGGCCGACCACCGCGGCCTCCAGAACGGCCGGGTGCTCGTAGAGGACCCGTTCGACCTCGGGCGTGGCGATGTTCTCCCCGCCGGAGACGATCATGTCCTTCTTGCGGTCGTCGATGTAGAGGAAGCCGTCCTCGTCGACGTGTCCGATGTCCCCGGTGTGGAACCAGCCGTCCCTGAGCGCCGCGGCCGTGGCCTTCTCGTCGCGCCAGTAGCCCGCGAAGACCTTCGGGCCGCGCAGCGTGATCTCGCCCAGTTCGCCGGCCGGGACCTCCTGGTCCGTGTCGTCGACGATCCTGACCCGGGTGTGCGGCACGGGACGGCCGACCGAGCCCAGCTTGGACAGTGCGTGCTCCCGGTCGAGGAAGGTGTCGCCGGAGACCGTCTCGGTCAGTCCGTAGGCGTCGGCGAACCAGGCGTTGGGGAAGGCGTTCATGATCCGCCGCAGCACCGGCTCGGGGGTCTTCTCGCCGCCGCCCACGATGAAGCGCATCGAGGAGGTGTCGTACGACTCCCGGTCCGGGACCTCCAGGACCGCGTTGACCATGACGGGCGCCAGCCAGGCGTTGGTGACCCGGTGTTCCTGGATGGCCCGCAGGACGCCCGCGGCGTCGAACCTGCGCTGGAGGACCACGCCGCCGCCCGCGTACAGCACCGCGAGGGCGGGCATGTCGAGGCCGCCTACGTGGTACAGCGGGCCCGCCACCAGCGTGGTGTCCGCCGCGGTCAGGCCGAACTGCACGATCTGCGCCACGTTCTTGGCGTGCAGGTTCCCGTAGGTGATCCGCACGCCCTTGGGTCGCGAGGTGGTGCCGGAGGTGTACATCAGACGCTGGAGGTCGTGCGGCTCGACGTCCACCGGCTCCACCCGCGCGCCCCGGTGCCGCTCCAGCAGCGCCTCGTAACCGGTCCACCGGTCCGAGGGGGCCTCGCCGTCCACCAGGATCCGCCGCTCCAGGCCGGCCAGCCTTTCGGCGATCCGGTCCGCGGCCCGTTCGAACTCCGGCTCGGTGACGACCGCCTTCGCCCGGGAGTGGTCGAGGATGTACGCCCATTCGTCCTCGGACAGCCGGTAGTTCAGCGGCAGGAAGACGGCTCCGACGCGATTGACGGCGTACACCAGCTCCAGGAACTCCGGCCGGTTGTGGAGCAGCAGGCCCACGACGTCGCCGCGCCCGACGCCCAGCTCCGTCAGGCCGGCGGCCAGCCGGTTGACCCGGTCATGGAGGGTGCGCACCGTCAGGCGGCGGTCCTCCTGTGTCACGGCCACGGCGTCGGGCCGCTGGGCCAGGTGGTGATCGAGGATGCTCGAGAAATTGTGCACGGCGACTCTCCGGCTCAGCGGCCGGGATTGTCCCGACCGGTCGGTTGCCCGCTCCCAAGATTTAGTGTACCTCTTGGTCTATAAAACTCTTGCCGCACTTTACGACGGAGCGCACCGGTCGACAACCTTCCAGGCGGGCGCGATGTCGCTTCCCCACGGAGGAGGCCCCGTGCCCCGTATCCGCCTCGACACCGACGGACCCGTCGTCACGGTCCGGCTCGACCATCCGCCGATGAACGCCTTCGACACCGCCCAGCGCGGCGAGCTGGCCGCCCGGGTGCGCGAGCTGGCCGACAGCCGTGCGGTGCGGGCCGTCGTGCTGTACGGAGGCGAGCGGCTGTTCGCCGCCGGGGCGGACGTCGGGGCCCTGGCGGCCATGGACCCCGAGGAAGTGCGGGGCTGGAACCGGGCGTTGCAGCGGACCTTCGACGAGGTCGCCCGGCTGCCGGTGCCGGTCGTGGCGGCGATCACCGGGTACGCGCTCGGCGGCGGCCTCGAACTGGCACTCGCCGCCGACTACCGGGTGGCGGCCGACGACGCGGTCCTCGGTCAGCCCGAGGTGCAGCTGGGGATCATGCCGGGCTCGGGCGGCACCCAGCGGCTGACCCGGCTGATCGGGCCGTCGAGGGCCAAGAACCTGCTGATGACCGGCCGCCGGGTGGGCGCCGGGGAGGCGCTGCGGCTCGGACTGGTGGACGAGGTCGTGCCCGCCGCCGAGGTGCACGACACGGCTCTGCGCTACGCCCGGCGGCTCGCCGAGGGGCCCGCCGCGGCCCTGGAGGCGATCAAGGAGGCCGTGGACCACGGCGCCGACTCCGGCCTGTCCGCCGGGCTCGCGCTCGAACGGTCCCTGTTCACGGGGGTCTTCGGCACCGCCGACGCCACCACCGGGATCCGGTCGTTCCTCGAACACGGCCCCGGCAAGGCGCGCTTCGGGGGCGCCGCGGACGACAGCTGACCGCGCGAGGGGACCGTACGACACGAAAGGGGTGGAGACGATGAAGGCACTGCGCTGGCACGGCGCGCGCGACCTGCGGCTGGAGGAGGTACCCGACCCGCCCGAGCCGGGACCGCACGAGGCCGTGGTCGAGGTCGCCTGGTGCGGGGTGTGCGGCACCGACCTGCACGAGTTCCTGGAAGGGCCGCACATGATCCGCTCCGGTCCGCACCCGCTGACCGGAGCCAGTCCGCCGCTCGCCCTCGGGCACGAACTGAGCGGCACCGTGGTGGCGTTGGGCGCCGAGGTGCCCGGGGTCGAGGTCGGCGACCGGGTCGCCGCCGACCCCGTCTGGCGGTGCGGCGTCTGCTTCTGGTGCGCGCGCGGCGAGTACCACATCTGTCCCCGCAGCGGCTCGGTGGGCCTGGCCTCGCCCGGCGCCTTCGCCGACCGCGTCACCGTGCCGATCGCGGGGCTCACGCCGCTTCCCGACAACGTGAGCGACGAGATGGCGGCCGCCGCCGAACCCCTCGCGGTCGGTCTGCACGCCGTCACCCGGGCCGGCGTCCGGCCGGGGGACAACGTCCTCGTCGTCGGCGGCGGACCGATCGGCGTCGCGGTCGTCCTGGCCGCCCGTATCGCCGGCGCGGCCGGACTCTATGTGAGCGAACCCCTCGCCGCGCGCCGCGAGGCGCTCCTCGGCCTCGGCGTCACCGAGGCCTTCGACCCGCGCGCGAGCGACGTACGCCGCGAGGTGTTCCTGAAGACCGGCCGGATCGGCCCGGACGTCGTCATCGACGCGACCGGTGTCCCCGCGCTCGCGGCGCGGGCCGTCACCACAGTCCGGCGCGGCGGCCGGGTGGTGCTCGCCGGCGTCGGCCACGGCAGCGTCGAGTTCGACATGGGCCAACTCGTCTTCTACGAGCGGTCGGTGGTCGGCACGCTCGGCTACAACTTCGACATCCCCCGGGTGATCGACCTGATGAGCACCGGACGCCTGGACGCGTCCGCACTGATCACCGGACGTTTCCCGCTCTCGGAAGGAGCCGGGGTCTTCGCGGACCTGGCCGCTGACCGGGCCCGCCACCTCAAGGTTCTGCTGACCCCGAAGGGACTGTGACATGGATTTCGACCTGCCGGAGGAGACCCGGGACCTCCAGGACATGGTCCGCGAGTTCGCGGCCAAGGAGATCTCCCCGAACGCGGCCCAGTGGTCGGAGAACGAGGAGTTCCCCACCCCTGTCTTCACCAAGCTCGGCGAACTCGGCCTGATGGGCATGCTCGTCCCCGAGGAGTACGGGGGCGCGGGTTCCGACATGGTCTCCTACGTCGCCGTCATGGAGGAACTCGGCGCCGCCGACCAGTCGGTGGCCTCCTCCTGGAACGCGCACTCCACCATCGCCACCCTCCCGCTGCTGGCCTACGGCACCGAGGAGCAGAAGCGGCGCTGGCTGGCGCCGCTGGCCCGGGGCGAGGCACTCGGCGCGTTCGGCCTGACCGAGCCGGGCGCCGGGTCCGACGCGGCCGGCATCACCACAACCGCCCGCCGGGCGGACGGCGGCTGGGTGATCGACGGCACCAAGATGTTCATCACCAACGCCGGCACCGACATCAGCCAGGGCGTCACCCTGCTGGCCACCACCGGCCGTGACGAGGACGGGCGCAAACGCTTCGCCACCTTCTACGTGCCGACCGGTACCCCCGGTTACACGTGCGGGGCCAAGCTGAGGAAGCTCGGCTGGCACGCCATGGACACCCGTGAACTGGTCTTCGCCGACTGCTTCGTCCCCGACGGCCATCTCGTCGGCGAGGAGGGGGGCGGGCTGCGCCAGTTCCTCTCCGTGCTGGACAAGGGCCGCATCAGCGTCGCCGCCCTGGGGCTGTCGCTGGCCAAGGCGGCCCTCGCGCTCGCCGTCAAACACGCCACGGAACGGCACCAGTTCGGCCGTCCGCTGTCGGCGTTCCAGGCCGTCGCCCACAAGATCGCCGACATCGGCACGGAGTTCGAGGCCGCCCGGTGGATGGTCTACCGGGCCGCCTGGCTCGCCGACCAGGGGCGTCCGTACGGCACGGAGGCCGCCATGGCGAAGCTGTACGCCTCCGAGGTCGCCAACCGGGCCGCCTCCCAGGCGGTGCAGATCCACGGCGGATACGGCTATGTGCGGGAGTCGGAGATCTCGCGGTTCTACGCCGACGCCAAGATCCTCGAGATCGGCGAGGGCACGAACGAGATCCAGCGCGATGTCATCGCCAGGGCGCTGGTGAAGCAGGTGTGAGCGGCGAAGGGGCCCGCGGCGGGTGCCGCGAGCCCCTTCGGTCAGCTCGCCACCGAGGCGGACCGCCACTCGGCTTCCGGGTCGAGGGGCAGATCGGGGCGCTCGCGCTTGAACGCCGCCGCCGCCTCCTCCACGTCCGGCAGGGCGGCGGCGGGCGCGCCGAACCCGCGCAGCAGGGTGTCGCAGTACGCGCGGGACAGATACGCGGCGTCCCAGCGGCCGTCCGGCTTCACCCACTGGTAGGTGTGGTTGTGCAGGTTGAGGAACTGCAGGGTGGCCACGTGCGGGTCGACCGCGCGGAAGCTGCCCCGCTCCATGGCCTTGGTGAGCAGACCCCGCACCAGCCGCTCGAACTCGGCGCGCCGGCCGAGCAGGGTCGTCAGGTGGTCGCCGGTGAGGCTGCGGTAGTCGTGCTCGTAGACCCAGATGTGGTCGAGCCTGCGGAAGATGATCGTCAGCAGCGACTCCGACAGCAGTCGCAGCCGCACCAGCGGATCCGCGTCGAGCGCCGCGATCTCCCCGGCCCGGGAGAGCAGCGGGGCCATCACCCGGGACTGGATCTCGATCAGCAGGTTCTCCTTGGAGTCGATGTAGTAGTACAGCGCCCCCTTGGCGAGCCCGACCGCCCGGCCCAGGTCGTTGACGGAGGTCGCCGCGTAGCCCTGGCGGGCGAACAGCTCGGCGGCCGTGTCGATGATCTTCTGGCGTCTGACCTCGAAACCCGGCCCGTGGCCCGGTGGTCTGGGCATTGCTCCACTCCCCGCCTGATGTGCCGACGTGTCGGTACGACCCGTCCCGGGCCCGCGTCCGGACCGCCCGGGGGCACGTCCGGGGGGAAGCGGGCCCGGGGACATCGTTTCTGTTGTGCTCGAAGAAGTTTGCTAGACCAGACGGTACATTAAAAGTAGGACTCAGACGGTGCGGCCTTTGCGCCGCCCCGGCGAGCATTGCGAGGACGCGCATGACGACGACCGAGGCACCCCAGCAGAGGGGAGCGGCATCCGCGCACGCGGACCAGCTCCTGGAGATGTATCGCCGGATGCGCCGTATCCGGCGTTTCGAGGAGCGGGCGTCCGAGCTGTACAGGGCGACGGAGATCCCCGGCTTCCTGCACCTGTCGATCGGTCAGGAGGCCAGCGCGGTGGGCGCCTGCTGGCCGCTCGGCCCCCGCGACGGGATCACCTCCACCCACCGCGGTCACGGCCATGTCCTGGCCAAGGGGCTGGACTCGGCGTCCATGATGGCCGAGCTGATGGGCAAGGAGGCGGGTACGTGTCACGGCCGCGGCGGCTCGATGCACATCGCGGACCCCGGCCTCGGCATCTACGGCGCCAACGGGATCGTCGGCGCCGGACTCCCGATCGCCACGGGCGTGGCGACCGCGGCCAAACTGCGTGCCGCGGGTGACGTGGTGGTGGCGTTCTTCGGGGACGGCGCGGTCGCGCAGGGCATGTTCCACGAGGCGGTCAACCTGGCCGCCGTGTGGGACCTGCCGGTCGTCTTCCTCTGCGAGAACAACCACTACTCCGAGTTCTCGCCCGCCGCCGAGCAGCACCGGGCCCCGCTCTCCGCCCGGGCCGCGGGGTACGGCATCGGGTACGCGCACGTCGACGGCAACGACGTCCTCGCGGTGGCCGGGATGATGACCGACGTGGTGGAGCGGCTGCGGGGCGGCGGCGGTCCGGTCCTGGTGGAGGCCGAGACCTACCGCTGGCACGGCCACTACGAGGGCGACCCCGAGCGCTACCGCAGTGCGCAGGAGGTCGCCGCCGCCAAGGAACGCGACCCGCTGCTGGTGGCCCGCCGGCACCTGGCGGCGGCGGGCGTGCCGGCCGCGGCGGCCGACGCGGTCGACGAGGAGATCGACGAGGAGATCGAGGCGGCGGTCGAGTGGGCCAGGGGCCTGCCCGAGCCGGCCCCCGAGACCCTGTACGACTTCGTCTCGGCCCCGCGTCCCGCCCGGCCCGAGCCCGCCCCGGCCACCGGCGAGATCTTTCGCTCGATGGACGCCGTACGGCTCGCCCTGGAGCACGAACTCGCGGCCGACCCCGCTGTGTTCGTCGCCGGAATCGACGTCGGCGCGGGCGGGAACGTCTTCGGGCTGACCCGCGGCCTGGCCGACGCGTTCCCGGGCCGGGTCCGGGACACGCCGATCAGCGAGAGCGCCATCCTCGGCACGGCGGTGGGGGCGGCCATGGCCGGCATGAAACCGGTCGTCGAGATCATGTACATGGACTTCATCGGCGTCTGCCTCGACATGCTGCTCAACCAGGCCGCCAAGCTGCGCTTCATGACCGGCGGCCGGGCCGCCATGCCCCTGGTGGTGCGCACCCAGTTCGGCGCCGGGCGCTCCTCCGGCAGCCAGCACTCGCAGAGCCTGGAAGCGCTGCTGGCCCACATCCCGGGGCTGACGGTGGTGATGCCGTCCAACCCGGCCGACACCTACGGCCTGCTGCGCGCCGCCATCCAGGACCCCAACCCGGTCGTCTTCGTCGAGAACCGGCTCCAGTACGGCCTCAAGGGCCCGAAGCCACCGGTCGGCCACCTGGTCCCGCTGGGCCGGGCGAAGGTGGTCCGCGAAGGCACCGACATCACGCTCGTCTCCTGGTCGCGGATGGTCCAGGACGCCCTGGCCGCCGCGCGGTCGCTCGCCGCCGAGGGCGTGAGCGTGGAGGTGATCGACCTGCGCACGATCGCCCCGCTGGACCGGGAGACGGTGCTCGCCTCCCTCGCCAAGACCAACCGGCTGGTCATCGCGCACGAGGCGGTACGGGACTTCGGCGTCGGCGCCGAACTCGCGGCGCTCGCCGTCGACGAGGGGTTCTGGCACCTGGACGCGCCCGTCACCCGGGTGGCGCCGCCCCCGATGCCCGCGCCCTACGCGCCCTCGCTGGAACGGCTGTGGCTGCCCTCGTCCGACACCATCGCGGACACGCTGCGGCGTATCGCGGCGGTGTGAGGAGGATGCGACGACAAGGGGGTGGCCCCCGGCCCAACCG